>NZ_JBQXEO010000034.1:0-73683 GCF_052601155.1 Micromonospora yongxingensis
CGCGGCCCGTCGGTCACCATCCGGTGCCTGCCCGCGCGCCTCGGCTGCGCCACCAGCCGCGTACCCAGTGGGCGGCCGCCAGCGGCGGGATCAGCGCGCTGGTGGCCAGCATGGTGGCGACCTCGTCGACGGATCGGGGGCCGGGGGCGATCCTCGCCCGGGCGAACTCGGCGGTGCCGGCGGCCCAACCGAGCGCGGCCAGAACGGTGGCGACGTCGAGCGCCCGCCGGGTCGGGCCGCCACGTGGCCGCGACCGGGCGGTGATCGCGCCGGCGACGGCCAGCACGGCGGCGCCGGTGACCGCGACGTGCCGGTGCCGGCGCCCCGGCGGCACGCCCAGTTCGGTGCGCCAGCGCGGGCCGTACAGCCGGCGCAGCAACGCGTCGTCGGCGTTGCCGCGCTGCGTGCGCAGGCTGATCCACCGGCTCTCCGGGCGTACCGGATGGGTCACCGACCGCTCCCCGACGAGCAGCTCCCAGCCGGCGCGGCGGATCCGGTGGGCCAGCTCGGCGTCCTCGCGGTAGGCGCGGGGGAAACGTTCGTCGAAGCCGCCCACCGCCGCCAGGGCGGCCCGCCGGTACGCCATGTCGGCGGTGATCCACTCGCCGTCGGCCAGGCCGGCGGTGACGCGTTCCCAGTCGGTTGGCCGCCGGTGGGTCGGCAGCGGGACCCGCACCCGCCCCTGCACGCCGCCGACGCGGTCGCCGACGGCCAGGTCGGCGCGCAGCCGTCGGGCCCAGTCGTCGGCCGGCACCACGTCGTCGTCGAGGAAGACCACCCAGGGCGCCCGGGCCGCCCGCCAGCCGACGTTGCGGGCCGCCGCCGGGCCGGCGCTCCGACCGGTCAGCACCTTGGTGTACGCCGCCAGCGCCCCCGGCACCGCCAGCTCCCCGGTCTCGTCGCGCCGGTCGTCGACCAGCAGCAGCTCCGCCTCCGGCAGCTCACCGATCTGGTCGGCGAGCGCGGCGAGCAGCACGGCCAGGCTCGGCCGGCCGAGGGTCGGCACCACGAGACTGATCACCGGGCACCGCCCAGCGCCGACCGGCGGACAGCGAACGGGCCGAGGGCGAGCAGCTCCACCGGCGCGGAGCCGAACAGCTCCATGGCCTCGCGCGGAGTGTCCACCATCGGCCGGCCGGCGGTGTTCAGCGAGGTGTTCACCACCACCGGCAGCCCGGTCAGCCGCTCGAACTCGGCCAGCAGCTCGGCCACGACCGGCTCGGTGTCGGCGGCGACGGTCTGCACGCGGGCGGTGCCGTCGACGTGGGTGACGGCCGGGATGCGGTCCCGCCACCACGGTTTCACCCGGTGCACGAAGAGCATGTACGGGCTGGGCAGCACACCGTCGAAGATCTCGGCGGCCCGCTCGGCGCGGACCATCGGCGCGATCGGCCGGAACTGCTCCCGACCCTTCACGTCGTTCATCCGGGCGGTGGTGGCCGGGTCACCGGGGTGGGCCAGCAGCGACCGGTGCCCGAGGGCGCGTGGGCCGTACTCGCTGCGGCCCTGATACCACGCCACGATGCCGTTGTCGGCCAGCACCCGGGCCGCCTCGGCGGCGATCGACCGCGGCCGGGTGTACGGCAGGGCGGCCCGACGCAGCTCCGCCTCCAGTTCCTCGTCGGACCAGCCACGGCCCAGGTCGACCCCGCTCATCGGCGCCGACCGGTCACCGAGCGCGCCGGCGACGTGCAGGGCCGCACCCAGCGCGGTACCCGCGTCGCCGGCCGCCGGCTGCACCCAGACCCGCCGGTACGGGCCCTCGGCCGCGAGCCGGGCGTTGGCCACGCAGTTGAGCGCGACGCCGCCGGCCAGGGCCAGGGTGGACGCCCCGCCCGAGGCGTCGTGGAGCCAGCGGGACAGGTCGAGGATCACCTCCTCCAGACGGGCCTGCACGCTCGCCGCCAGGTCCGCGTGGTCGTCGGTCATCTCGCCGTCGGGATCGCGCGGCTTGGCGAGGCTGGCCCAGTCGATCCGGTCCACGGTGAACCCACCGTCGTCGGTGACCCGGACCAGCTCGCGCAGCAGCCCCAGGTGGCGGGGGCGGCCGTAGGAGGCCAGCGCCATCACCTTGTACTCGTCGCTGGAGTGCAGGAAGCCGAGGTGTCGGGTCAGGTCCTCGTAGAGCAGGCCGAGCGAGTGCGGCAGTTCCTGCGTGCGCAGTGACCGCAGCTCGCCGCCGTCGTACACCCCGGCGAGGTGACTGGCCACCTCGCCGCGCCCGTCGAGGACCAGCACGGCGGTGTCGTCGCCGGCGGTGGGCGCGGCCAGCCCGGCGGACGCGGCGTGCGCCACGTGGTGGGGGACGAAGCGCACCCGGGCCGGGTCGAGGCCCGGCAACGCGGCGGCCAGGAACTGCGGTGCGCGGGTGGCGTACTCGACCCGCAGCCAGTCCCACGGGTCGCTCAGCCCGAGGGCCGCGGCGTCACCGCAGAGCGTCGGGTCGAAGGAGTAGGCCACCGCGTCGAGGTCGTCGACGCCCAGGCCGGCGCTGCTCAGACACCAGGCGGCGGCGAGTTCGGGCAGCTCCCAGGCGGAGAAGGGCACCGGTCGCTTGCCGTGCTTGCGACGGCTGAACCGCTCCTCCTCCGCGGCGGCCACCGCTCGCCCGTCGACCACCAGGGCAGCCGCCGGATCGTGGAAGATCGCATTGATACCGAGGACCCGCATGAAGGGTCGGTACCCCTGCTTCGCCCGACTAACCTGTAGATCATCGACTTCTCCGACGGCGCGGATCGACTGGTCCGGCGCGTGATCGGGCGATCACCATCCGTGTCCGATGTGGCCGGAGGCGGCGGAGGCCCCGCCGGCTGGCGGGGCCTCCGGTGACGGTTGCGGTCAGGAGACGGAGATGCTCCCGTTGCCCGCGCGGACGCAGGCCACCGACCGTGCGCTGGTGACGGCGGCGCCGCTCAGGCACTGGCCGAGCACCTGGTGCCCGGTGGCGTTCGGGTGCCACGACTCCTGACAGGTCTGGAAGTAGCTGACGCAGGTGTTGGCGATCCGCTGGATGGCGATCTTGTCCTTGCCGGAGAGGCTGGTGACGAAGGTGCCGTTCGGAGGGTTGTCCTGCAACCGGATCGGGGTGGCCAGCGCGCCGGTCGGGCTGGCCGCCGACTCGCAGAGCCGGGCGCCGTCGAAGGCCCGCTGCACGTTGAGGTAGACCAGGTCGGCGCCGGGGAACTCGGCGGCCAGGGTGTCCCGGGTGGACTTCACCAGGGTGCCCAGGCCCTGCGAGAAACGGTGTCCGGGCGCGAGGCTCGCCCGGTGGATCGGGCAGCCGGCCGCGTAGCGCTCGGCGCCGAGGTCGCGGAACTTGTCCCGGGTGTCGTCCCGGCCGTCCTGGGTGTGGAACGTCGGCTCCAGATCCAGCGGCAGCGGGTTGGTGTAGTCCTGGAACACGACCCGGTGCTGCCCGTCCGCGTCCACCTGGTCCAGGGTGGTCAGCAGCTGGCGTACCGCCGCGGTGGTCTCCGCGGTGGCGGCGCTGAGCTGCGCGGCGGTGGCCAGGTCGGCGTCGCTGCAGGGCTTCTGCTCCACCGGGCCACCGAGGTACGCCCAGAACTCCCACCAGCCCGTCCAGGCGTCGGCGATGAACCGGTTGGCGCACTTCTCCGCGACGCTGCCGAAGGTGAACGAGCTGTTGTTCGACCCGAGGCCGATCAGCACCAGGTCGATGTCCTGGGTCTGCGCGACGGCACGCACCTGGTCGATCTGCGAGGCCACCGTGCGGCCCTTCTCGCGTGCCGCCGACGCGGTGGCGATGTCGTGCGGCTGACCGCCGGAGCACGCCAGGTTGAACCGGTTCTGGATGCCCGGCAGGTTGGCCTGGTTCAGCGAGGCGTTCGCGGAGCGGTGGCAGAAGTAGGCGTTGTTGTTCGGTGCCGTCCAGCCGGGGAAGCCCTGCGCGACCCCGTTGACGTCGACCACCGGGGTGTACGCCCCGGCGCCCTCGCCACTGATGAAGCTGTCACCGATCGCCACCGCGGCGGTGGGCAGCGCGGCGGACGCGGGGGCTGGCAACGCGACGGCGGTCGAGAGCGCCGCCGTGACGATCGTGATTGCCGCGGCGAGCGCGGTACGCCGGAACCTGGGCATGGGGCTCCCATCCATCGAAAGATGAAAGATTCTCTGGGAGCGCGATCAGATCACCCCTGTGCGACGGGCGTCAATGGCCCGTAACAGAATCGTTCGATGAAAGACACGCCGGACCGGTACACCCGGGCGAGGTGCACCACCGTCACCGCCCAGCGACGCGAGGGCCGGGCGGCCTACCGGTGGGACCGGTGGCGCCGCCGGAGCAGGGCCGCACCGGCGGCGTTCAGCCCGACACCCCAGACGAGCAGGACCGTCAGCCACTGGACCCACCGCAGGGCGCTCATCTCGCCGGAGAGCAGGTTGCGCACACTCCCGTACGGGGTCAGCCACGCCTGGGCGGGACGCAGAGCGTCCACGCCGCCCAGCAGCCCGTACAGGCCCAGCGGCAGCACGATGGTGGCGAGGAACGCGACGACCGGCGAGCGCAGCAGTAGACCCAGCCCGGTGCCCACCAGCCCGGCAACGACCTGCACCAGCACACCGCCGACCGCGACGGTGCCGGCGTGCCGCCACGGTTGGTCGGCGATGTCCGCCGGAGCGAGGGCGAGCGTCACGGCGCAGACCACCACCCCGAAGACGCCGATGACGACTGCCGGCAATCCCACCGCCACCAGGGTCGGGCCGACGCGCACGGCATCGGGTGCCCGCCGCAGGTCACGCACCAGCAGGATGCCGAACAGCGGTGTCAGGACCGACATCAGGCTCTGCACCGTGTCCGACAGTGCGGCGAACGTCCGGTCGGCCGGGTCGGCCGCCGCGGTCAGCGCCACGGCGGCGAGCACGCCCGCCAGCAGGGTGATGGCGAGCAGCCACCGGCGGGCCCGCGTACCCAGGGCGCGCCGGAGGGCGTCACGCGTCGACTCGTGCGCCACGGTGGCCCCCTGACGGTCGGCCGTACCCGGGTCGTCGGGGCTCCTCGTCGCGGTCACCCGATCGGCTCTCGCTGAAGTTCGGCGCGCCAACGGCGTACTCCGCTCTGGTCCCGGATGTCCTCCACCCCGACCGGCGCGAGCCCGGCGCCGGCGAACGCGTCGACCTCGGCGCGGGTCAACGGCCACGGCGGCCCGACCGGTGCGGGGTCCCTGTCGGCGCGCCCGGCGGCGATGACCAGCAGGGTGCCGCCCGGCGCGACCAGCTCACCCACCGCGTCGATCGCCGCGGCACGGATCTCCGCAGGCAGAGCCTGCACCGTCATGCTCTCCACCACCAGGTCGAACGACCGTCGCCAGGCCGGTGGCGGGTCCAGCAGGTCCGCGGTGCGGTAGTCGACCGGTGAGCCGGGGTGCCGGTCGCGGGCGGCGGCCACCGCCGTGGGGGAGATGTCGAAGGCCACGGTGGCGAAGCCCAGCCCCGCGATGTGCTCGGCGTCGCGGCCGTACCCACAGCCCACCACGACCGCCCGGCGGCCAGCCCCGGTCGGACGCCGATCGGCGGTCCACTCGACGAGCAGGCTGTGCGGGTCGTCCCGGTCCCAGGGAACGATCGCCGCGCCGTGCCGCGCCTCGGTGTAGAGCTGCTCGAACCAGCCTGTCGGGTCACCGGCGGCCAGCGACGCCGCGGCCAGCCGCCCGGTCGCCTCGTCGTCGTCCATGCCCGCTCCCGCCCCGCGCCGGCACCTGCCGGACGCGATCGCCGGTCAGAATATCGGCCGGACGGCCCCTCCGTTGCCCCGCGAACGCCACGGCGAGGCCGGTCAGGGCCGCCGGGGGGCTGTTCCGTGGCTCACGTCTCAGGGGTCGACACCCGGCGGGTCGCGCGGGGCCTCCGAATCTTGTCCCAGCCTCGGGCTAGGCTCGCTGCGGCGCGCCACGCCGGCTGATGTCGCCGGTGAGAGGCAGCACACCGCCTGAGACCCGGGAGTTCGACCAGTTGACCGCAGAGCCTGACACCCTGTACGGGGCCGATGACCTCACCCACCTCGAGGGGCTGGACGCTGTCCGCAAGCGGCCCGGCATGTACATCGGCTCCACCGACAGCCGTGGCGTGGGTCACCTCGTCAACGAGATCCTCGACAACTCCACCGACGAGGGTGTCGCCGGTCACGCCAGCCACGTCGAGGTGATCCTGCACGCCGACGGCTCGGTGCAGGTCGACGACGACGGCCGGGGCATCCCCACCGACGTGCACGCCAAGTCCGGCATCTCCGGCGTCGAGCTGGTGCTCACCCGGCTGCACGCGGGCGGCAAGTTCGGCGGCTCCGGCTACAAGACCTCCGGTGGGCTGCACGGCGTCGGCGCGTCCGCGGTCAACGCGCTGTCCCGCCGGTTCGACGTGACCGTCCGCCGCGCCGGCAAGATCCACGCGATGTCGTTCCGGCACGGCGTGCCGGGGATCTTCGACGGTGACGGCCCGGACGCGCCGTTCACCGCCGGCCCCGGGCTCCAGGTGGTCGGCGCGATGAAGCGCCGGCAGGCCACCGGCACCTCGATCCGCTGGTGGCACGACACGCGCTACTTCGAGACCGGCGCGGCGCTCGACGTCGACGCGGTCCGGATGAAGCTGCGCAACACCGCCTTCCTGGTCCCCGGCGTGACGTACCTGCTGCGCGACCTGACCGGCGAGGCGCCCACCGAGGAGCGGTTCCACTACCCCAACGGGCTCAGCGACATGGTCGAGTTCCTCGCCCCCGCCGGCGACCGGCCCGTCTCCGGCACCCTGCTGGTCACCGGCGAGGGGACCTACCGGGAGAACGCCGCCGACGCCAACGGCGTCATGCAGTCCAACGTGCAGCGCCGCGCCGAGGTCGAGGTGGCGTTCCGCTGGGGCACCGGCTACGACCGCACCGTCGAGTGCTTCACCAACACCATCCGCAACGCCCACGGCGGCACCCACCGCAAGGGCTTCGAGCGGGCACTGGTCCGCACCCTCGCCGACGCCGTCCGCAACACCCGCGGGCTGCTCAAGGCCAAGGAGGAGCCGCCCACCCTGGACGACGTCC
Source organism: Micromonospora yongxingensis (assembly GCF_052601155.1). Classification (NCBI taxonomy): domain Bacteria; kingdom Bacillati; phylum Actinomycetota; class Actinomycetes; order Micromonosporales; family Micromonosporaceae; genus Micromonospora; species Micromonospora yongxingensis. The sequence goes on from NZ_JBQXEO010000034.1 coordinate 7,037, forward strand.
TGGAGGGGATGACCGCCGTGGTGCACGTGCGGCTCCCCGAGCCGCAGTTCACCTCGCAGACCAAGGACGAGCTCTCCACCACCGGCATCACCAAGGTCATCCACACGCTGGTCGAGGCGCACATCAAGGCGTGGATGGAGGACCGGCGCACCAAGGCCGAGGCGCGCACGGTGCTCCAGAAGATCGTCGACGCGGCCCGGGTGCGGCTCACCCAGAAGCAGCAGAAGGACGCCGCCCGGCGCAAGACCGCCCTGGAGGGCGCGTCGATGCCGCCGAAGCTGGTCGACTGCCGGGCCACCGGCATCGACCGCAGCGAGCTGTTCATCGTGGAGGGTGACAGCGCCCTCGGCACGAGCCGGATGGCCCGCTCGTCGGAATACCAGGCGCTGCTGCCGATCCGCGGCAAGATCCTCAACGTGCAGAAGGCCAACCTCCAGCAGGTGCTGGACAACGCCGAGTGCGCGGCGATCGTCCAGGTGCTCGGCGCGGGCTCGGGGCGTACGTTCGACCTGTCCGCGCTGCGCTACGGCCGAGTGCTGATCATGGCTGACGCCGACGTGGACGGCGCGCACATCCGGACGCTGCTGATCACCCTGTTCGCCCGGTACATGCGCCCGCTGATCGAGGCCGGCCGGCTCTACGCCGCCATGCCGCCCCTGCACAAGATCACTACCAAGGGGCGCAACCCGCAGGTCGTCTACACCTACACCCAGGCCGAGATGGAGACGACGGTCCGCAAGCTGGAGAAGGCCGGCAAGCAGATCGTCACGCCGATCCCGCGGTTCAAGGGTCTCGGTGAGATGGACGCCGACGAGCTGTGGGACACCACGATGAATCCGGCCACCCGGGCGGTCCGCCGGATCACCATGGACGACGTGGACGCCGCCGAGCGGATCCTCGAGTTGCTGATGGGCGAGAAGGTCGAGCCGCGCCGCAACTGGCTGATCGACTCCGCCGACCGCGTCGACCGCGAGGCGATCGACGCATGAGCACGGGTTCCGTCCGAGGGGAAAGCTGAGTCATGGCACGCCGCAAGGAAAACAAGGTCGATCTCTCCTCGTTCGACCAGGCCGGCGCGCGGGTCTTCGACAACCCGCTGGTCACCGAGGTCTCCGACTCCTACCTGGAGTACGCGTTCTCGGTCATCCACTCCCGCGCCCTGCCCGACGCCCGCGACGGCCTCAAGCCCGTGCACCGGCGCATCCTCTGGTCCATGTACGAGCAGGGCTACCGTCCGGATCGCGGGCACGTGAAGTCCGCCCGCATCGTCGGCGACTGCATGGGTAAGTACCATCCGCACGGCGACACGGCGATCTACGACGCCATGGTCCGCCTCGCCCAGGACTTCTCCCTCAACGTGCCGCTCATCGACGGGCACGGCAACTTCGGCAGCCCCGACGACGGCCCGGCCGCCTCGCGTTACACGGAAGCGCGGATGTCCCGCGAGGCCATGCTGCTCGTCGGTGAGCTGGGCGAGGACACCGTCGACGTCGAGCCCAACTACGACGGCTCGCTGACCCAGCCCACCGTGCTACCGGCCGCGTTCCCCAACCTGCTGGTCAACGGCGCGTCCGGGATCGCGGTCGGCATGGCCACCAACATGATCCCGCACAACCTCGCCGAGGTGGTGTCCGCCGCCCGCTGGCTGATCAACCACCCGGACGCCACGCTCGACAAGCTCATGGAGTACGTGCCCGGCCCCGACCTGCCCACCGGCGGCGTGCTGCTCGGCCTGGACGAGGTGCGCCGGGCGTACGAGACCGGGCGCGGCGTGGTGCGGATGCGCGGCAAGGTCGAGATCGGCCCGATCGAGGGCAGCCGGGGGCGTCAGGCGATCACGGTGGTCGAGCTGCCCTACGGCGTCGGCGCGGAGAAGGTCATCGCGGCGATCACCAACGAGGTCACCAAGACCAAGCGGTTGACCGGCATCGCCGACGTCAAGGACCTCACCGACCGCGAGAGCGGCACCCGGCTCGTCATCGAGTGCAAGGTCGGGGTCAACCCGCAGGCCCTGCTCGCCGACCTCTACCGGCTGACCCCGCTGGAGCAGTCCTTCGGCGTCAACAACCTGGTGCTGGTCGACGGGCAGCCGCGGACCCTCGGGTTGAAGGCGCTGCTGGAGGTCTTCCTGGCCCACCGGTACGAGGTGGTCACCCGGCGCAGCTCGTACCGCCGCCGCAAGCGGCAGGAGCGGCTGCACCTGGTCGACGGTCTGCTGATCGCGTTGCTGGACATCGACCGGGTGGTGCGGCTGATCCGGGGCAGCGACGACGCGCAGGCTGCCAAGGACGGGCTGATGAGCCAGTTCGGCCTCTCCGACATCCAGGCCACCTACATCCTGGACACTCCGCTGCGTCGCCTGACCAAGTTCGACCGGATCGAGCTGGAGGCCGAGCAGGAGCGGCTGCGCGCCGAGATCGCCGAGCTGTCCACGATCCTCGACGACGACAAGGTGCTCAAGAAGCTGGTCTCCGACGAGCTGGCCGCGGTGGTCAAGCAGTTCGGCACGGAACGGCGCACCACCCTGGTCGACGGTGACCTCAAGGAGGTGCTGGCCGCGTCCGCGCCGGCCGGTCCGCTGGAGGTCGCCGACGACCCGTGCCAGGTGATCCTCTCCGCGACCGGGCTGGTGGCCCGGACTGCGGCCGAGTCGGAGGAGAGCTCCGAGGGGCGCCGACGCAACGGCCGGGTCAAGCACGACACGGTACGCGCGATCGTGCACTCCACCGCCCGGGGTCGGGTGCTGCTGGTGACCAGCGCCGGTCGGGCCTTCAAGGTCGACGTGCTGCCGCTGCCGGTGCTGCCCGAGCAGGCCGGCACCGTGTCACTGCGGGGCGGCATGTCCGCCGCCGAGCTGGTGCCGTTGGAGCCGGGGGAGACGGTGGTCGGCCTGGCCCCGCTGGGCGGTTCGGCCGAGGGTTCACCGGGGCTGGCGCTGGGCACGCGGCAGGGCATGGTGAAGATCTGCGCGCCGGAGTGGCCGGTGCGCTCCGACGAGTTCGAGGTGATCGGCCTGCGCGACGGCGACGAGGTGGTCGGCGCGACCTGGCTGACCGACGGCGCCGAGACGCTGACGTTCGTCACCTCGGAGGCGTCGCTGCTGCGTTTCGCGGCGGGGCTGGTCCGCCCGCAGGGTCTCAAGGGTGGCGGCATGGCCGGCATCAACCTGCCCGCCGGCGCGCGGGTGGCCTTCTTCGGTGCGGTGCGCACCGACGATCCGGGGCACGGGGAGCCGATGGTGGTCACCTCCACCGGGGCGACGGTCAAGGTGACGCCGTTCAAGGCGTACCCGGCCAAGGGGCGGGCCACCGGCGGGGTGCGTGCCCACCGCTTCCTCAAGGGTGAGACGGACGTGGCCGTCGCCTGGGTGGGGCCGCGTCCGGTCGGCGCGACCGGCACCGGCGAGCCGGTCGAGCTGCCCGCGGCGGACCCGCGCCGCGACGGCTCCGGCTTCGCCGTGATGCTCGGCCCAACCGTGGTGGGCCACCTCATCGAACGCGACTAACCCAACCCCAACCCCAACCCCAACCCACCCCGCCCCGTTGATCATGAAGTTATTGCGGCGACACGCCGATTTTGCGGGCAATAACTTCATGATCAACGTAGTTCGAGGGTGGGTGGGGGAGTGGTGCGGCACGGTATGGTGGGGGTTCTGTTGTCGGTGAGGGTTCGGGTGCGCCGCTAAGCACTCTTCGCATGATCTTTCTTCTGTCCGGCGGAGTCGCCGGCGCGGCGTGAGCGCCGCCATCCGGGTCCGGCCGCCGCGCGAGTTGCGGGCCGCTCGCCGGCCCCGGCCACACCGCTGCTGGGGTCACCTGATCGCCGCTCCGCTCTGGCCGCTGCACGGCGCGAACCTGGGCACCCTGCTGCGCACCTGCGACGCGGTCGGTGCCTGCCTCGCCGTGCCGCCGTTCCGTTGGGTGGACGAGGCCGTGGCCCGAGGCAACACGCTGCGCCGGCCGGGCTGCGTCCACCGGGTTGGCAGTCCGCTGCGCTGGCTGGCCGCCGAACGGGCCGCCGGCACCCGGATCCTCGGGGTGGAACTGGCCGACGAGGCCGTCCGGCTGGGTGATCTGCCCGCCGCTCGGGGTCGCACCGTGGTGCTGCTCGGGCATGAGGCGACCGGCATCCCGCCCGAGGCGCTCGACCACCTGGACGCGGCGGTGGAGATTCCCATGGTCGGGCACGGCCACAGCCTGAACGTCGCAGTCGCCGGCTCGCTGGTCCTCTACAAGCTCGCCGGCCTTCTCTAACCCTCAGCCTGTCCGTGTCCGCGGCGCGGCGGGCGAGGGTGGGGAGGGTCAGGCGACGTTGATGGGGCGGAACTGGACGCTGACCCGGGGGCCGACGGCGCGGGCGGTCTTCGGGATGGCGTGTTCCCAGGTGCGTTGGCAGGAGCCACCCATCACGATCAGGTCGCCGTGGCCCACGGGGAAGCGCAGGCTGTCGCCGCCGCCGCGAGGGCGCAGCAGCAGTGGCCGGGGCGACCCGAACGAGACGATCGCGACGATCGTGTCGGTGTGCGCAGAGCGACCGATGGTGTCGCCGTGCCAGGCCACGCTGTCGCGCCCGGAGCGGTAGAGGCACATGCCGGCCGTGACGAACGGCTCGCCCAGCTCGGGAGCGTAGTGCCGGGTCAGCTCCGTCCGTGCCTCGGTGAGCACCGGATGGGGCAGTTGCTCGTCGCCGCCGTACCAGCAGAGCAGGCGGGGCACGTCGACCTCGCGGTCGTACATCGGGCGCCGCTCGGCCCGCCAGGGGACCTCGCTGAGCAGGGTGTCGAGGACCGCGTCGGAGCCGCGCACCCAGCCGGGGAGGTGGTCGACCCAGGCGCCCCGGGTGAGGTGGTGCCGGCGGATCTGGCCGGGCAGCGGCCCCAGGGTCGGCCCGGCGTCGGCCAGGTCGAGCATCGACGGCTGGTAGGCGGCCTGCGTCATGGGGCCACCCTAGCAGCACTTTCGTACACCCGTGCCAATTGATGTACGGGGTGCGTGACCCTGGCCGACGGTCAGCCCCCGACGGCGGCGGGGCGTACGGCGTCGAACACCGCGTCCACGACCCGTGCCCGGCCCCGCCCGTCGACGGTGGACCAGGCCCGTGCGGCGAGCGCCGTGCGTCGCTGCGGTGAGCTGAGCAACCCGTGCAGGGTGCGCGCCGCCGCCGCGCGGGCGGCCCGGCCGGCGACCCCGCCGCCGGTCAGCTCCGGCAGTTCGCCCAGGCCGGCGGCCAGGCCGTGCCGCACCACCCGGGCGTACGAGTCGCGCTGGTTGTCCACCACGCAGACCAGCGCCGAGGGTGCGCCCAGGCAGCAGAGTTCCCAGGTGGACGTGCCGGCGGCGCTGACCACCAGGTCGGCGGCGGTGATCAGCGCCGGCAGCGATCCGGTGGGCGGGACGGGCCGTACGACCTGCCCGCGCCCCGGGGTGATCTCCTCCAGCTCCGCCTCGATCTCCGGTCGGCCGACGACGACCGTGAGGTCCATCGGATGGCCGGTGGCCACCAGCACCCGGGTCAGCACCGGGGCCGCGCCGACGGCGTCCGTGCCCCCGAAGAAGGCCAGCACCCGGGGCCGGCTGACCGCTGTGGCGGGTCGGGGGGCCGGCGGTCGGGCGGTCACCACCGAGTCGCGCAGCAGGGCGTACCCGCTGCCGGCGAGCAGCCGTCCGGGCAGCGCGGCGGACTGCGCCCCGAAGTTCTGGTCGAGGTAGAGGTCCGCGTCCTGGCCGCGGCTGTCACCGTCGATCAGGGCGAGGGTGAACACACCTGCGGCGCGCAGCGCGCCCGCCCCGGCCGGGTCCAGCTCGTAGGAGTCGAGGACCAGGACGTCCAGCTCGTGGCGGCGGGCCGCCTCGACCAGTTCGGCCGGCGACTCCGGCCCCGGATGCAGGGGGATGCCCCGCGCGGCCAGCTCCGCGGTGGCCCAGTCGAGCCGCTCGACCGCGCCGAACACCGCGACGTGGGCGCCCCGGGCCAGGAACTCCTCGGCGAGCGCCAGACAGCGGACGAGGTGGCCGACGCCGCGTCGCGGCCCGGCGTCGCAGCGCAGTCCGACCCGTAGCGTGCTCAGGACTCCTCCAGCCGCTTCTGCCGTACGTCGGCGTTGAGGGCGCGCAGCCGGGGCTGACCGTCGAGCCAGTCGGCGAGCTTGGCCAGCGGCACGCTGACGTCGCCGAAGTGGTCGGCCACGGCGCTCACCAGCGCCCAGTCCTGCTCGGTGTCGAGGGTCAGCCGCAGCGCCGAGCGGTCCGGGGTGAGCGTCACCCCGAGCACCCGGAACAGGTCCGGATGGGTGTACGCGTACGAGGTCACGTGCACGCGGTGGTGACCGGTGGCGAGCCGGTCGAGCGTACGCAGCGTCTCCGCGCGGATGATCTCCACGTCCATCCCGCGGGGCAGGGTGCGGGCGATCGACGTGCTCGCGTAGTCCAGCCCGGGCACCGCGCGGTAGACCGACGCGACCAGTGTGATGATCTCCGGGTCGAGCAGCGGGCAGTCGGCGGTGAACCGCATGACCGCGTCGGCGGGGTGTGCCGCCAGAGCGCCCACGAAGCGGCCCAGCACGTCGTCGACCGGCCCGCGGTGGCAGGGCACTCCCAGTCGCGCGCACTCGGCCACCACGGCGTCGTCGACCGCGTCGGTGCTGGTGGCGACCACCAGGTCGGCCAGGACGCCGCTGTCCCGCGCGGCGCGGACCACCCGGCCCAGCACGGAACGCCCGGCCAGCGGGCGCAGCACCTTGCCGGGTAGTCGGGACGATCCCATGCGGGCCTGCACGATGCCGACGATGCGCGGTCCTCCGGCCGCGACCGTGGCCTCCGTCGGGAGCACCGCCCGCGCCGCGTCGGGCGCGCCGTCGTGGCCGGTCACTGCTGCTCCTCCTGCTTCGGCGCGAGCGCCCAGCGGGCGCGGCGCTTGGCGGCACGGGCACCCCGCTTGGCCAGCCGCGCCGGGGTGATGGCGAGCCGGCCGACCCGGTAGCTGAGCGAACCGCTGAGCAGGCTGATCGTCGTCTCGGCCCGGCGCAACGCCCGCTCCCGCGAGGTGAGCAGTTCGTCGGTCCACCTGGCCAGGGAGGCGAGCCGGCTGATCTCCTCGCGCTGGCGCAGCCACGCCTCCCGCAGTTGCTGGTAGCTGTGGGCACCGACCGGCGGGTCGGTCGGCTCGATGGCGTGCAGCCGGGTGGCGAGGCTGCCCCGGCCGTCGGTGTCCAGCCCGTGCAGCGCAGCGGTGATCGCCGCCTCGGCCTCCACCGCCTGCGCCACGGTGTCCCGGGACAGGTCGTGGCCGGCGAGCCCGCCGAGCACCACGGTCAGTCCCGCCACGTCGAGGGTGGACGACCACGGGTTGGCGTACCCGCCGGTGAGCAGCTCCGTCGCGAAGCGCCACAGCCCGCGGGCCAGCACCACGTCGCCGGGCACCGCGGCGGTGGCCCGCCAGCTCGGGTCGAGCACCGCGTAGCGGTCCCCGTCGACCACGACGTTGTCGGTGCTGGCCAGCGCGCCCGCTCCGGCGACCCGGCCGTCGTCGTCGGCCTGGCCGGCGAGCCAGCCCGCGTACCCCTTAAGCAGCGTGCGCAGCGTCGCCAGGTCGCGGCGCAGCGCCGCGTCGAGCAGCAGGGTACGCAGCAGCCGCCCGGACGGCACCGGCCCGGTCAGCGCGTCGGGATCCCGGTACGCGGCCTCGCGGCTGGCGAACGGCGCGGCGGCCGGCACCCTCGCGTCGGTCGACGCGGCGAGCCCCCACCGCCATCCGGACGGGCCGTGCAGCACCTCCAGCACGCCGATCCCGGGCGGCCCGGTCTGCGCCAGCACCGTCGGCAGGTCCCCGCTGCCGGCCGGTGTGGCCGGGTCCGCCGGCCCACCGGGTCGCCGGGCCAGCATCAGCCAGCCCGGCGCGAGGTCGGCGGCGCGCCCGGCGTGCAGCGCGTCCACGGCCAGCCGGGCCGGGTCCTGGAGCACCGGCGCGGTGGTCGAACCGCCCGCGCAGGCGCCGTGCAGCACCGCGTCGAAGAGCCCGGACCCGGTGTCCCGGTCGAGCTGGTCGGCGTCGAGCAGCGCCGTCGCGCTGGCGGCTGCGGGGTACGCGGCCCAGCAGGCGGTCGGCAGCAGCCCGGAGCCGGTGAGCCGCTGGCGCAGCTGCTCCCGGTTGGCCGGGTGGGTCCGGTCCAGCACGCCGCCGATCACCCAGGCGGAGTCGTCCCGGTCGGCGTACCAGGGGGTGGCGGCCACCATTCGTTGCAGGCCGAGCGGGTTGTCCAGGCGCAGCAGCAGAGCGCCACCGGGCCGTACGGCGGCGGCCAGGCGTGCCAGCACCCCGTCCCAGCCGAACCGGGCGCCCTCCACCGACTCCACCGGGTCCAGCCCGGCACCGGCGATCACCACGTCGTACGTGTCGTCGTCGGGCAGCCCACCCGGGCCACCCACCACCACCCGGGCGGCCCGCTGGGCCAGCGCCACCGCGTCCGGGTGGCTGCGCAGCAGGCAGGTCACCTCGGCGTGGGCGAGCCGGTCCAGCAGCGCCGGGTCGTGCGGCCCGGCCAGCAGGACCCGCGCACCGGCCGGCACGATCCGGGCGGCCAGAGCGGCCAGCGGCCCGCCGTCGGCCAACCGCTCCTTCGGCAGGTCGGACCAGGCCAGCATCTCGCCGCCCGGCAGGGTCATCCGGCCGGCGGGTGCCGTCTCAGTCGTCACGGTCTTCCTCTTCCTCCTGGAGGTGCGCCCAACCGAGCAGCTCGCGCAGCTCGGCCGGCGTGCAGCGGTGGTCCGTGCCCAGTTCGGCGCGGGCGATCTCGACCGCGGTGGGCAGGTCGACCGCGGCGCCGTGCAGCTCCGGCCACTGCCGCCGGATGCGGGCGGTCCCGCCGAAGGTCGGATCCTCGTTGGAAAGGATCATCGGGTCGCCGTAGACCGCCGGTTCGCAGCCCGCCGCGATGCCGTAGAAGATGGCGCTGGTCAGCCGGTTGGACGCTACCCGGCGGTGCCGGCGCAGCTCGGTCAGCTGGTTGTCGAGGAACTCGGGGTCGGTGTCCTTCCACCAGTGCCCCCGGTAACCGTGGCAGATGACCCGGAAGCCGGCGCGTTCGTAGAGGCGGCGGACGTTGCGCATGCCGTACTCGTGCCAGTAGAGGCAGACCGTCACGGGGCCGGGCTCGGTGTCCCGGATACGGGCGATCAGCGCGCGGTGGTCACCCTTGACGTGCTGGCCCTCCCAGCCGTGGAACGGGTACCAGATGGTGCCCTCCCGTTCCTCGGCGGGCGGATCCTCGGGCCGCATGGCCAGGAGGTAGGCGAACGGGGCGCCGATCACGACCACGTTGCGCCGACCCACCGACCAGGCCCGGCGGCGGGTCTGCTCCGACCAGAGCAGGCTCGGGGTGCGGTCGGCGTACGGGTGGCCGGGGGCCAGGCCGTCGCCGATGTTCCAGCCGTGCTGCACGTACCCGTTGATCCGCGGGGGGTGCCGGTCGCCGAGGCCGGCGTACCGGGCCAGCACGTGGGCGTGGCCGTAGAAGTGGTTGGCGTGGTGCATCAGGTTCCCATCAGGCGGCGGAACGCACCGAGCCGGCCCGCAGGGCCGCGGTCAGCGCGTCGATGACGCGGTCCTGGTCGGCGTCGCTGAGTCCCGGGTAGAGCGGCAGCGACAGCTGCTGGGAGTAGAACGACTCGGCCACCGGGCAGGATCCGCGCCGGTAGCCCAGGTCCGCGAAGACCGGGTGCCAGTGCACGGGGATGTAGTTGACCTGCACGCCGATGCCGGCGGCGCGCATCCGGTCGTACACCTCGCGGCGACGGCCGTCGAGCACCCGGATCGGGTAGAGGTGCCAGGCGGGTCGCGCCCACGACCGTCGGCCCGGCAGTCGGACGCCCGGCAGGTCGGCGAGGGCCTCGTCGTAGCGGGCCACGAGCCGGTCCCGGCGGTCCAGGAACTCGCCGAGCCGGCGCAGCTGGCTGCGGCCCAGCGCGCAGAGCACGTCCGGCAGCCGGTAGTTCAGCCCGAACTCGTGCACCTCCTGGTGCCAGCCGCCCTCGTCCGGCCACCGCTGCTCGTCGCGCTCGCGGACCAGACCGATGTTGCGGAACCGCCGGGCCCGCTTCAGCAGCTCCGGGTGCGGGGTGGCCACGGCGCCGCCCTCGGCGGTGGTGAGGTTCTTGGTGGGGAAGAACGACAGGGTGGTCAGGTCGGCCAGTGTCCCGACCGGGCGACCCTTGTAGCTGGCGCCGATGGAGTGCGCGGCGTCGGCGAGCAGCAGGGCGTCGTGCCCGCCCATCGCGGTGCGCAGCGCGTCGTAGTCGGCCGGGTGGCCGGCGTAGTCGACGGCGGACACCACCCGGGTGCGGGGGGTGGTCGCGGCGGCGACCGCCGCCGGGTCGAGCGTGAAGGTCTCCTCCTCGACATCGGCAAAGACGATCTTGGCGCCGAGCGCGACGGCGCTGCTGGCGGTCGCCACGAACGTCATCGGCGGCACGATCACCTCGTCGCCGGGGCCGACGCCGGCCGCCGCGTACGCCACGTGCAGCGCGGCGGTGCCGTTGGAGACGGTGGCGCAGCCCGCGCCGCCGGTCCACGCCGAGAGGTCGGCCTCGAACGCGTCGACCTGCGGCCCGGTGGTGAGCCAGTCGCCGCGCAGCACACCGGCCACGGCGGCGACGTCGTCCTCGGTGACGGAGTGCCGGCCGTACGGGAGCATCCCCGTCATGCGGTGAGACCGAGCATGTCGCGCAGCTGGTCGACGCTGAGCCACTCGTCGTTGGTGTCCGACTGGTAGGCGAAGCCGTCCGGCACCGGCTCGCAGTCGACCGGCGGCTGGTAGCCCCAGCCGGCGATGGTCGGCTGGACGATGTACCGGTCCTTGGCGCGCAGCGTCCGCCGGCTGTCGTCCGGCGCGATCATCTCCTCGTGCAGCTTCTCGCCGGGCCGGATGCCGATCTCGTGCGTGGTGGCCTCCGGAGCGACCGCCTCGACCAGGTCGAGGATCCGCATGCTGGGGATCCGCGGCACGAACAGCTCGCCGCCCTGCATCTGGTCGAACGAGTCCATGACGAACTGGACGGCCTGCTCCAGCGTGATCCAGAAACGGGTCATCCGCTTGTCGGTGATCGGCAGGCTCTTGCCCTCGGCGGCCAGCCGGCTGAACAGCGGGACCACCGAACCCCGGCTGCCGACCACGTTGCCGTAGCGGACCACCGCGAACCGGGTCGGGTGGTGGGCGGCGTAGTGGTTGGCCGAGACGAACAGCTTGTCGCCGACGAGCTTCGTCGCGCCGTACAGGTTGATCGGGCTGGACGCCTTGTCGGTGGAGAGCGCGATGACCTTCCGCACCCCGGCCTCGATCGCGGCGTCGACCACGTGCTGCGAGCCGGTGATGTTGGTGGCGATGTACTCGGAGGGGTTGTACTCCGCGGTGTCCACCTGCTTCAGGGCGGCGGCGTGCACCACGTGCTGCACGCCGTGCATGGCCCGGGTGAGGCGGTGGCGGTCCCGGATGTCGCCGATGAACCAGCGCAGCCGAGGGTCGTCACCGAGCTGCTGGCGCAGCTCGTACTGCTTGAGCTCGTCGCGGGAGAACACCACCACGCGGGCGGGGTCGGCTTCGGTGAGGATGTGCCGGAGGAACGTCCTGCCGAAGGAACCCGTTCCCCCGGTGATCAGAATGGACGATCCATTCAACTCACTCAATTTGGTGCTCCCGTGATCGTGGATGAACGGGCGGCCCTCGGCCGGCCGACCGGGGTGAGACGCTAACCGCGGCGGGTTAACGGGCCGGCGCTCGCGGGTTAACCGCTTCCCCTGCCCCCGTGAATGCCGGGCACCGCGTAGGCGAACACTTCCGGCCACCCGCGAAGCGGCCTGACCAGGCTCGATCCGGCCGTTACAGTGGCCGCGCGAGCGACCCGTCCGCCCCTGCGCGCCGCCGGTTCCCGCGTTCACCCGACCGTCGCGCCACCCCGGCGCGAGCGGTTCACCCCGAGCGTCACCGGCGTGCACCGGCCCGGTCCGCCGGCAGTTCAGGAGGCGTTGATGGCATCCGGCAGCGACGTGATGGAACGGCCGGCGGTCCCGGCCGGGACGCAGCCGGCCACGGTCGGGCGGCGCTGGCTGGTCCCGCTGCTGTTGCTCGTCGGCTGGGTGCTCAGCGTCGCCTGGCGGATGTGGCTGTCCCGGCACATCGTGCTGCCGATCGCGCACACCGACGAGGACAGCTACCTCAACACCGCCCGGGCGCTGGCGGGCGGGCCGGGCGGGTTCAGCAGCGAGAACGAGCTTCTGCGCCGGGTGGGCTACCCGATGCTGATCTCGCCCGCGTTCCTCGGCGACCGGGACTTCAGCGACAGCTACCGGCTGGTCCACCTGATCAACGCGATGGTCAACTCGACGCTGCTGCCGCTGGCGTACCTGCTCGGCCGGCGACTGCTCCAACTGCGCCGGTCGTACGCCCTGCTCGGGGCCGTGGTGGCCGCGACCCTGCCGGCCACCGCCTTCTACTCCGGCGTTGCCATGATCGACACGGTGATGGCGCCGCTGGTGGTCGCCTGGCTGCTCGCCGTGCACCGCTGGATCGAGCGGCCCGGGCCGGTCGCCGCGGCCACCGTCGGCCTGCTGGTCGGCGCGTTCCACCTCCTGCACTCCCGCGGCCTGGTGATCGTGGCGGTGCACGCCGGGCTGGTCCTGCTGCTGCTGGTCCGCCGCCGGATCACGCCGGCCGCGGTGCTCGCGGCGCTGCTGCCGGTGCTCGCCCTGGCGCTGGTCAACGAGGCCGGCATCCGGCTGCTCGGGGACAAGGTCTACCTGCTCGGCAGCACCCCGGGTGGCAGTGTGGTCGACGCGGTCGCCTCCGGCGCGGGCGTGGTCCGGGTCGGCGCGGCGGTCACCACCCAGCTCTGGTACCTCGTGGTGATCACGTTCGGCATGGCCGGGGTCGCCTGGGCCGCCGCCGTCCGTGAACTGTGGCGCCCCCGGCGCGGCGACGCCACCCGCTGGACGATGGGTGTGGCGCTGGTGGTGAGCGTCGGAGTGGCCAGCGGTGCGTCGGTGATCCTGGCGGGCATCACCGGGAAACCGCTGGACGCCATCTACGGCCGCTACGTGCAGATGCTGGCCCCGTTCTGGCTGCTGGTCGGGCTCGGAGTGCTGCTCACCGCCGGCCGTCGGGTCGTGCTGCGCCGGGCCGCCGTCGCGGTCGCGCTGCTGGTCGCCGGCGGCGCGCTGATCGCCGTCCGCCTCGCGTACGTCGCCAGCCGGGGGCACTCGCTGCGCTACGGCGGCTTCGGCGCACCGGACCTGATGGCGCTGACCGGCGGCTGGCGGGAGTTCCGACCGGTCGTCGGGTCGCTGATCGGCATCGCCGGCTGCGTGCTGCTCGTCGCGGCGGCCCGGGTGCCCCGGCTGCGGCTGCCGGTGCTCGGCGCCCTGGTCGTGGTCAACCTCGTCACCATGCAGGTGATCGACCAGCGGTTGGTGCGGCCGATGGTGGCGAGCACCGCGCCGACCCCGTGGGTGGCCGATGTCGGGGTCCGTCCCGGCGAGCGGGTCTGGGCCTCCACGGGCGTGCACTACATCCAACGGTTCAACCTCAGCCACCAGGTGACGTGGACCGACGTGCGGTGGTTCCGGGAGCAGCCGCCGGCCGCGGCGCAGGTGGTGTTCGCCCGTTGGGCGCCCGGTCAACCCGACGACTGGGACGGCGCGGCGTACGGCTTCGTCCGGCTCGGTGGCAACGTGCGCCAGAACTGGGCGGCGTGGCGGCGGGCCTGACCGCCCGCGCTCCGGTGGGCACCGCTTTTCGTGAACAGCCGATGTCCACCGGACACACGGCCGGTTAATGGTGTCGGACGATTGCGGAAATGCGTACCGGAATCAGCGCTGCCGACGGTCGGCCCGGGCCAGCGAAATCGGTATGACGGTGATTTCCCGCCCGTCGGACAGCTCCTGTCGCGGGATGCCCTCGACGAATCGGAAACGTCGGTTCATCTGTCGTACGACCGTGTTGTGCGCCAGCACCTCCCCGTCGAGCCGGTCCAGGTGCAACCCGTCGAAGGCGTACTCCACGGCCTCCCGCATCACCGCCAGCCACACGGGCAGCGTCTCGCCCCGTTCGGCCAGCCCGTCGGCGTCGAGATAGAAGCCCCACGCGCCGGTCCGGGAGCCGTCCAACCGCAGGTCGAAGAAGGTGACCACGCCGCAGGGCAGGTCGTCGCGGACGTACACGAGCACCCGCCGGGACGGGTCCCCGCGGACCGCCGACCACCACCGGGCGTGCTCGTCGGCGGTGATTTCGTGGCTGGTCTTGCTGACCTGACGGTTGGTTTCCTGATTACGCCAGGACAACATCAGGTGAACGTCTTCCGCCGTCGCTTCGCGCAGCACGTACCTCTCGCTTTCCGATCTGTTCACGTCCGGTTCCGGCACCCTACCCGGGCGCACCGGGAAATCGAATGGCCATTCGTCAGGAGGTAGACTCCGGCGCATGAACGAATTGAGTCGCGCGCAGATCCGCGACCTCATGGCTCAGGTGCTGAAGAACCAGGACAAGGAGCTGCCCGCCGACGACGGTGCGCAGTTGCGGGAGATCGGTTTCCGCTCGCTGGACTTCTCCGAGCTGGCCCTGCGGGTGGAGGACGAGACGGGGGAGGAGCTCAACTTCGACGCACCCGGCCTGCGCCGCATCGCCACCGTCTCCGACGTCCTCGACTTCCTCGTCGAGCTCCAGCAGCAGTGACCGTCGCGACACCCCACCCCCCGGCCGGCGCGCGCCTGGCCGGCGCCGACAACCGGCTCGTCGTCGGCGGCACCACACTGACCTGGGGGACGTTGCCGACGCCGGCGCTGCCCGACCCGGCCGCGGTGCTCGCGCACTCCGCCGGTCACGCGCTGGCCGCCGCGCGGCAGCACGCCCTGCACGGCACCGAGCTGCTGCTCAGCACCGTGGGCCGGGTCGACGCGGCCATGCGCGCGGAGCTGCTCGACGCCGGGTTCACGGTGACCGTCCTCGACGACGACGGTGCGCACCCCGGCGCGCCGCCCCGCCCGCGCGCCGGCGAACCCGGGCGGCTCTGGCTGCTGACCTCCGGCTCGACGGGCCGCCCCAAGCGGGTCGGGCACACCCTCGACACGCTGACCACCGTACGGGCGGGCCAGCCGGACCGGACCTGGCTCTGCCCCTACGCCCCCGGCACGTACGCCTGGTGGCAGGTGGTGACCCTGTCGCTGACCCAGGCCGGTCAGCACCTGGTGGTCGTCGAGCCGGACGAGTTGGACGACTGGCCGGCGGTCGCCGCCGCGCACGGGGTCGACGCCGCTTCCGGCACGCCGACCTTCTGGCGGCGCACCCTCTACCGGGACGCCGCCGCGCTGGCCCGGGTGCCGCTGCGCCAGATCACCCTCGGCGGGGAGCCGGTGGACCAGGCGATCCTGGACCAGCTGCGGGAGGTCTTCCCCGCCGCCCGGATCTCCTGGATCTACGCGTCCTCCGAGGTGGGGGCGTCCATCGTGGTGCACGACGGGCGAGCCGGGTTCCCGGCCGCCTGGCTGGGCAGGGAGGCCCCCGGCCGGCCGACCCTCTCCGTCCACGACGACGAGCTGGTGGTCACCTCGCCGTACCACGGGGTCGGGCTGGCCGGCCCGGTCCGCACCGGGGACCGCGTGCAGGTGGTCGACGACCGGGTGCTGATCACCGGCCGGCTGGATTCCGACGAGATCAACGTCGGCGGCAGCAAGGTCTCCGCCGGTGTGGTCCGCGGCGTGCTGACCGGGCATCCCGCGGTGGCGTGGGCCCGGGTCACCGGCCGCCGGGCGCCGGTGCTCGGCCGGATGGTGGTCGCCGAGGTGGTCCTCACCCCCGCCGCCGGCGTCACCGACGAGGCCGCACTGGTCCGCTGGTGTGCCGAGCGGCTGCCCGAGCACGCGGTGCCACGCCGGATCCGCGTGCTGACCGAGATCCCCGTCAAGGAGACCCTGAAGAGCGATGTCTGACCTCGCCGACACCCAGCTCGTCCCGCCCAGCTCCGTGGTTCTCGTCTCCGGCGGCTCCCGGGGGCTGGGCCTGGCCATCGTCACCGACCTGCTCGACCACGGCGTACGGGTGGCCGCGTTCGCCCGCACGGTCACTTCGGAGCTGGAGAAGCTCGCCGCCGAGCACCCCGACCGGGTGCACGTCGGCTCCGTGGACGTCACCGACCTGCGCGCCGCCCAGGGCTTCGTCCGCGAGGTGGAGCAGCGCCTCGGGCCGATCGACGGCATCGTCAACAACGCCGCCGTCGGGCAGGACTCCCTGCACGTGCACACGTCCACCGACGACATCGCCCGGATCATCGAGACCAACCTGACCGCGCCGTTGCAGCTGACCCGGCTGGTGATCCGGCGGATGCTCGGCAAGGGGCTGCGCGGGCGGATCGTCAACATCACGTCGATCTGCGCGCAGCGCGGCTTCCCCGGCCTGGTCGCGTACTCGGCCACCAAGGGCGGCATGGACGCCGCCACCCGCTCGCTCGCCCGGGAGCTGGGTGGTCGGATGCTGGTCAACGCGGTCGCCCCCGGCTTCTTCGCCTCCGAGATGTCCGCGGTGCTCGGCCCGACCCAGCTCGACCAGATCGTGCGCCGCACCCCGACCGGCCACCTGACCGAGCCGGTGGAGGTCGTACCGGTGGTCCGGATGCTGCTGCGGGAGCACACCAACATCAACGGCCAGGTCATCGTGGTGGACGGTGCCGCCTCCATCTGACCTGCGACCGGTGCCACCGGAAGCGGCGCCCGGGCCGGTCACCATCGCCGGCCCGGCCGCGCCGTCGCGGCCGGGTGGCGCCGGCGGGCCGCGCCCGGTGCCGGGGCTGCTGGCCGCAGCCGAGCGGCACCTGCGCGTCGGGACCCCGGCCGCGCTGGCCGACGCGGTGACCCGCAGTCACCTCGACGACGGACGCTGCGTGGGCTGGTACGGGCCGCCCGCGCCCGGGTGGCGGGTGGCGATCGACGCGGAGCGCGCGGACGCCCCGGTGCCGCCGGCGCTGGCCCGCCGGTTCGGCGTCGCCGACTTCTGGGCGCGCTGGACCCGGGCCGAGTGCTGCTGCAAGCTGGCCGACATGCCGGTGGTCGCCTGGTGGCGCCGCTACGGTCTGGGTACGCCTGCCGACGGCGCAGCGGTCTGGCGGACCCTGCGGTTGGCCGACCTGGTGGTCACCGTCGGCTTCGCCCCAGCGCCCGGCTTCCATCGGGGATGAGACCGGCGGCACCGCCGCTCGCGTGCCAGGTCTCCTGTCGAGCGTGCACCCGTCAGATCAGGTCCCAGCTCAGGGGAGTGCCACGCGGCACGTCGGTGGCGAAGGTCCGACCGAGGACCCGGTCGATCTCGACCGGCGCCAGCCCGCCGGCCGGCCGGATGGACCGGACGTTGTGGGCCGTGACCGGGTCGCCGGCCCGTACGTCCTCGACCACGAAGAGCGAACGGCGGAACCGCAGGCCCTCCCGCTCGGCGGGGGTCGGGCCGATCGCGGTGCCGCCCAGCGCCGCGTACGCCCGGCCCGACTCGGCGACCAGGGCCGTCAGCTCCGACGGGTTCAGTGAGAAGTCGGAGTCCACGCCGCCGTCGGCCCGGTCCAGCGTCACGTGCTTCTCGATGAAGCAGGCGCCCAGCGCCACCGACGCGACCGCCACCCCGATGCCGGGCGTGTGGTCGGAGAGCCCCACCGGCACGTCGAACGCGCCGGCCAGCACCGGCAACCGGCGAAGGTTGCTGTCGGCCGGCGGCGCCGGGTAGGACGCCGTGCAGGCCAGCAGCACGATGCCCGCCGCACCGCCGTCGCGGGCGGTCCGCACGGCGGCGTCGATCTCGGCCACCGTCGCCATCCCGGTCGAGATCACCATCGGCTTGCCGGTGGAGGCCACCAACCGGATCAGTGGCAGGTCCACCAGCTCCGAGGAAGCAATCTTGTACGCCGGCGCGTCCAGCGACTCCAGCAGCTCCACGGCGGTCGCGTCGAACGGCGACGAGAAGACGGTCAGGCCCCGTGCGCGGGCACGCGCGAAGATCGGGGCGTGCCACTCGTACGGGGTGTGCGCCCGCTCGTAGAGGCGGTACAGGTTCTCCCCGCCCCACAGCTCGTGCCCGCTGGAGATGCGGAACGCCGGTGTGTCGACGTCGATCGTGATCGTGTCCGGCCGGTACGTCTGGAGCTTGAGGGCGTGTGCCCCGCTGTCGGCCACCGCGTCGACGATGGCCAGCGCCCGGTCCAGGTCGCCGTTGTGGTTACCGGACATCTCGGCGACCACGAAGGGTCGCTCCCCGGCACCGACCGCGTGCGGTCCGATCTTGATTGTCGCCGTCATTCCGACCTCTGCTCAGGTACGCCCGCACCGAGGTGCGGTGGTGCTGTCGTCGTCCGCCCGGCGGGCGGAGGACCTGGAAAACCAGGGCGCCGGGAGCCGACCCGGCTCCCGGCCTGGTGTGCGGTGGAGGGGGTCACGGCAGGCGGCGCCCGGCCAGCGCGTCGACCCGATCCGTGTTCTCGACGGCGCGCTCGCCCGCTGCGGCCGCGGAACCGGCTGGTCGGCCCGGGTCCTCGTCTCCGAGGTCCGGACCGGCACCGTTGTCGGCGTCCCCCGTGGCGCCGCCCCGGCGCAGCCGGCCCGCGACCCGGTGCGCCTGACGCAGCGCCGAGTACGACAGGTAGTCACCGCGGCCGACCAGACGGTGCTTGAGCCCGGCCACGCCCGGTGGCACCGGGTAGCCACCGGTGGGCAGGTAGCGGCGGTAGTGCTCGGCCACCCGATGAAAGAAGGCCCGCCGCAGGTGCGGGTGCAGCCGGTCGTCGTTGCCGACCACCACCAGGAGGTGGCTGATCATCAACTCGAACAGTTCGGCCTGCAACTGCTCGTCCGCATGCCGCCGCCGGGCCCAGTCCATCAGCCGTTCGTACTGCGCGAAGGCGTCGAAGTGCCGGCCGCTGCGGGTGGAGGTGATCGCACCCTGCCGGCCCTGCCGGTACAGGTAGCAGACCTGGTCGAGGACGGAGATCTTCTCCGCGCCGATGAGCAGCGGGTGGCTGAACGGGATGTCCTCGTACCAGCCGGGGAAGAACCGCAGCTCCAGCTCGTCGAGGAAGGCCCGGCGGACCACCTTGTTCCACGCGGTGTGCTGCACACGCAGCAGCTGCGGCTGGTCGGCCAGACGGGCCACGCCGGGCATCCCGCGCAGCAGGTGGCTGCTCGCGTCGACCTCACGCCGGCCGTCCTCGTGCACCCGCAGGTGGTCCAGCATCAGCACGTCGGGCTGGTGCTGGCGCAGCCGGTCCAGCACCGCTGCGATGGTGCCCGGCGGCAGCCAGTCGTCGCTGTCGACGAACCAGACGTACCGGCCGGTGGCCACGTCGAGACCGGCGTTGCGGGCCAGGCCCAGGCCCACGTTGCTGCTCAGGTGGACGACGTGGACCCCGTCGCGGCCGGCGGCGTACGACCGCAGCATCGCGCCGCAGCCGTCCGGGGAGGCGTCGTCGACGGCGATCAGTTCGACCGCCCCCGCCTCGCCCGCCGGTACGTCGGCCCGGATCGACTCCAGGCACTGGTAGAGGTACGCCTCGACGCCGTACACGGGCACGACGATGCTCAGCAGCGGTGCGTGCGTCGGCTCATTGACCACGCCGCCACCTTCGACGACCCGGATGGCCGGGCTCGGAACCTGACGTGGCCTACGAAGGTGGAATCCCTGAACTTGCGCGGAGCGGAAGGTTAACGCCGGCCCTCCGGCACCCGTGGGACACGTCCGGTTCACCCTGGAGTGACCCGGTAGGGTGCCCCGGGTGCGGCCCTGCCCGGGCCGCCGTGGGCGTCGCCGTCGCGCCGTCCGACGCCGCGCCGAGGAGGAGACGCACGTGCTGGTGATCCTGCGGAGCGCCGGGACCTCGGCATGACGAGCACCGTCGCCGAGTCGGCGGCCCGGCCCGCGCCCACCACCACCCGGCTGCCCTCGCTGACCGGGCTGCGGTGGATCGCCGCGTTGCTGGTCTTCGGCTTCCACGCCGGGACCATGCGGATCATCACCGAGCCGGACTACAAGGCCGTGGTCGACACGCTGTTCACCCTCGGGCTGTCCGGGGTGCAGTTCTTCTTCATCCTCAGCGGCTTCGTGCTGGTCTGGTCGGCCCGCCCGGGCGACTCCCGGCGGAGCTTCTGGCGGCGCCGGGTCGCCAAGATCTATCCGAACCATCTGGTGCTGTGGGCCGCGGCGCTGCTGGTCGCCTGGTGGTTCGCCGATCCGGTGCTGCCGGCCGCCGCGCTGGAGAACCTGCTGCTGCTGCAGGCCTGGGACCCCCGGCCGGGCTGGTTCTACAGCATCAACACGGTGAGCTGGTCGCTGTCCTGCGAGTTCTTCTTCTACCTCTGCCTGCCGTTGGCCCTGCCGTTGCTGCGCCGGTCCCGGCCGGCGTTGCTCTGGACGCTGGTCGTCGCGTTGCCGCTGCTGATCTTCGCGCTCTGGCCGGCGCAGCATCTGGTGCCGGAGGCCAGCCGCTGGTGGTTCACCCAGGTCTTCCCGCCGGTGCGGTCGCTGGAGTTCTGGTTGGGCGCGGTGGCGGCCGAGCTGATGCGCCGCGGGCTCTGGCGGGGCCCCGGGTTGACCGCGGCCAGCCTGATCTTCGCGGTCACCTGGCTGGCCGCCGCCCAGTGGATCCGCGCCGAGCTGTGGACCACCCTGCTCGCGGTGGCGTACCTGCTGGTGATCACCGCCGCCGCGGACGCCGACGTGCGGGGGCTGCGCTCGCCGTGGCGGTCGCGGCCGCTGGTGTGGCTCGGCGAGGTCTCGTTCGCCTTCTACCTGGTGCACGTGCTGGTGATGACGAGCGTGCTGCGGTGGACCGGGGACTGGGGGACCGGCTTCGGCGGCTGGCGCGGCCCGGCGGCGGTGCTCGGCTTCCTGCTGGTGAACCTGGTCCTCGCCGGGCTGCTGCATCGCTTCGTGGAGACCCCGATGATGCGGCGGCTCGCGCCGCGCCGCCCGGCCCGCCCGGCGGTCGTTCCGCGACAGCGGACCGGCGGCGCCCAAGCCGGCCGCACCGAACCCGGCGGCACCGCGCAGGCTCGTGGTGCAGAGGCCGAGGCCACCGGATCGCACGACGTCGAAGTGGACCGACCCGGCGAGCGACCGACCTACGCCGAGTCGCGCTGACACCGTCCATCCTGGTCGGCGCGGCGTGCGCCGACACGCCCGGCACCCATGCACCCGGGCGGCCACGACGGTAGCGTGGGTACGTGCTTCCGGTCGCGCTCACCTGTCCGCTGTGGTGGGTGGCGCGCTGGGCGACACGTGTGCTGACCAGCCTCGCCGTCGTCGCCGCCCTCGCGCTCGGCGCGGGCACGGCCCCCGCCACCGCCTCCGGGTCGACGGCGCCGGCCTCCGGGCCGACGGCGTTCACCCCCGGGCTGCTCGCGCCGATGTCCCGACCCGCCCCGGCCGACGGTGCCGCACACACGACGCCGTTCGGCGCCGAGGGAGCCGTCGAGCAGGCCGGCCCGACGTGGTCGACCGACGGGCAGGCAACGCCCCTCGCCGAACAGGCCGCCGCCGTCGACGCGGCGCCGGTGCGCGCGGCCGGCGCCGGCCGGCTGCCCCGCTCTGCCGGCCCGGCCAGCCGGGCGCCCCGGGCCCCACCCGCACGCTGAGCCACCGGGACGCGTCCCGCCGCCGCACCTGTCGACTCATCCGCTCCGCACCCCGCCGACCCGTGGCCCGCCGCCGGTGGCCCGTGCGGATCCTCATCGCATCACTCTCTCCGCGAGGTGCCGACCATGGAGACCGTCGTCTTCCACCATTTCCTGACCGAGGTGCCGCAGGCCGCCGCCATCTGGTCAGCCCTGTTCCTGCTCGCTCTCACCGTGCTCGCCGTGCTCGTCGCCCGCCCGGAGCGGGACCAGCCGGCGGTGGACCCGGCGCCGGCGCCAAGCGCCCGGGAGGTGGCCGAGGCCGAGGCCGCCGACCTGCGCCGGTACGCCGAGGAGGTCGCCGTCGCCGCTGCCGGGGCTGCGCAGACCGCCCGCCGGCGGCGCACCGACTGGCTGACCGCTCAGGAAGAGGTGGAGCAGGCCTGGGCCAGGTACGACGAGGCGGACACCGCCGCCCGCCGGTTCGACGGGGCCGGCGCGCTGCCCACCCCGCGTACGCCGCGCACCCCCGCCGAGTACGCCGCCCGGGAGCGCTATCTGCATCGTGCGGCGATGGAGGCGCACTGGCGCGGTGACCTGTCCATGCGGCAGCTCGGTGACGTCTTCGCGCACCGCAACGGCTGGGATCCCCGCCGGCACCCCGTCGAGCAGGAGGCGCTGCTGAGCCGGGCGGTCCGGGACGCGCGGCTGGCCGACTACCGGGCCGCGGCCGGGCGGGAACGGTCGGCGTGGCGGGACGCGGAACTGGCCGCGGCCTCGGCCCGGGCGCTCGCCGAGGAGGCGTACGCGGCGGCGGCCCGGCTGCGCCCGAACACGCTACCGGCACGTCGCACGATGACCGCGGCGCTGCGTCCGGCGGCCGTGACGCGGTGGCGTCCGGCCCGGGTCGGCTGAGTCGTCGATTAGGGACGTGAGCCCGGTCACACCCGCTCGGAACCGGGCGCACGGCGCGATCGGCGCGATTGTTCCCGCGAATCCGGCGCCGTTGTCACCGGCCTGTCCGGTTCCCGCCCGCAGGCGCCTCCGTAACCGGTTGTCCCATCGAGTCGCGTCAGTGGCAATACGCGCAGAAATTGCTGCGCCATTTCAGGTTTACGCAGGTGAACCTGGCTTGGCAGGGTGGGAACACGACCAGTAGTGTCGTCCCGTCCGGTGCGGTAACCGTTCGCAAGAGGCGACGCCGCGCCGACCCGCTTAATCGTGATCAACGAACCGGGGACCCACCAGCAAGTCCGGGGTGAATCCGCGAGCCACGGCCGCGGTAGGGCGATCTTCCCGCCCGAATCCGTCAGCTAACCCGGTAGGCGGTGTCGGAAGGAGTTCCATCCTCGTGCAGCAACTCTCCACCCCTCGGTTGTTCCCCCGCCTCCACGGCGCCGCGGTGCCCCCGCCCATCCGTCTTGTGACGGTGAGCTGACCCCCCGGGTCACCGCCTCTTCCGCCCGGCCACGCCGGGCCATCCCCTGAGCGGTTCATCATCCGCGGACCACGGTCCGCGCGTTGGCGCCTGCCCGGATACCGGTCCGGCCCCGGTGTGCCGCTCTCCCCCTGATCCGTGGAGGACCCCGTGAAGCACACCCTGCAGCGTCAGCTCCGCCGCCTCACCAGCGAGCGCCCGTACCAGATCGTCGCCGCCTCCGCCGCGGCCCTCGCGATCGCCACCACCGGTGGCGCCCTGCTCGCCGGCACCGACGACGCCCCGGCCACCCAGCACACCGCGACCACGGTCGCCGAGATGCGCAGCGACACCGCTGCCTCCCGTGGCGACGCGCGCGACGCGTCCCCCTCGGCCAGTTCCGCGCCGACCACCACCGCTCCCGTGCCGGCCACCAGCGCCGCGTCGCCCGCCGCCAAGGCCAGCGGCAACCCGGACCTGACCCGTAAGCCGCAGCCGCCGAAGCCGCCCGCGACCAAGGTGCTCGACTACGACTACCAGGCGCAGAACACGTACTACAACTGTGGCCCGGCGGCCACCCGCAACGCCCTCAGCGCCACCGGCATCGACCGCACGCAGGACGAGCTGGGCGCCGAGCTGGGCACCACCGAGATGGGCACCAACTCCGCCCTGGACACCACCCGGGTGCTCAACGCCGAGGTGAAGGGCTCCCCGTACCGGACCCGCATGTTCGCCGGCACGCCCAGCCCGGCGCAGATGGACCAGCTCCAGGCCGACGTGGTCGCGGCCATCAGCGCCGGTCGCGGCGTGGTGGCCAACGTCGTCGGCGACGCCACCGACACCAACGGCGGCTGGCACTCCTACGGCGGTGGCCACTACATCGCCGTCGTGGGTTACAAGGACAACGGCCGGACCGTGCGGATCGCCGACTCGGCGAACGCCGCCGACCCGGCGTACTGGATCACCACGATCGACCTGGCGAACTGGATCGCCACTCGGGGTTACTCCGCCTGACCCGGGCGCAGCCGCCGCGGGCGCCGTCCCCCACGAGGGGCCGGCGCCCGCGGCGTCCGCGTCGGTGCGATCAGTAGCTGACGAAGCCGTACAGCGCGAGGTGGTTGGACTTCGTCCCGCTGACCGTGTGGTCGACTACGGACGGCTGCACGCTGCCCTTCACGAAGAGATAATCGATCTTGCTGGAGCCGCTGGTGGCCTTCGACCCGTAGCCGGTCATGCCGTACCCGCTCAGCGTGCCCGACGCGATGCCCGTGCGGTTCGCGTCGATGCCCACGATGCGGATCGTGGAGGCGTTCAGCAGGCTGGTCGCGTCCGCACCGAGGTGGATGCCGCTGTTGGCGATGCCCCGGTCGCCGTCGCCGGCGCACGCGTTCTGCCGGTTCTCCTGGGGTAGGTGCATCGTCGCGGCGAACACGCTGGTGCCGGTGGCCCTGATGGTGAACCGGGCCGCGATGGCGCTGGTCCGCTTCCACTTGTAGTAGTCGGTGCTGTCCGGGTCGCTGTTCGGCGGCTTGTAGAGCGTGCACCCGGCGCCGTTGTCGTAGGCCGTGCCGGGCTTGAGCCAGCCCGCGCTCCAGTACTTCGAGATGTCACCGGCGGCGAGGCCGAGCGTCCTGGTGTTCCAGATGATCCCGTTGGTCTGCTTCTTCTTGAGGTCACCGAGCGCCTGCGAGCTGCACCTGTGCGTGCTGCCCCACGGCTCCGGGTCACTCCAGGCGACGATCGCACCGTACGTGCCCGCCGGGTAGCCGAACTTGGCCGACAGTTGATCGGCGTACGCCTCGGCCTGGCCGGTGCCGCGTACCTGTTGCACGATGAGAATGTCGGGCGCCACCACACCGGTGGTGCCGGTGCGGCCGGCGTCGTCGACCAGGATCGAGGTCAGGTGGTCCGGCCCGGAGATCCGGCTGCACGTCCCGTCGGAGTTGTTGACCACCAGGTTCTCGATGTTGTTGTTGTAGACCCGCAGGACCCGGTCGGCGGCCACCGCCGTGTCGGCGCCTCGGGCAGGGCTGGCTGGTGCGGTGCCGAGAGCGGGGGTGCCGGGCACGGTGGCGAGCGCGACGGCCACCAGGGCCGCCGCCAGTGCTGATCGATGCTTCGTACGCACGGTCGGCTCTCCTCTCGCGATGGGCCCGACGGTGGCCGAGCCCGTCCAGGCGCCGGACTCTACAGTGGATCTTCCCGGCACGGTGTCCCCGCGCGCGTCGCCGGCGACAGCTCTCGTACCAGCGGTCGAACCGTGCGAGACTGCGGCCGTGGTGGATGAACCAGAGGGCCGGGCAGGTCGCGGACCGATCCTGTTGCTTCTGCACGGGATGGGGGCGACCGGCGACGTCTGGCTGCCCTGGGCGCCGCTGCTGGAGCAGCACTGGCCGGGGCGGTGGCTGGCACCGGACCTCGCCGGTCACGGTTGGTCGGCGCCGCTGCCGTCGTACTCCTTCGACGGGTTCGCCGAGCGGATCGCCCACGGCCTGGCCGCCGACGACCGGGTCGTCGTGCTCGGGCACTCGCTGGGCGGGGTGGTCGGCCTGGCGCTGGCCGCCCGCGCCGCCGGCACGCGGGTGGCCGCCATGGTCGGGCTGGGCATCAAGGCCGTCTGGTCACCCGAGGAACTGACCCGCGCCGCCGAACTCGCCGCCCGCCCGGTCGCCTGGTTCCCCAGCCGCACCGAGGCGGCCCGCCGCTACCTGCGGGTCTCCGGGCTCTCCGGCCTGCTTCCGCCCGACCACCCGGTGGTCGACGCCGGGCTGCGCCAGGTCGACGGCCGGTGGCGGCTGGCGATGGACCCGGGCGCGTTCGCCGTCGGCGAGCCGGACCTCGCCGCTCTGCTGGCCGCGACGGACGTGCCGGTGGTGCTGGCCCGAGGCGAGCACGACCCGATGGTCACCGACGCCCAGCTCAAGGAGTTCGGCGTACCGGTCGCCACGCTGCCGGGGCTGGGGCACAACGCGCACGTGGAGGACCCGGCGGCGGTGCTGGCGCTGCTGGACGCGTACCGCTGAGCCGCTACACCGGGGTCGACGTGGCCAGCGGCCTCGCCGGCGCCAACTCCTGCCGGGCGGCGGTCAGGAACGCGTCAGCGTACGACTCGGCCGGGAAGTCACCCAGGTAGCGGCGGCGGGTCGCCCAGCGCGCCTCGGCCAGCGGGTCGGTGTCCAGCAGTGCGGTCAGCACCTCGTCCACATTCGACATGTCGCGGCGCAGCACGTAGCCCGACCCGGCCAGCGGGAAGCGGTCCACGAACCGGTCGCCCCCGTCGCCCATGTCGGTGACCGCGTAGGGCTTGCCGGAGTAGAGGTAGTCGGAGATCACCCCGGACACGTCGGAGACGAGCGCGTCCGAGGCGTTCACACACTCGGTCAGGCTCAGCTCCCGGGCCGCCGCGCCCATCACGTGCTGCCGCCCCGTGCGGGCACGGTCGGCGGCCAGCAGCTCGGTCAGCCGGCCCAGTTGCCGGGCCGAGGCCGGGTTCTGCGCGGTGTACGGGTGGGCGCGCAGGATCACCGTGGCGCCGCGCTCCAGCAGCCGCCGCAGCAGGTTCTCCGCCACGGGCAGTGAGCAGTAGTCGGCGTCGGCGTGGTGCCCGGTCCACGTCGGGGTGTACAGCACGGTCGGGTGTGCCAGCCCGCGCACCGGCTCCGGGCGTACCTCGATCGACTCGACCTGCGGGCGGCCCACCACCACGAACTTCTCCGCCGGGATCCGCACCCCGGCACGGGCGTACCGGTCGATGGCGGCCGGACCGGCCACGAAGATCCGGTCGAAGATCCCGGACACCGGGTTGGCGCTCGGCGCCTTGTCGCTGTCACCGTGGTGCAACTGGACGTGGGTGAGCTGGGTGAACCGGATGCAGTGGCTGTTCTTCGCCCCGTGGTTGACGTAGAACGCCGCCCGCAGGCTCGGCACCAGAGCCTCGTCGAGCGTCCGCAGGGTGGGGCAGTAGACCACCGGGGCGTTGGTGGCGGCCCCGATCGGCGCCAGGAACTCCGGCTCGCGCAGCACGACCATGAACGGCCGGCCGATCCGCTCCAGGTACGGCAGCCACATGGTCACCTGGTACTCGGAGCCCGGCGGGGCGGAGAAGTAGAGCAGGAACTCCGGCTGGTGCCGGCGCAGCGCGCGGGCCACCGCCCCGCCACCGGCGGTCGGCCGGAACCGTCGCCGGGCCAGGTCCAGTGCGATCGCCCCGGCTCCGGCGCCCACCACCAGGCTGGCGACCAGCGCCACCGCTGCGGGCAGGGCCAGCGCGGCGGCCAGGGACACCGCGGCGAGCAACCCGAGCAGGGCGGTGCCGAGCTGGTCGGCGATCACCGGGGTCCAGGCGCGCACCGGCAGGTTGACCGCCCGGATCTCCAGGTTGCCGGCGGTGCGCAGCGGCCCCACCAGCAGCACCAGCCCCAGCAGGACCAGCGCCGTGGCGACGAGCGCCGGGTCGAGCCCGTCGTCCAGCCGTCGGGAGTATCCGACCAGGACCGCGGCGGCGATCAGCGCCGTCTCGGCGACGAGGTCCGCGCCGGGCCGGATCCGCCGTTCAGCGGCCGCCGCGGCCAGCGCGCCGACGGCCAGCGCCAGCCCCCAGCCGGTGGCGCCGGTCAGCGCCACCACGACGAAGGCCAGCACCGCCAGGCCGGTGCTCAGGCACCGGGCGGCCAGCTTTCGGACCAGGTCACCGCGCATGTCGCTCCGTTCGCCGCCGTCGGTGTTCCGCCGCCGTCAGCGTCAGCTCGCGGACGCCGCGGCGGCCGGCGCCTCGACCCGACCCGGCGCGGGTTGGGCCGGCACGGCCGGCGCGGCGGTGTCACCGGGCGCCCGACGTACGTCGATCACCTGGCCGGTCAGCTCGGAGATCAGCACGTCCAGCGACGACTGGGCGACGGCCTCGGCGGCGAGCAGGGTGTGCTCGGGCTCCTCGCCGAAGGCGCGGGTCCGCATCGGGGTCGCCGTCCGCTCCGGGTTGATGCAGTTGACGCGTACGCCGAACTCGGCCCACTCGTCGGCGAGTGCCTGGGTGAGGTTGACCAGGGCGGCCTTGGTGGCCGAGTAGAGCGCGTAGCGGGCCCGGCCCCGGGTGTAGGAGCTGGACGTGTAGAGCAGCAGCTGACCCTTGGTCTGCTGGAGGTACGGCAGCGACTGCCGGGCGATGGTGACCGGGCCGACGAAGTTGACCTGGAGCACGCGGTCCATGGTCGCCTCGTCCATCTCGGCCAGGGCGCCCTTCTCCAGGACCCCGGCGGTGACCACCACGTGGTCGATCCGGCCGGTGGCCTCGAAGGCGGTCTTCAGCGCGGCCTCGACGTCCTCGGCCCGCTCGACGTGCGTGCCGGTGGTGGAGCGGCTGAAGGGGAAGACCTGGGCGCCGTAGCGCTGGGCCAGCTCGCTCAGCTCGTGGCCGATGCCGTAGCTGCCGCCGAACACCACGATGGTGCGGCCGGTCAGCTCCTCGGTGTAGCTGCGGTGGTCGGTCAGCCGGGGCGCCTGCGCCGCGGCGAGCTGGAAGAGCTTGTCCGCCAGGTGCACGTCGACCGGGTGGGTGACCTTGATGTTCTCGTCCGAGCCGTCGATCACCTTGATGGGCGTGCCGGGCAGGTAGCGCAGCACCACACCGCAGTCGTCGGTGGCGGCGAAGTTCGGGTCACCCTCGGCGATCCGGTACGCCTCGCGGATGGTGGGGGAGCGGAACGCCTGCGGGGTCTGCCCGCGACGCAGCCGGGAGCGCACCGGGATGTCGGTGATGCAGTCGTTGTCGTCCACTTGGATGATCGTGTCCGCGGACGGGATGGCCACGTCCACGGCGTCGTAGGTCCAGAGGGCGTTCACGCACTCGCGGACGATCCGGCCGCTGAGCAGCGGACGCACCGCGTCGTGGAAGAGGATGTTGCAGTCCGCCGGGCCGACCGCGTCCAACGCGATCCGGGTGGTGGCGTTGCGGGTGTCGCCGCCCTCGATCACCTTGGTGACCTTGCGCAGGCCGGCCTTCTCGACGATCTGCCGGGCGTCCTCGACGTGCCCGGTCGCCATCAGCACGATGATCTCGTCGATCTCCGGCGCGGCCTCGAACACCGCCAGGGTGTGCTCGATGATCGGCTTACCGGCGATCTTCAGGAGCTGCTTCGGGATGCCGAGGCCCAGCCGGGTCCCGGTGCCGCCGGCCAGCACCACGGCCACCGTCCGGGAGGGCCGCCACGGTGCCGGGGTCTCCGGGGCGGCGTCCGGGCCAGTGGTCTGGTCCTGCGTCATTGCCGGATCCTCACTCTCAGGAATGCGTTAACGGAAGGTTCCGCCCGAGCGGCGACGGAATGAACCTTAACGCGCGAACCGCGTCGCCCCAACGGGGGCGACGCGGTCGACAGCGCCGTGTCGATGCCGGAGGTTCGCCGGCGCCCTACTTGCTGTTCGCGTAGGCCTCGTACGCCCGGATCACCTCGTCGGTGGGGCCGTCCATGCGCAGGACGCCAGATTCCAGCCAGATTGTCCGTTCACAGGTGTCCCGCACCGAGGAGAGCTGGTGGCTGACCAGGAACACCGTGCCGGCGCCCTCCCGCAGCTCCCGCACCCGCTGCTCGCTGCGCTTGCGGAAGCCCTTGTCGCCGGTGGCGAGCGCCTCGTCGATGAGCAGCACGTCGTGCCTCTTCGCCGCGGCGATGGAGAAGCGCAGGCGGGCCGCCATGCCCGAGGAGTACGTCCGCATGGGCAGGCTGGCGAAGTCACCCCGCTCGTTGATCCCGGAGAAGTCGATGATCCCCGCGGCCTGCTGGGCCACCTCGTCGGGATGCATCCCCATGGCCAGGCATCCGAGGACGACGTTGCGCTCGCCCGAGAGGTCGTTGAGCAGTGCCGCGTTCACACCGAGCAGCGACGGCTGCCCCTGGGTGTAGATCGCGCCCCGGTTGACCGGCAGCAGGCCGGCGATGGCCCGCAGGATCGTGGACTTGCCGGAGCCGTTGCTGCCGATCAGCCCGATCGCCTCGCCCCGGTACGCGGTGAAGGAGATCCCCTTGACCGCGTGCACCTCCCGCACGTTCGGCGCGTTGGTGCGCTTCACCAGCCGGCGCAGTGCGGCCACGGGCGTGGTGCCACCGGCGGCGCCCTGGTGCACCCGGTAGATGATGTGCGCGTCGTCCACGACCACGGTGGGGATGCGTTCGCCAGCCGGATCCAGCGTCGCGGTCGCCTGGGGGGAGTCCTCGAAGTGCTCAACCACGGCCGTACTCCTGTTCGCCGCGCCAGAAGTAGATGAAGCCACCGATTCCGGCCACCAGCGCCCAGCCGGCGCCGACCAGCCAGAGCTGGGTCAGCGACTCGTTGAGCAGTGGCGCCTGCTCCAGCAGCACGTACCGGGCCAGCTCGATGTAGACCAGCATGGGGTTGTACTGCACCAGGGTCGTCGCCCAGCCGGGCAGCCGGTCGAAGAGGCTGACGCTGTAGAGGACGCCGGAGCCGTACATCCAGGTGCGCAGGATGAACGGCATGACCTGCTTCAGGTCGCTCGCCTTGGCGCCCATCCGGGCCACCAGCAGCACCACACCGGCGTTGAACACCGCCTGCAGCAGCAGCGCCGGCACGAGCAGCAGCCACTCCAGGGTGATGGGCTCGCCGGTGGCCAGCACGATGCCGATCAGCACCACCATCGAGGCCAGCAGCTGCTGGAACTGGGTCATCGTCGTGGACAGCGGCAGGCTGGCCCGGGGGAAGTGCAGCGCCCTGATCAGCCCCAGGTTGCTGCTGATCGACTGGGTGCCGGCCAGGACGGCGCTCTGGGTGAAGTTGAAGATGAACAACCCGGTGGTCAGGTAGGCGATGAAGTTCGGGATGTCGTTCTGCGCCAGCACCACCCCGAAGATCAGGTAGTAGACCGCGGCGTTGGTCAGCGGGGTGAGCACCTGCCACAGCTGGCCCAGCTTCGCGTTGCTGTACGAGGCGACCAGTTTGGCGTTGGCGTACGCGGCGATGAAGTGCCGGTAGGCCCACAGTCGGCGGCTGTACTCGGCGAGGCTGGGTCGCTCACCGGCGACCCGTAGTCCGTGCCGAGCGGCCAGCTGCGCCTGGGTCAGGCCCGTTTCGGGGTCGACCAGCGCGGTGGTGGCCATGGAAAGGGCGCTCCGATCTTTCGGGACGACGGGGTTGCTCGCGACGATGGAATCCTAGTGGGAGCTGTGCGCGGAGCGCCGCCTCGTCGCTGCGAGGACAGTAGTCCGAAACACGTCGGGACGCAACCGTACCGTCGTTGCGCTACCCTGGCCTTCGTGACCTGCGAGAAGAGTCCCTGGTGACGACCGAGAAGAGGCGCGCCCCGGCCGGCGCGGCGGTGCTCCGTGGCGAGATCACCACGGCCATCCGGCGCGCGTTGATGCAGGAGCTCGCCGCGGTCGGCTACGGCCGGCTCTCCATCGAGGCGGTGGCCCGACGGGCCGGCGTCAGCAAGACGGCGATCTACCGGCGGTGGAGCTCCAAGCTCGACCTGGTGCTGGAGCTCGTCGCCGCCGCGGCGCACGGCAAACTGCCGGCACTGGACACCGGCGACCTGCGCGGGGATCTCGCGCTGCTGTTCCAGGTGGTGGCGCACGCGCTGCGGCACCCGCTGGCCGCGCAGATCATTCCCGACCTGCTGGCCGAGGCCGCCCGCAACCCCAGCATCGACCAGAGCCTGCGTCAGGTGCTGTACGCCCGCCAGCAGGAGATCGGCGGCCGCCTGGTCACCCGTGCCGTCGAGCGTGGCGAGCTGCCCGCCGACACCGACCCGGACGCCGCCGTCGACCTCATCGTCGGCCCGCTCTACTGGCGGCTCGCCATCGCCCGCCTCCCGCTCACCGACAGCTACCTGGACCGCCTGGTCGAGTCGGTCGCCGCCGGGCTCGGTGCGGAGAGCGCGGTGCCCCGCCAGCGCGACGTGGCGGTCGGAAAATGACCCTCGCCGCCGGCGGGCACCCCCGCGTGTCCGGTGCCAGCCCGGTAGGCTGCACCCGCCAATTCGGAGACCCTCCCGTGCCGATGCCAGGGCGGTCCGGCCCCCTGCGTGCACGAATAGACGACAAGGACGGCTCGTGACGGAAGTCCAAGACGTTGTTGAGGCGCCCGCGCCCGCCGACCGGGCGAAGCCCACGGCACCGGGTGACCGCCGATCGGGCCGGGGCCGTGGCCCGATCCGCCGGATCAACGCCGGAGTAGCCGCGTTGCCGGTCGTCCTCACTGATGCGGGAGTCGTCTCCTTCGCACTGTGGACACTGCTGTACCACCTCAACCTGGCCCTCGACCTCCGTCCGTCCATCGTCTTCGCCGCCTGGGTGGTCACCATGGTGGCGACGGTGGTCGTCGGGTGGCGGCTCCGTTCACGTCGTGCGGCCGGCCGTCAGATGGCGACCGCCGCGGCGATCGCCGAGTCGGCCGAGGC
Source organism: Micromonospora yongxingensis (assembly GCF_052601155.1). NCBI lineage: Bacteria > Bacillati > Actinomycetota > Actinomycetes > Micromonosporales > Micromonosporaceae > Micromonospora > Micromonospora yongxingensis. Next base: position 39,484 of record NZ_JBQXEO010000034.1, read on the forward strand.
GTCGTCGACCGGCAACGGCTGGCCGGGGTTGCTGCGGCGTTACTCCCTCCCGGTGGGTGCGGCCGCCGCCGCGGCCCTGCTCGCCGCCCTCGGCGACGGTCGACTCACCTGGTGGTTGGCGGTGGCCCTCGGGGTGGTCGCGATCGCCTCCGCGTGGACCTCCCTGCGGGTGCGCTTCGCGACGGCCAGCTCCAGCTCCGACGATCCGGCCGACGAGGGTTCCACCGTCGGCGGTCCGGTGACCACGCCGGTGCAGGCGTACGTGGTGACCGTCGTCGCGTTGGCCGGCGCCTGGTTCGGGACGCTGCTCGCCCGGGTGTCCCTCGACGACGTCTTCTACGTCGGCAAGTCGGTCTGGGTGGCCGAGCGCGACGAGATCCCCTTCCGGGACTTCCTGTTCACCGAGGGCGTCCTCCCCGGTGGGACGGCGAACCCACCGATCCCCTCCTTCGAGGTGTTCATCGGAGCGTTGGCGCGTGTCCTGCACGTCCACGCCGCCTCGGTGACCTGGTACCTCATGCTGCCGGTGCTGGCAGTGTTCACCATCTTCGCGCTGTGGCGGCTGGTCCTGAGATGGGCGCCGAGGCGCCCGCTGCTGGTCTTCGGCGTGGCGCTGGCCTACATCGTCCTGGTGGCCGGCGCACCGGACGCGCTGAACACCTACCACCTGCCCCGGCTCACGCAGGGCAAGAGCGTCTTCGTCCACGCGCTCATCCCGCTTGCCTGGGTGTATCTCACGGACTTCCTGGAGACCCGGTCCCGGCGTGCGCTCGGCCTGCTCGCGCTGCTCTCCGTCGCCGCCGTCGGCCTGACCACCACCGCGGTCATCCTGCTGCCACTCCTGGCGGCCACGGCCGCGGCCGCGCTCCTGGTCATGCGGCGACCGCGTGAGGCGGCCCTCTGCTTCGCCGCCGCCGCGGCCTACCCGCTCCTGTCCGGCCTGCTCACCCGCCTCACCACGAACGGCCTCGACAACGTGATCGCCACGTACACCGAGGTGCAGGAACCGCGGGGCGTCTATGAGTTCACCCTGTGGCTCGGCGTGCTCGGTGTGATCGGTGGCCTGGCCATGTGGGCGTCCCCGCTGTTGCTCCGGCGCGGCGTGCCGCGACTGCTCAGCGCCGCTGCCGCGCTGACCGTGACGATCCTGCTCATTCCCGGCGTGCTGGTCGTGGGTGCCGAGCTGACCGGCCTGGCGGCGGTGCTGTGGCGGGTGCCGTGGATCATCCCGCTGCCCCTGCTCGTCGGCCTCCTGGCGGCGATCCGGCTGCCCCGGCTCACCTGGGTGAACCGAGCCCTCGCCGTCGGGCTTCCCGTCGCCCTGGTGCTCACCTTCGCCAACCTTGGCGAGCCTATGTGGACGGCCAATGTCCTCCAGGACAAGCCGAGTTGGCGGATGCCGGAAACGCGGAAGAACGTGACCTTCTGGATCACCAGGCAGGACCTGCCGAAGGGCCTGGTGCTCGCCCCCACGTCGGTCATGCGGGCCATGCCCCAGGTCACCACGCGCACCCGCGTGGTGATGGCCCGGGACCTCTACCTCACCGACTACGGCATCGACACCCCGTTCGCCAAGGACCGGCTGCTGCTGGGCGCCTTCGCCGACGGCACCGAGCAGGTCCCCGTCGCCGAGGTCGACGCCGCCCTGCGCCGGGTCGACGTGAGCGCGGTGTGCCTGTGGAGGACGAACAAGGCCGCCAACGACGCGGCACCGGCCCTGGGCCTGGTGAAGGTTGCCTCCCGGAAGTCGCCCGGCGGGATGATCTGCTATCGCACCACGACGACCGCCTCTGCCACCAGCGGCGGCTGACCTGCGGAAATGTCGGTGCGCGGGTGTTTCGGGTGCGGCCAGGTGGCCATCCCGGACCGGTCCCGCGCACCGACCGGGTCCAGGCCCGCGCCGTGACGCCGGGGGAGCGCCGCTGCGTTTGACCGGAATGTCAGCCGATACCCGGCCGATGCCGCTGTGCCCACTCGCGTTAAGGTCGCAGTCACGCGCTGGAGGCCCGCCCTGTGGGCAACGGGTCGGCCGCGCGGCACACTGCACTCCAGGAGCTCGGACATGGGACACGGCCTGCGCGACGAGCGGAGGAACGGTCGAACGGCGACCCGGTGCTCGCGTCGGGTCGCGGCCGTCGACCGGCCCAGCGCCTCCGGCCTCGGAGATCTACCTGCTCAAGCCGGTCATCAATCTCGTAGGGAGCGTACTCGTTGTTCGGCACGTTGACAGGGCGTATCGGAGTGGCGGCCCAGGCCGCGCTGCTGGTGCTGTCCTACCTGGTCATGCTCGTCGCCGGCGCCCTCGGTTGGATCGGGCTGTTCGCCGTCGCCGGGCTGATCGCCGTGATCGGCGAGTTCGCCGTCGCCCGCTGGTCGCCGCAGTCGCAGCTGCTGCTGGAGAAGGTGGGCCTGCACTGGTCGTACCGGCAGCTGACCCGGGACCTCGCGGCCGTGCTGCTGGTCGCCGCCGAGGTGCCGCTCACCGGCACCGAGCTGACCGTGCTGCTGGTCCTGCCGGCCGTCGTCTGGGTCGTCTCGGTCTTCGCCGGCGCGCTCTCCACGATGATCGACCGGCGGAACCCGCTCTCGGCCATGGTGCGCAACATCGAGCTGGGTCCGCTGCGCTCCGCCCCTCGGCCGCCGGCGTGGGCGGCCGCGGTCGCCGGTGACCGGATGCCCCTGCTCAACCTGCTGCTCGTTCCGGCCGCCGTCGCCGCCGCCGTGCAGCACGACCCGACGCCGTTCTTCATCGCCGGGGCCGTGGCGGTGGTGGCGACCGGCCTGGTGGGCGCGATCATCGCGCTGACCTGGCTGCGTGGCCGGGGCGCCGGGCAGGGTCCTCTGCTGCCCGCCGTCCAGCGCTGGCTGGACACCTACCGACCCGAGGTCGCGCTCTACTTCGCCGGCCCGGCCAAGGACGTCTACCAGGCGAACATGTGGCTCGCTCCGACCGAGGCGCTGCAGCAGCGCGCGGTGGTGCTGATGCGCAGCCGGGACGCGTTCCTGGAGTTGGCCGACACGCGGCTGCCGGTGATCTGCGTACCGGCCGGGGTGGACTTCATGAACCTCGAGTTCGGCAGCGTCCGCACGGCGCTCTACTCCGCGAACGTCGGCGCGAACATCCACCTGCTCCGCGAACCCGGCATGAAGCACGTCTTCGTCGGGCACGGCGACAGCGACAAGCAGGCCAGCGTCAACCCCTACAGCAAGGTGTACGACGAGGTCTGGGTCGCCGGCCTGGCCGGCCGGGAGCGGTACGCCCGCGCCGGCGTGGGGGTGCTCGACTCGGACATCGTCGAGATCGGCCGGCCGCAGCTGGCCGGGGTGCACACCTTCGGCGCCGAATCGGTGGACCGGCCGTTCACCGTGCTGTACGCGCCCACCTGGGAGGGCTGGCTCGACGACGACCCGTACCACACCTCGCTGGTGCTGATGGGCGAGCGGATCGTCAAGGGCGTGCTGGCCACCAACCCCCGGGTGCGCCTGATCTACAAGCCGCACCCGCTCACCGGGTCGCGGTCCAAGGCGGCCAGGGTCGTGCACGAGCGGGTGGTCGACGCCATCCGGGCGGCCGGCGGCAACACGAACGCGTCCTCCCTCGACGGGACCGCGCACCTGGTGGTCACCGGACGCACCCCGGGGCTGTTCGACTGCTTCAACCAGACCGACCTGCTGATCAGCGACGTGTCCAGTGTGGTCTCCGACTTCGTGCAGAGCCAGCGGCCGTACGTGGTGGCCAACCCGGCCGGCCTGCCGGAGGACGAGTTCCGCCGCGAGTACCCGACCGCGCGGGCCGCGTACCTGCTCTCCAAGGACTGCGGCGAGCTGGAGAAGATCGTGGCGGTCACCCGGGCCGGCGACGACCCGATGACCGAGGCACGCCGGGAGCTGAAGACCTACCTGCTCGGCCCCGCCGAGGCCAACCCGATGGACCGGTTCCAGGAGGAGATCGCCCGCCTCTGCCGCTGAACCTCGCGTACGACGATCCGCGCCCGGCCCCGACACCCGTCGGGCCGGGCGCGGTCGTGTCAGGCCAGCAGCGCGGCCACCGCATCGGCGACCGGGACGTCCGCCGGCAACGGCCGCGCCGCCACCACCGCGGTCACCGGCAGCGGACCGTACAGGTGCGGGAAGAGCTGCCCGCCCTGCGACGACTCCCACCGCAGCGCCTCGCCCAGCCGATCGTCCTCGACGCTCAGCAGGGTCAACCCGATGGCGCCGGTGAAGAACCGGCGGGCGGTCCGCACCACCTGGTCCGGACCGGACAGGTGGATGAACCCGGACTCGCGGTCCAGCGCCGTGCCGGTGAAGGTGCCGGCGGCGAGGGCGTCCGCCCACTCCGTGGCCGGCAGCAGTTTGTAGATCACAGCGGCAGCCTACGTGCGCGCCGCCGGGGCCCCCGCCCGGTTTTCACCGGTACCGCCGCGGTCGTCGCCCTCCACCGGGCATGCTCAGGTGGAGCGGCCGCGGAGGGATGGGCGATGGCGAGCTACGACGACGACTGGACCGACAGCCAGCGCGGGCTGTACGACGAGTGCTACCGGGCTGGCGGCGAGTGGGCGCAGGACCCGGACACCCCGTCCGATGACGTGCAGCACGTGATCAACCTGGCCGAGGCGGACGACGACGCCTTCGACGACGCCGAGATCGACTACCCGCCTCTGGTCGACGCCGTCACCCAGGCCAGCGGGGTCAACGTCACCAGCGTGCCGGCCCGGCACGACGACCCGGGTTTCCGGGGCTTCGTCGACGGCGTCCGGGACGCCGTCGATGACGACGTGTTCGGCCTGTAGCCGACCGACCGGGGAGGCGGCCCTCCCGCTCGCGGCGCGGTTCTGCCACCATGCGCAGGACGGCGTTGCGAACGGACGGGGGCACGGGTGCGGATCCTGCTGGTGGAGGACGACCGCCGGGTCGCCGCTGCGCTCTCCTCCGCCCTCACCCGCCGCGGATACCAGGTCGAGCACGCGTCCACCGTCGCGGCGGCGCTCTCCGCCGCCCCGTCCGACCTGGTGCTGCTCGACCTGACCCTGCCCGACGGTGACGGCACCGACCTGTGCCGGGAGCTGCGCCGGCGCAGCAGCCAGCTGGGCATCATCGCGGTGACCGCGCGGGGCGAGGAACGCGACCGGGTGCTCGGCCTGCGCCTGGGCGCGGACGACTACGTGGTCAAGCCGTTCTCGATGGTGGAGTTGCAGGCCCGGATCGAGGCGGTGCTGCGCCGGGCCGCGAACGCCGCACCGGAGCGGCACCTGATCGAGGCCGGGGCGGTGCGCATCGACGTGGCCGCCCGGACGGTGACGGTGGACGGCCGCGTGGTCACGTTGACCCGCAAGGAGTTCGACGTCCTGCTCTCGCTGGCCCGCCAGCCCGGGGTGGCGGTTCCGCGCGACCGCATCCTGCTCGACGCCTGGGGCACCACCTGGGCCGACGGGCACACCGTCGAGGTGCACGTCGGGTCTCTGCGGAGCAAGCTGGGCGACGCCCGCCTGGTGGAGACCGTACGCGGCGTCGGCTACCGGCTGCGCGATGCGTGAGGAGTCGCCGTGCGCCGTCGACTGGTGATCAGCTACCTGCTGCTGATGGTGCTCGTCCTCATCGCGTTGGAGACTCCGCTGGCCGTCACGCTGGCCAGCCGCGAGACCGAACGGGTCCGCGCCGACCGGCTCGCCGACGCCACCCGGTTCGCCTCGCTGGCCGGGCCGGCGCTGCGCGGAGGCGGGCCGGACCCCCTCGAGGCGGAGCTGCGCAGCTACGACGAGCTGTACGCGATCGGCGCGGCGGTCGTCGACCGGGACCGGCGCACCGTGGTCGCCTCGCCCGGCTGGCAGCCCGCCTCCGGGACCGCCGCGGCCCTGGACGTCGCGCTGTCCGGCCAGCAGACCAGTGCCCCCGGGTCGGTGTGGCCGTGGACGGCCGGCCCGGTGGTGGTGGCGGTGCCGATCAACGACGGTGGTGAGGTGCTCGGCGCGGTGGTGATCGTGACCCCGGCCGGCCCGATCCGCCAGGCCGTCGCCAGTTGGTGGCTGCTGCTCACGCTGGCCGGTCTGCTGGCCGTGCTGGCCTGCGTGCTCACCGCGTTCGGGCTGGCCGGTTGGGTGCTGCGCCCGGTCACCGAGCTGGACGCCGTCACCCACGAGATCGCCGAGGGGGACCGGGGCGCGCGGGTGCAGCACCGGCTGGGCCCGCCGGAGCTGCGCCGGCTCGCGACGAGCTTCAACCACATGGCCGATGTGGTCTCCGACGTGATGGACCGGCAGCGCGCCTTCGTGGCGCACGCCAGCCACCAACTGCGCAACCCGCTCACCGCGCTGCGGCTGCGGGTGGAGGAGCTGGGCCCCAGCCTGACGGACCCGGAGGGGCGCTCCGAGCACCGGCTGGCACTGGAGGAGACCGACCGGCTGGCTCTGGTGCTCGACGCGCTGCTCACCCTGGCCCGGGCCGAACGGGAGGAGAACGAGCGGGTCACCGTCGACGCCGCCGCCGTGGCCGCGTCCCGGGTGGCGGCGTGGGCGCCGCTGGCCCGGCACCGGTCGGTCGCGCTGCGGCTCGCCACGACCGACGCCCCGGCGTACGCGCGGACCGTGCCGACCGCCGTCGACCAGGCACTGGACGCGCTGATCGACAACGCGGTGAAGTTCAGCGGTGTCGGAGGGGCGGTGACGGTGACCGTGGCCCGCCGCGACCACGGGGTGGCCCTGGAGGTGCGCGACACCGGCCCGGGCATGACCGAGAGTCAGCTCGGTCAGGCCACCGAGCGGTTCTGGCGGGCACCGGACGCGCAGAACGTCGACGGCGCGGGTCTCGGCCTGACGATCGCCGCCGTCCTGGTGGACGCGTCCGACGGGCGGCTCACCATGCGCCCGGGGGAGCCGCGTGGCCTGGTCGCCGGCCTGTGGTTCCCGGCGCCCCCACCCGACCCCGTCGAGGCGGCCGACGAGGATCCCGCCGCCGATCTACGGCCCGCCCCCGCCCGTTAGCGGGACGGCCGTCAGGGTTTGGCCGCCCGGTACCAGGCGGCGGCGCCGGGGTGCAGCGACAGCGGCGCGGTGACGATCGCCGAGCGCGGGCTCATCCGTCCCGCCGCCGGATGTGCGGCGCCCAGCTCGGCCCGGCGCTCCATCAGCAGTCGCGTCACCTCCCGGACCAACCGCTCCGGCAGGTCGGCCCGGACGATCAGGTAGTTCGGGTCGGCGACCGTGGTCACCGGGTCCACGCCGTACACCGAGCGGGGGATGTCGCGGGAGACGTAGACCTGGCCGTAGCGGGAGCGCAGCGGCTCCGTCCACTCCCTGAGGTCCACGAGCCGGGTGGCACTGCGCCAGGCCAGCTCCGTGATGCCCTGCACGGGCAGCCCACCGGAGAAGAAGAACGCGTCGATCTGCCCGGAGCGGAGCGCGGCCACCGAGTGGTCCAGCCCGAGCCGCTCCAGCTGCACCTCGTCGTCGCCGAGCCGGGCCACATCCAGCAGCCGGGTCGCGGTGATCTCGGTGCCCGAGCCGGGCGCGCCGACGGACACCCGCCGACCGCGCAGGTCGGCGACCGTGCGGACCGGTCCGCCGCCCGTGGTGACCAGGTGCAGCTGGTCGTCGTACACCCGGGCGACCGCGTCGACCGCCGGGCTTCCCGCCGTGGTCGTGGGCAGCACGTCGGCCTGCGTGAAGCCCAGCTCGGCCGCGCCGGAGCCGACCAGCCGGACGTTCTCCGCCGAGGCGGCGGTGATCACCACGCTGGCCCGCACGTCGGGCAGCTCCCGGTTGAGGATGGTCGCCAGGGACTGCCCGAAGGCGTAGTAGACGGCGGTCGGACTGCCGGTGGCGATCCTGATCGTCAGGGGCTCGGCCGGCGCGTCCTGGCAGCCGGCGGCGCCGGTCAGGGTCGTGGCCAGCAGCAGCGCCAGCAGGGCCGCCGTCCCCGGACGGCGGTGGCCGGGCCGGGAGGACGAGGTACGACTCACGCGGTGCACTGTGCGCCGTCGGACGGGAGCGCGCAAGCCCCGTTCGGGTCGTCGAGGTGGCCCGCTCCGTCAGCAGGCCGGGTGGCGCGCCCGCTCCGGTGCCGCGCCGCGTGCCGCCTCCATCGCGGCGCTGCGCAGAATCCGCTGCCGGTCCGGCCCGTCGGCGACGCTGACCAGGAAACAGCCGGTGCCCGGGCGGAGCACGGCCGGCACGTCGAGCACGGCCGCGCCGCGGATCAGCACGGCCGCCAGCTCGCGGTCGGTGAGGCGCACGCCGAGGATGTGCCGGCGGACATGCCGCCCGCCGGCCAGCAGCGCCGCGCGCCAGGCCGCCGCCGCGAGCTGGGACACCCACCGCCGGCGGGCCGGTGACGCCCCGGGCAGCGGCCCGCCGAGCAGCTCCCGACGCCCCTGCCACCAGCCGGCGTCCAGCATCCGGGCGTACGCGCCGTGGTGCTCCCGGGGCACGGAGAGCCGGTGCAGCTCGTAGCGGCGGCGCAGGCCGCCGACGGCGACCTCGTGGCGGACCGGGATGTCCAGTCGGGCCAGGAGCTGCCGCATCCGCTGCGCGGCGTCCTCCCGGTTGAACTCGACACCCGGCGAGTGCGACGGAGGCGCCGCGGTCGGCCGGGCGGCCGTCGGCGGGGGTGTGCACCGCAGCAGGCACGCGGCCTCGAACGCGTCGCCCAGGGTCAGCCAGTCCAGCGGTGGTGGCGTCGCCGGTGAGCGGGGCCGGTCGAGCAGGGCGGGTTCACGGGCCAACGAGGTGCTCCCTTGTCGGAGTCTGGGTTCCCCTACCGTGGCCCCTGCGCCGCCGTTGCGGAACCGATCCCGCCCAGCCTTGAGGAAATCTTGCGGCTTGGCGGCCGCGCCTACAGGTCGGCGACGACCAGATCGACCTGCCGCGGCCGGCCGGCCGCGGCCTCCTGCTCCACGACGGTGTGCTTCAGCTCGCGCAGCGTGCCGATCAGCTCCGCGGCGGTACGCGGCCGGGCGCCGGCGACCAGCAGGTCACGGACCACACGCCCCTTGGTCGCCTTGTTGAAGTGGCTCACCACCGAGCGGACCGGCACACCGTCGACCTCACGCTCGTGCAGCACCCGCACGGTCACCGTGCGCTCGGCCAACTCCCCGCGCGGCGTCCAGGTGGCCGCGTACGAGCCGGAGCGCAGGTCGAGCACCGGCCCGGAACCGGCCGCGGCCACCAGCGCCGGCGCCAGCACCGGCCGCCAGTACGCCGACAGCGCCCCCACGCCGGGCAGCCGGGCACCGATCGGGCAGCGGTACGGCGGAATCCGGTCGGCGAGCCGGACCGCGCCCCACAGGCCGGAGCTGATCAGGATCGACCGTCGGGCAGCCCGCTGCGCCGTCGCCGGCAGCGAGGCCAGATCCAGCGCCTCGTAGAGCACCCCGGTGTAGATCTGCGCGGCCGGCGCGGTGGCGGCCACCCGCAGCCGGGCGTTGCGGCGCAGCTCGCCGCGCTGGCCCTCGCTGAGCCCGAGTGCCGCCCGCGCCTGCGCCTCGTCGGGCCCGGAGCACAGCGCCACCAGCGCGTCCAGCACCCGCTCCCGGGCCGGGTTCAACTCGGGCAGCGACAGCCGGTCCGGGTTCCACCGTCGCCCGGTGCCGGCGTCGGCCTTCCCCTCCGAGGGCGGCAGCAGGATGAGCATCGGGTCTCCTCGACGGGCGGTACGGGCGGCGCCCCGCGCGCCGGCCCGGCCAGCGTACGACCAGCCGTTACCGCCACGGCCGCACCGGGGTGTCGGGGTGGTACACGCGATAGCCGTCGACCTCCCGTACCGGCGCGGCGTCGGGCCGGTCGCCGAGCAGCCGCCGCAGCCGCCGCTCCATCGGCGAGTCGACCTCCACGACGTAGCCGGGTCGCTCGGCCCGCCCGACCTGCCGCCAGTAGGGCAGGTAGCGGTTCTGCCCGGGGGACAGGTCGGCGTCGAGCACCCCGCAGACCACCGTCTCGTCCGTGTTGAAGATCAACCGGTTGCAGGTCCAGTAGTCCCCGTACACCTCGTGGGGGCCGTTGGCGCGCAGCGCGGAGGCCAGCTGCCGGGCCTGGCGCTCCTCGGTCCGGGACGCCTGCACGCCGCTGGTCGCGAAGAGCACGGTGATCACCAGCATGGTCGCGGTCAGGGCGGCCAGCGCGGCGGTTGCCAGCGCGCCGGTGAGCCGACCGAGCGCTCCGACCGTCCCTCGCCAGCAGGCGACGGCGGCCGCCCAGAGCGGCCAGAGCACCGCCGGCAGCGACAGTTGCAGCACCGACAGGTAGCGGGCGTTGTCCAGCGGGCTGGTCGCGGCGAGCGGGCTGCGCACGTACGACAGCAGGGTCAACGCGGCGCCGGCGACGAGGGCGAGCTGCACCACCGGCCGGACCCGCTCCCCGCGCGGCGCGCCCGCGGCCCGGCGGTACGCGAGGACCGCGAGCACCGCGGCGATCGCCAGCAGCACCGGGTAGAGCAGCCCGAACCACTGCTGCCAGCGGCCGCAGCCGTCCACCGGGCAGAGGCCGTGCGCCAGCGGCACCCCCTCCAGCAGGCCGCCCCGGATCCGGTCCGACCACGGCGGCATCGGGCCCGCCTTCGTGCTGACCTCCCGGAACACCGACAGGGAATCCTCACCGGGCGCCGCCCGCAGGTTGTCCCACAGCATCGGAGCCACCCCGACCACGACGCCCGCCACCAGCAGCAGGCCGGACCAGCCGAGGAGTTCCCGCCGCACCGCCCACACCAGCGCCAGCCCGGCCACCGCCAGGTAGGGCAGGATCAGCCAGTCCGACCAGGCGGCCAACCCGACGAGCAGGCCGAACAGCGCGACGGCGAGCCGGCGGCGGCGGACCGTGCCGGCGGCCAGCCCCATGGTGATCAGCAGCATCAGCAGCACCGCCGGCTTCACCTCGGGCCGTCCGCCGACCACGGTGAGCTGGTCGCGCACCACCCGCTCCGGCCCGAGCGCCAGCAGACCGACGACGAACGCGGCGAACCACGGCGTGCAGAGCCGCCGGGTCAGCCGGTAGATCAGGTAGAGGAAGACCGCGTACAGCGCGAGCATCGGCAGCCGCAGCACCGGCCAGCTCGGCCCGGCCACCGCGACCAGCGGCGCGGCCAGGTACGACTCCAGCATCCCCATGTAGTGCTGCCCGTAGAGGAAGACCGGGCGTTCCCGGCCCTGCCCGATGTGCAGCGCGGCGAGACCGAAGGTGGCCTCGTCGCTGTTCGACACCGGCACGGTGTACAGCGTCAGGACCAGCCGGTACACGACCCCGGCCAGCCCGAACAGCAGCGCCACGAGCGCCGGTCGGTCGAGTCGCGGGCGCCACCGCCCACGGTCCTGCTCTGGTGTCGACACGACCACGCCCCCGTCGTCGTCCCGACCGGAGTGTTTCACGGACGGCGGGGTGGTCGGGGTGGTTCGCGGCAGACGGGGTCGGCTCGCGTGGCCGTGGTCGTCGACGTGTGGCAGGGTTGGCGCGTGCCACCCACTCCCGCCGGCCAACTGGCCGTTCCGAACCTGCACCGGGCCGCGCGGATCGAGGACGCCGTGCACCAGCTCGTGGAGCGTCGGTTGCGGCGCACCGGCTGGCGGATGAACATCATCGCGTACACCGGCTACGGCTCCCCGGGTTGGGTTCGGGTGATGTGCCGGGTGCTGCTCGGCCGGCCGGACACCCGTCAGCGGGGCCGGTTGGACAAGGTCCGCGGCTGGCGCAGCTTCACCACGCTGCCGGCCAAACACGTCACCGTGACCATCGAGGCCGGCGGCGTGCGGCACGAGACCCGGGCCGACCGCAGCGGCTTCGTCGACACGCTGGTCGAGGCCGACCTGCCACCGGGCTGGGGTACGGTCCGGCTCAGCGTCCCGGACGCCGAACCGGTCGACGCGCCGGTGCGCATCCTCGACCCGGACGTCAGGTTCGGCATCCTCTCCGACATCGACGACACGGTGATGGTGACGGCGCTGCCCCGGCCGCTGCTCGCCGCGTGGAACACGTTCGTGCTCGACGAGCACGCCCGGGCCGCGGTGCCCGGCATGGCGGTGCTCTACGAACGGCTGGTCACCGCGCACCCCGGCGCGCCGGTCTTCTACCTCTCCACCGGTGCGTGGAACGTGGCGCCGACGCTGACCCGGTTCCTGTCCCGGCACCTCTACCCGGCCGGGCCGTTGCTGCTCACCGACTGGGGCCCGACGGCCGACCGCTGGTTCCGCAGCGGCATGGAGCACAAGCGGGTCACCCTGGCCCGACTGGCCCGGGAGTTCCCGGAGGTGCGCTGGCTGCTGGTCGGCGACGACGGCCAGCACGACCAGGAGATCTACCGGGAGTTCGCCGCCGCCCACCCGGAGAACGTCGCCGGGGTGGCGATCCGCCGGCTCTCCCCGACCCAGTCGGTGCTGGCCGGCAGCCTGCCCGCCCCGGCCGGCCGCCCGTCGGCGGGACCGGTGGGGCAGAAGTGGCTCTCCGCACCGGACGGCGCCGGCCTGTGGCAACTGCTGCGCGACGCCGGCCTGGTCTGACCCGCGCAGCGGGCGGCGTCAGCCCTGGCGGAGCCAGATGACGCCGAGCGGGGGGACCTGGAGGGCGGCGGAGGCCACCATCCCGTGCCACGGCACGTCCTCGGCACGCACCTCGCCCAGGTTGCCGACCCCGGACCCGCCGTAGTGCTGCGCGTCGGTGTTGAGCACCTCCGCCCAGGTGCCACCGGCCGGCAGCCCGATCCGGTAGTCGTGCAGCGGCTGGGCGGAGAAATTCGCCACGCAGACCAGCGTCGAGCCGTCCGGGGCGATCCGGATGAACGACACGGTGTTGTTGGCGACGTCGTCACCGGCGATCCACCGGAACCCGGCCGGCTCGGTGTCCTGCGCCCAGAGCGCCGGGGTGTCCCGGTAGACCCGGTTCAGGTCGCCGACGAGGCGCTGCACCCCGGCCCGGGCCGGGTCGTGCAGCAGGTACCAGTCGAGGCCGCGCTCCTCGCTCCACTCCCGGTCGTCGGCCAGCTCGGAGCCCATGAAGAGCAGCTGCTTGCCGGGGTGCGCCCACATGTACGCCAGCAGCGCCCGCACGTTGGCCAGCCGCTGCCAGGTGTCGCCGGGCATCTTGCCGGCCAGTGAGCCCTTGCCGTGCACCACCTCGTCGTGGCTGATCGGCAGCACGTAGTTCTCGCTCCAGGCGTACGCCAGGGAGAAGGTGAGCTGGTGGTGGTGGTGCTGGCGGTAGATCGGGTCCTTCGAGGTGTAGAGCAGGGTGTCGTGCATCCAGCCCATGTTCCACTTGAACCCGAAGCCCAGCCCGCCATCGGCGGTGGGTCGGGTCACCCCCGGCCAGGCGGTGGACTCCTCGGCGATCATCACCACGCCGGCGTGGTGCTTGTAGACGGTCGCGTTCACCTCCTGCATGAGCGCGATGGCCTCAAGGTTCTCCCGGCCGCCGTACTGGTTGGGCGCCCACTCGCCGTCCTTGCGGGAGTAGTCCAGGTAGAGCATCGAGGCGACGGCGTCCACCCGCAGCCCGTCGACGTGGAACTGGTCGCACCAGTAGAGCGCGTTGGCGACGAGGAAGTTGCGGACCTCGCGGCGGCCGAAGTCGAAGACGTACGTGCCCCAGTCGGGGTGCTCGCCGCGCCGCGGGTCGGCGTGCTCGTAGAGCGGGGTGCCGTCGAAGCGCGCGAGGGCCCACTCGTCCTTGGGGAAGTGCGCCGGCACCCAGTCGAGGATCACGCCGACGCCGGCGGCGTGCAGCTCGTCGACCAGGTGCCGGAACTCGTCCGGGTCGCCGAAACGGGAGGTCGGCGCGTAGTAGCCGGTCACCTGGTAGCCCCAGGAACCGCCGAACGGGTGCTCCATGACCGGCAGGAACTCCACGTGGGTGAAGCCCAGCTCGGTGACGTACGCGGTGAGCTGCTCGGCCAGCTCGCGGTAGCCCAGCCCGGGCCGCCACGAACCGAGGTGCACCTCGTAGACGCTCATCGGCTCCTGGTGCGGCTGCCGCTCGGCCCGGCGGGCCAGCCAGTCCGCGTCGGACCACCGGTAGGTCGAGTGGTGCACGACCGACGCGGTGGCCGGCGGCACCTCGGCGTACGCCGCGAGGGGGTCGGCCTTGTCCCGCCACTGCCCGTCGGCGCCCAGCACCCGGTACTTGTAGCGGGAACCGACGCGGGCGTTGGGGACGAACAGCTCCCACACGCCGCTGGAGCCGAGCGAGCGCATCGGCCAGCCGTCGTCGGGGCCCCAGCCGGTGAAGTCGCCGACCACCCGCACCCCGCGGGCGCTGGGCGCCCAGACGGCGAAGGCGACACCCTCGTCGAAGACCCGGGCGCCGAGCGCCTCCCACAGCCGCTCGTGCCGGCCCTCGCCGATCAGGTGCAGGTCCAGCTCACCGAGGGTCGGCGGGTAGCGGTACGGGTCGTCGTGCACCGCGCCGTCCACCTCGACCCGGTAGTCGAGCACCGTGCCCTCGACGTGGCTCTCGAAGACGCCGGTGTCGTGCACCCGCTTCATGGGGTGCCGCTCGTCGTCGAGAAGCAGCACGACGTCCTGGGCGCCGCGTCGCATCGTGCGGATCGTCGTCCATCCGTCGGCGGGGTGCGCGCCGAGCAGCGCGTGCGGGTCGTGCGTCACGCCGGTGATCAGCTGGTCCATCGGGCGTCCTTCGGAGCGGGAGCGGTCGGCGCGGTACCACCGGACAGGTCGGAGGGGACGTCCGCGACGGTGAGCGTGGCCGGGACGGTCGCGGCGGGCACCGGTGTGCTGGGCACGGTCGGCCGACGCACGGTGAGCACGTGCGCCGGTTGCAGGTACGGGTCGAGCCGCACCGCGTTGCGCTGACCCCAGTCGTAGCTGGTGCCGGTCAGCTCGTCGTGCACGGTGAACCGCTCGTGCCAGTCGAAGCCGAGGGCGGGCATGTCGAGCGTGGTGTTGCCCCACTGCACGACACGCGGGTCGAACGAGCAGATCACGATGACGGTGTTGCCCGTCTCCGGGTCGTGTTTGGACCAGCACAGCAGCGCCGGGTTGTCGATCTCGTGGAAGCGCAGGTTGCGCAGCTGGTGCAGGGCGGGATTGTCGTGGCGTACCCGGTTGAGGGTGGCGAGGAAGGGCGCCAGCGAGCGGCCCTGCGCCTCGGCGCCGGCCCAGTCGCGGGGGCGCAGCTCGTACTTCTCGTTGTCCAGGTACTCCTCGGCGCCGGGGCGTGCCACGTGCTCGAACAGCTCGTAGCCGGCGTACAGGCCCCAGGAGGGGGAGAGCAGCGCGGCCAGCACGGCCCGGATCTTGAACATGGCCGGGCCGCCGTGCTGCAACGACTCGTGCAGGATGTCCGGGGTGTTCGGCCAGAAGTTCGGCCGCATGTAGTCGGCCGCCGCGAGCAGCTCCTCGCAGTACTCCCGCATCTCGGCCGCCGTCGTGCGCCAGGTGAAATAGGTGTACGACTGCGTGAAGCCGATCTTGCCGAGGCCGTGCATGATCGCCGGCCGGGTGAACGCCTCGGCCAGGAACAGCACGTCCGGATCGACCTTCTTCACCTCGGCGATCAGCCAGTGCCAGAAGTCGAACGGCTTGGTGTGCGGGTTGTCCACCCGGAAGATCCGGATGCCCTCGCCGACCCAGTGCAGCACCACCCGCAGCACCTCGGCCCGGATGCCCTCCGGGTCGTTGTCGAAGTTCACCGGGTAGATGTCCTGGTACTTCTTCGGCGGGTTCTCCGCGTACGCGATGCTGCCGTCGGCACGGGTGGTGAACCACTCCGGGTGCTCGGTGACCCACGGGTGGTCCGGCGCGCACTGCAACGCCAGGTCCATCGCCACCTCCAGGCCCTGCGCGGCCGCCGCTTCGATGAAGGCCCGGAAGTCCGCCGGCGTACCCAGGTCGGGGTGGATGGTGTCGTGGCCGCCCTCGGCGGCGCCGATCGCCCACGGCGAGCCCACGTCGTCCGCCCCGGCGGTGAGGGCGTTGTTGCGGCCCTTGCGGTTGACCCGGCCGATCGGGTGGATCGGCGGCAGGTAGAGCACGTCGAAGCCCATCGCGGCGACCCCGGGCAGCCGCTCGGTGGCCGTGGCGAAGGTCCCGGAACGGGCCGGAGCGTCTGCGCTCGCCAGCACCGCCCCCTCCGAGCGGGGGAAGAACTCGTACCAGGAGGAGAAGAGCGCCCGCTGCCGGTCCACCCAGAGGGAGTACGTCTCACCGGCGGTCACCAGCTCCCGCACCGGGTGGTCCCAGAGCAGGTCGGCCAGGGCCAGCGCCGGGTCGACCCGCTGCGGTAGCGGCAGGTCGGTGTCGACCAGCGCGGTGAGGGCATCGGCGACCCGGGGCCGGTCGGCGGTCGGCACCAGGTCCCGGGCGGCGGCGAGCACCCGCGCACCCTCGGCCAGGTCGTTGGCCAGATCCTCCGGCCCCTGCCCGGCGGCGACCTTCTTGGTCACCGCGTTCTGCCAGGTCAGGTACGGGTCCGCGAACGCCTCGACGGAGAACGTCCAGGTGCCGACGGCGTCCGGCCGGATCACGGCGTGCCAGCGGTCCTGCCCGGGTTCACCCGGACGCATCCGGGTGAACGGCCGCTGCGCGCCGTCCGGGCCGGTCCAGACCACGTTGCAGCCGAGTGCGTCGTGCCCCTCCCGGTAGGCGCGGGCCGACACCGGAACTGGTTCGTCGACCACCGCCTTGGCCGGGTACCGCCCGCACGAGACGACGGGGGAGACGTCTTCGATCGGGAACCGTCCAGTCACCCCGCCAACCTACTGCGCGAGATCCGTTCGCGCGCGGCCAAGCCTGCCGGTCCGCCCCACACGCGGTGCCGCGCGACAAGATCCGCACACTTTCGGGGAAGTTGCTGCCTCAGGCGTCGTCGACGCAGCAACTTCCCCGAAGTTGTGCGGATCTTCGGGGTGCCGGTCTGGTGGTGTCGGGCGGTCCCGTGGTGTCAGGAGGTCCGTGGTGTCAGGCGGATTGCCCACGGTCGGACGGTGGCCGCGCGCCCCAGCCGGTGTTCGTCGCCCGCCAGGACGGCCAGTCCTGTGGCCAGGTGTCGGGCCAGTTGTCGACTCGGCCGGCCGGCACGATCCCGGCGGGGTTGAGCGCGTCTCGGGCGACCCGTTCGGCGATCTCGCCGATCTCCACCGCGGTCAGCGGCGCCCACCAGCCGAACCGTTCGAGCGCTCCGTCGACCACCGCCTGCGCTTGTTCCGACGGTATGCCGGCGGCGGTGAGGAACCACCGCAGGGTGAGCTCGCAGTTTCCCTGCCAGCCGTCGTCGTCGACGACGGGGGCGGCGACAAACGCCATCAGCTGTGCGACGGCGACCTCCCAGGCGGCGACGACGTCGGTCGCGCCGGCGGCCCGCGCCGGATCGAGCGACGGCAGCAGGTGGTCGAAACGCTCAGCCAGGCTCTCCAACCAGCGCCGCCAGGCCAGCAGCGAGTCGGCGACGAACGTCGGCGCGTCAGCCGGCGTCGGGATGCGGTCGGTCACGAAGCCCGCATGCTCCCTCTCCCAGGGCCCCCAGTGCCAGCGGTAAGCCCACGGGCCGTACCGGTCGGACAGGAGAACGCTGACGGAGTCGACCCAGGCGGAGGCTTCTGAATACCCGACCCACCCGCCCTCACCGAAGGTCGGCCGGGCAGGCGGCGGAGGCACCAACGTCCGGACCGCCACCGACATCTCGACCGGGTCGAACGGGTACCGCGCTGGGTCGACGTCCGCCCACGTCTCGAGAAGATGTCTGTTCGACCCGTCGTCCGCCATGGCTCCGCATCGTGGCAGGCGGCCATCCCAGCGTCGAGCCAATACCCGCGAG
Source organism: Micromonospora yongxingensis (assembly GCF_052601155.1). Lineage (NCBI taxonomy): Bacteria > Bacillati > Actinomycetota > Actinomycetes > Micromonosporales > Micromonosporaceae > Micromonospora > Micromonospora yongxingensis. Next base: position 57,231 of record NZ_JBQXEO010000034.1, read on the forward strand.
TGGTGGCCCAGGGAGTCAGGCTGGCGGCTCCGCAGCCACGAACGACCCCTTGCCCTGGTGCACCTCGATCCAGCCCCGCTCATCCAAGATCCGCAGGGCCAGCCTGATGGGTGTGTCGCTGGCTCGGTACTGCTCGCCGAGTTCCGCGATGGATGGCAACTTGCCGCCGGGCTGGAGCGTGCGCCGGACTGGATCGAGCGGATCACGTCATCGATGAGGCACAGTTGGACGAGCGTTTGCCGGATGGGCCGCTGCCGCCCGCGTACCCCGTTGCCGGCGCGCGGCCACCGCAGCCGGACGGGGATCGGGTGCCCGGTCCGGCCCGGCCGACGCGGGCGCCGCTCACCCGGCGGCAGTACGCCTACGGCATCGCGATCGCGGTGGTCGTACTCGTGCTGTTCGTGGTTGGGGTCCTGCGGTGAGCGCGACGGGCCGGCGGTGAACGAGCTGCCGGTGGGTCGCCGGGTCGCGCAGTGGCGGGTACGGCGGAACATGACGCAGCAGCAGTTCGCCGACCGGCTCGGCAAGTCGAAGAGTTGGGTGGACAAGGTCGAGCGTGGGGTACGCCGGTTGGAGCGGGTGTCCAACCTCCGGGAGGTCGCCGAGACGCTCCGCATCGACGTGGAGGTCCTGTTGGCGGCCCGGCCCGTGCGGCCGACTCCGGTCGCCGCCGGGGTGGACGGGGTGCGGACGGCGCTGGCCCGCTACCACCTGCCGGGCGCGGACCGACCGCCGCTGGTGGAGGAGTTGGGTGCTCGGCTGGAGCATGCCGAGCAGAGCTGTCGGCACGCCCGGTACCCGGCCTTGCTGGCACTGCTGCCCGGTCTGCTCGACGCCGTCCGCGAAGCGCAGGCCGTTCGCGCCGGCGCGGCGGACGCGCTGCTGGTGTCGGTGTACGCACTCGTCGCGCTGGTGTTGGTCAAGGTCGACCAGGGGGAGTTGGCCTGGCTGGCCGCCGACCGTGGAATGACCGTCGCCCTGGCGACCCCCGACCCGCAGGTGGCCGGCGTCGCGACCGTGTCACTGAGTCAGGCCCTGCGATGTCGTGGTCGGCGGCGTTCCGCCCTGGACGCCGCGCTCGCCACCGCAGAGCGCATCGGTGTGCACGATGGGCCCCTGGCCAGCGCGCTGCGCGGGACGCTGCTCCTTCAGGCCGCGCTCGCCGCCGCAGGCGGGGGAGACGAATGCCTCGCCCGCCAGTCACTCGACCAGGCCGCGACGATCGCCCGAGACATTGGCCCGGATGACGGCGGAGGTGGCGCTGGGTCCGGTGGCGCTGGGTCCGGTGGCGTTGGGTCCGGTGTCGGGGGTTTCGGTCGGGCGGCGGTTGAGGCCGCCCGGGTGGTTGAGGCCGCCCGGGTGGTTAGGGCCGCCCGGGTGGTTGCCGACGCAGCCCTCGGCGACGTCACCACGGCGACCGCCCGACACGAGCGGCTGGTGGCTGGCGACGAGTGGCGGTGGCTGCCGCCCGAGCACCGGCCGCGTACCTCCTTGATGTGGCCCGCGCGTGCGCCCTGGCCGGCGACATGCACCGCGCGGGCCGGGCGGTGCTCGACGCGGAGCGCACCGTCCGCGGTGAGGTGCACGACCGGCCCGCGGTACGGAAGTTGGTCGCTGTCGTGTGGCGGTCCGCCGACGCGCCGGCCGGCCTGGCCCAGCTCGCCGCCACCCTTCGCGTCACGTGACGCACGCCCACGAACGGGCTGCCCCCGCGATGTCGGCACCGCGTCTCGGACCCGGAAGGGACCGGATCAGCGCGACCCACGAACGAGGCAGGCGACAGGACAATCCAGCAGCGACCAGCGACCAGCGGCCGACTCCGTAGCTGGCTATCTGCGGAGGTGGTAGTGGTTGTGGCGGGGGACCTGTTCGGGGTCGAGCCAGGCCGGTGGGATGAACTCCGGATGCCCGTCGCCGCCAAGCTGGACGACCCAGTCGCCGTGGTGCACGTGTCGGTGGTGGTGGCCGCAGAGCAGCACGGCGTTGGCCAGGCAGGTGGTGCCGCCGTCGGCCCAGTGGCGGATGTGGTGGGCGTCGCACCAGCGCGGTGGCCGGTCGCAGCCGGGGAACGCGCAACCCCGGTCGCGCAGCACCAGGGCGCGTCGCAGCGGGCCGCTGATGAGGCGGCGTTGTCGGCCGACGTCAAGGACCTGGCCGGCGCCGCCGAGCACAGCCGGCAGGATGCTCGCGTCGCAGGCCAGGCGGCGCACGGCTTCGGGGGTGAGGTGCGGGCCGATGTCGAGGACGCCGGTGCCCAACTGTCGGGTCAGCCCGTCGTAGCCGGTGGTGACGACGACCTGGGCGACGTCGCCGCCGTTCCCGGGTAGCTCACCGCTGCGAAGGGCGAGCCGGCACACGTCGGCCAGGGCATCGTGGCGGCGTTGCCCCGGGGTGCGGGCGTCGTCGGGCCCGGTGGGCGTGGTGAGCGGGTCGATGGCGGCGCGCAACGCGGCGGCGGCTTCGGAGTCGAGGATGCCGGACAGGCGTAGCCGGCCGTCGGTCTGCTCGCTGATGGTGATGTGCCGGTCTCGGGCGGCCCGCGACTCCTGCGCCCGCAGCGCCGCCTCGGCGGCGGCATCGGCGACGTCCGGGGCGACGTGGTCGAGGATGCGGGTGCCGAGCTTGCGCAACAGGGCGGCGTCGAACTGCGTCGCCCAGTCGACGAGGACACCGACGGCCTTGTCGGCGGCCACCGCGCCGGCGCTGGCGTGGACGGTTTCGACCGTGGTGGCGATGACCCGGATCTGCTCCACGTCGACCGACCCATCGGCCAACGCGTCCCGCACGCCGTTCGGCGCGGCGTCGAGCGTCGCGGCCAGCTCGACCAGGCGACGGGCGACACCGACGCCGAGCCGCAGCCGGCCGCGCAGCCACACGGCGGTCGAGGACGCGCCCTGTGCCGTCGCGGTGCCGCGACCGTCCAGCTCCCGCACGAGGCTCAACTTGACCGCGGCCAGGCGCTGCTCCAGGCGATGCGTCGCATCCAACACCGCCACGAGATCGCGCTCGTTGGCAGCACAGACGGACGTGTCGAAGCAGGCCGCAACTGCGGTCTCGGCCTGCTCCAACGCATCGATCACGATTGGAGACTAGAACACCTGTACGACAATTTCCGGCCCGGTTGTGCGGTGCGGTCGAAGCGGACCACGGAGCCGAGGGTGACGTAGCCTCCCGCCATGATCGAACGCGTAAGAGTCGCGGTTGTCGGGGTCGGAAACAACACGTCGGCACTGGTGCAGGGGCTTGCTCTGCACCGCCAGAGCGGCAGCCTGGTCGGAATCCGCAGGCCGATGATCGACGGTCTCGGGGTGGGGGATGTCGACGTCGTGGCGGCCTTCGCCACCTCCGAGGAGAAGATCGGTCGGGACCTGACCGAGGCGATCTTCCTAGCGCCCAACAACTTTCCTCGGCTGAACTGTGACCTGCCCAGAGCGGGTGTGCCGGTCACGAAGGGCCTCGTCGACGCGACCGAGGTGCAGCGGGTGGCGGCGTCGCTGGCAGGGGCGGAGGTGCTGCTCTACTCGGCGCCGAGTGGCCGGCCAGAAACCGCCCAGGCGTACGCCGAGGCAGCCCACACAGCGGGTGTCGCCTTCATCAACACGACCTCCGACCCGGTGGCCCGCGATCCCCGCTGGATCGACAGGTTCGAGGGCGCCGGCCTGCCGCTGCTCGGCGACGATCTGGCCAGCCAGTTCGGCACCTCGGTGCTGCACAACGCGCTGCTGCGGCTCCTGAAGGAGCGGGGCCTCACCCTGGTCAGCTCCTACCAGGTCAATCTGGGCGGCACCGAGGACTTCCGCAACCTGGTCGAGAACCCCAACACCAAGAAGCAGTCCAAGCTCAACGCCCTGTCGGGGGCGGACAGCGTTGAGGTCGCCCCGCTCGGGTACCTGCCGCATCTCGCGTCGCAGAAGGTGGCTCACCTCAACCTTGAGGCGCAGGGCTGGGGTGAGACATCGGTGAGCCTCGACGTGAAGCTCAAGGTGCACGATCCGAGCGGTGCCGCCGGCGTCAACATCGACCTCATCCGCATCGCCGCCAGCGCGCTACGGAACGGCCGTGGTGGTCACTGCGCCGAGGCGACCTCGTTGCTCAAGTCGCCGCCCGGAACGGCGATCTGAGGCGGGCGCTCTCCGCCGCCGAGCAGGGGTGGTCTCCCTCAGGCCGCGCCGACGGAGCGGTAGATCTCCAGGGTCTGCCGGGCGATGGCGTCCCAGGAGAAGTGCTGCACCGCGCGCCGCCGGCCGGCCAGGCCGAACCGCTCGGTGCGCGCCGGATCGGCGAGCAGCGTGTTGATCGCCGCTGCCAGGTCGGTGACGAACTTCTCCGGCTCCAACGGGGTCCCGGACCCGTCGGTGGCCTGCTCGATCGGCACCAGCAGGCCCGTCTCGCCGTCGGCCACCACCTCGGGAATGCCTCCGGTGGCGGTCGCGACCACCGCCGTCTCGCAGGCCATCGCCTCCAGGTTGACGATGCCCATCGGTTCGTACACCGACGGGCAGACGAAGACGGTGGCGTGGGTGAGCACCTGGATCACCTCGGGCTTGGGCAGCATCTCGGCCACCCAGACCACCCCGGAGCGGTTGGCCCGCAGCTCGGCGACCAGCCCCTCCACCTCGGCGGCGATCTCGGCGGTGTCCGGTGCGCCGGCGAGCAGCACGAGCTGGGTGTCCGCCGGCAGCTCCCGGGCGGCCCGCAGCAGGTAGGGCAGCCCCTTCTGCCGGGTGATCCTTCCCACGTACACGACGCTGGGTCGGGCCGGGTCGATGCCGAGCCGGTCCAGCACGTCGGTGCCCTGGTCCGGGGCGTACTGGATGGTGTCGATGCCGTTGTAGACCACCCGGACCCGGCCCGGGTCGACCTGGGGGTAGGAGGCCAGGACGTCGTTGCGCATCCCACCGCTGACCGCGATCACGGCGTCGGCGGCCTCCACCGCCGTGCGCTCGCACCAGGAGGAGAGCGCGTAGCCGCCGCCGAGCTGCTCGGCCTTCCACGGTCGCAGCGGCTCCAGGCTGTGCGCGGTCATCACGTGCGGCACGCCGTGCAGCAGCTTCGCGGTGTGCCCGGCGAGGTTGGCGTACCAGGTGTGGCTGTGCACCACGTCGGTGCCGGCCGTGCCGGCGGCCATCTCCAGGTCGACGCCCATCGTGCGCAGCGCGGCGTTCGCGCCGGTCAGGCCGGGCGGTTCGGGGTACGCGGTGACGCCCGGCTCGGTGCGCGGCAGACCGAAGCAGTGCACCCGTACGTCGGTGAGGCGGCGCAGCTCCCGGGCCAGGTACTCGACGTGCACACCGGCGCCGCCGTAGACCTCCGGCGGGTACTCGCGGGTGAGCAGATCGACGCGCAGGGATCCGGTGGCCGGGGAGGAGTCGGTCATGTGCGCACCCTAGTGCAGAAGTGTCCCCGTACGAGTGGTGAAGTGGGACGAGGGTGGATAGCGTCGGGGCATGGCTGCCAAGGTGCTCGCGATCGTCCTGGCGGGTGGGGAGGGCAAGCGCCTGATGCCACTCACCACGGACCGGGCCAAGCCGGCCGTCCCGTTCGGCGGGATGTACCGCATGGTCGACTTCGTCCTCTCCAACCTGGCCAACGCCGGCTATCTCAAGATCGTCGTGCTGACCCAGTACAAGTCCCACTCCCTCGACCGGCACATCACCAAGACCTGGCGGATGTCCACGCTGCTCGGCAACTACGTCACCCCGGTGCCCGCGCAGCAGCGTCGTGGCCCCTGGTGGTTCGCCGGCTCGGCCGACGCCATCTACCAGAGCTTCAACCTCATCAACGACGAGCAGCCGGACTACGTGATCGTCTTCGGTGCCGACCACATCTACCGGATGGATCCGCGGCAGATGGTGGAGGACCACATCGCCTCCGGCGCCGCCGTGACCGTCGCGGGCATCCGCCAGCCGCTGTCGATGGCCGACCAGTTCGGCGTCATCGAGGTCGGCGAGGACGGCCGGCGCATCCGGGCGTTCCGCGAGAAGCCCACCGACGCGGTCGGCCTGCCGGACGCGCCGGACGAGATCTACGCCTCGATGGGCAACTACGTCTTCACCACCCGGGCGCTCTGCGAGGCGGTGGAACGCGACGCGGAGGACAAGACCAGCAAGCACGACATGGGCGGCAGCATCATCCCGATGCTCGTCGAGCGGGGCGAGGCCAACGTCTACGACTTCCGCGACAACGAGGTGCCGGGCAGCACCGACCGGGACCGCGGCTACTGGCGGGACGTCGGGACGCTCGACTCGTTCTACGACGCGCACATGGATCTCATCAACGTGCATCCGGTGTTCAACATGTACAACTTCGACTGGCCGATCTACACCGAGCAGCCGCCGTGGCCGCCGGCGAAGTTCGTGCACCAGTGGGGTGAGCGGGTCGGTCGGGCGGTCGGCTCGATGGTCTCCCCGGGGGTGGTGATCTCCGGCTCGCTCGTGGAGAACTCGATCGTCTCGCCGAAGGTGCGCGTGCACTCCTGGGCGCACGTCGAGGGCTCGGTGCTGATGGAGGGCGTCGAGATCGGCCGGCACGCGGTGGTCCGGCGGGCCATCCTGGACAAGAACGTGTTCGTCCCGGAGGGCGTCGAGATCGGCGTCGACCTGGAGAAGGACCGGCAGCGCTACACCGTCTCCGACAACGGCATCGTGGTGATCGGCAAGGGCCAGAAGGTCGAGCCGTGACCGCCCGTACTTTCCCCAGGAGGATCCCGCAGTGACCCATCCCCGTGCCGGCCAGCCCGCCGAGCCCGCCGACCTGGTGGACGTGCCGCGCCTGGTGACCGCCTACTACGCCGAGCATCCGGACCCAGCGGACCCGGCGCAGCAGGTCTCCTTCGGCACCTCCGGCCACCGCGGCTCCAGCCTGCGCAACGCGTTCAACTCCGACCACATCCTGGCGGTCACCCAGGCGCTGTGCGACTACCGCCGGGAGCAGGGCCTGGACGGCCCGCTGTTCCTCGCCCGGGACACCCACGCGCTCTCCGCGCCGGCCGCGGTGGACGCCCTGGAGGTGCTCGCCGCCAACGGGGTCACCGTGCTGGTGGACAGCCGCGACGGCTACACCCCCACCCCGGCCCTGTCGCACGCGATCCTCACCCACAACCGGGGGCGCACCAGCGGGCTCGCCGACGGCATCGTCATCACCCCGTCGCACAACCCGCCCGACGACGGCGGCTTCAAGTACAACCCCACCAACGGCGGGCCGGCCGACACCGACGTCACGCGGTGGATCCAGGACCGGGCCAACGCGATCCTCGCCGCCGGGCTCAAGGAGGTCCGCCGGATCACCCACGCCCGGGCCCGGGCCGCGGACACCACCGGCGAGTACGACTTCCTCGGCAACTACGTCGACGACCTGCCGGCGGCCATCGACATCGACGCCATCCGCGACGCCGGTGTCCGGATCGGCGCGGACCCGCTGGGCGGGGCCAGCGTGGCGTACTGGGGCGAGATCGCCGAGCGGCACCGGCTGGACCTGACGGTGGTCAACCCGACGGTCGACCCGACCTGGCGGTTCATGACCCTGGACGGCGACGGCAAGATCCGGATGGACTGCTCCTCGCCGAACGCCATGGCGTCGCTGATCGCCGCCCGCGCCGACTACCAGATCTCCACCGGCAACGACGCGGACGCCGACCGGCACGGCATCGTCACCCCCGACGCCGGTCTGATGAACCCCAACCACTTTCTGGCCGTGGCGATCAACCACCTGTTCCGCACCCGCACCAACTGGGGTCCGGCCGCCGCCGTGGGCAAGACGCTGGTCTCCTCGTCGATGATCGACCGGGTCGCCGCCGACCTCGGCCGGCCGCTGCTGGAGGTGCCGGTCGGCTTCAAGTGGTTCGTGCCCGGGCTGCTCGACGGTGCGGTCGGCTTCGGCGGCGAGGAGAGCGCCGGCGCGTCGTTCCTGCGCCGCGACGGCTCCACCTGGACCACCGACAAGGACGGCATCCTGCTCTGCCTGCTCGCCGCCGAGATCCTCGGCAGCACCGGGCGCAGCCCGAGCGAGCACTGGGCGGAGCTGGCCGAGCGGTTCGGCGCGCCGGCGTACGCCCGGATCGACGCCCCGGCCACCCGGGAACAGAAGGCCGTGCTGGGCAAGCTCTCGCCGGAGCAGGTCGGCGCCACCGAGCTGGCCGGTGAGCCGATCACCGCGACGCTGACCACCGCACCCGGCAACGGCGCGCCGATCGGCGGGCTCAAGGTCAGCACGCAGTCCGGCTGGTTCGCCGCCCGCCCGTCGGGCACCGAGGACGTCTACAAGATCTACGCCGAGTCGTTCCAGGGCCCGGACCACCTGTCGCGCATCCAGCAGGAGGCCAAGGACCTGGTCGACGGCGTGCTCGCCAAAACCTGACCCGTCCGCCCCCACCCCCACCGCGTTGATCATGAAGTTGTTGCCGCGACACGCCGAGCCGGACGGCAACAACTTCATGGTCAACTGGGACGGGGCGGGGCCGGGCGGGGCGGGGCCGGGCGGGAGGGGTTGGGGTGGTCAGCAGGGTGGGGGTAGTTCGCGCTGGTGGCGCTGGAGTTCCTGCGGTAGCAGCTCACGGAGCTGCTCGGGCAGGAACGGCAGATCGAGCAGGCTCATCTTCAACTGGTTGCGTTCCTGGTAGCGCAGCGGGTCGAAGCGGACCACCAGGCCGGCGTTGCGGCGGTAGCTGATGTCCACCGCCCCCTCGGTCGCCGCGTCCCGGAACACCAGCCCGTCCATCTCCACCGCGACCGCCGCCGAGTTGGCCTCCAGCTCCAGACGGATCTTCTCGTCCGGCGACAGCACCACCGACCGGGAGATGCCAGCCATCGGCGCCGACGGGGTCACCACCACCACGTCCGCCGCCGGGGAGATCAGCGGGCCGCCGGCGGCGTAGCTGTACGCCGTGGAGCCGACCGGCGTGCTGACCACCACGGCATCGCAGCGGTAGTAGCCGTACTCCTGGCCGTCGACCGCCAGGGTGGCGGTGACGAAGCCGGAGCCGGGCTGGCGCACCAGCGCGATGTCGTTGAACGCCACGACGTCGTCGCCGCACACGTCGCAGGCCAGGCAGGCGTGCGACTCGATGGTGAAGTCCTTCGACAGCAGCCGGCTCAGCGCGTCGGGCAGTTCCGGCGGCTCGATCTCGACGAGGAAGCCGAGCCGGCCCAGGTGTACGCCGAGCACCGGCTTCGGGTCGAGGATGGCCGAGCGCAGCGCTCCCAGCATCGTGCCGTCACCGCCGATGCTGATCAAGGCATCGGAGCGGCTGGCCACCTCGGCCGCCGGCACCGGCTCGACGCTGGCGGGCACGCGGTGCTTGTCCTCCGCGCGCACCATCAACGACTTGTGGTGGCGCGCCGCCCACCGCTCGATGATCCCGACCACCTCGGAAACATCCCGGGTGGGGTGCAGCACCAGACCCAGACCCGACACCCGTACAGCTCACCATATCGGCGTCGGCTACGCGCGGCGTACCGGAGAAGGTGCACCGGCGCCCGGTTTCCGCAGCCCGTCCCAGCGCAGGAACAGGGACCGCCGGCGGCTACCCGAGCCGGTCGGTGATGACCCGCGCGATGCGCTCGCCGGCCGTGCCGTCCCACAGCGGTGGAGTGGGCCACACGGCGGGTCGTCCCGCTGCCACCATGCTCGCCACGGTCTCGGCGAGTGCCGCACGGGTGACGAGGCGGTTGGTGCCGTGCGTGATCGTGATCGGGCGCTCGGTGTTGGGCCGCAGCGTCAGGCAGGGCACCCCGAGCATCGTGGTCTCCTCCTGCACGCCGCCGGAGTCGGTGACGACGACCGCCGCGCCGCGTACCAGGCTGAGGAACTCGATGTAGCCCAGCGGGTCGACCACGCGGAGCGCGCGGTGCGACAGCAACCCGGCGTTCTCCAGATGGACCCGGCCGCGCGGGTGCAGCGGCAGGATGACGGGGAGCTGGTCGGCGACGGCGTGCATCGCCTTCACGAGATCGACGGCGTCCGCCGCGTCGTCGACATTTCCGGGCCGGTGCAGCGTCGCCACGATGTAGCGGTCCGGCAGCGAGAGCGCGGTACGGATGCCGGCGACGTCGAATCGGTCGAGGTTGGCGAGCAGAGTGTCGATCATCGGGTTGCCGACCAGGTGGACCTTCTCGGCCGCGATCCCCTCCTGCCGGAGGTGCGACGTGGCGTCGGGGCTCGTGGCGAACAGCACGTCGGACACGTGGTCGACGACGATGCGGTTGATCTCTTCTGGCATGGATCGGTCGAAGCTGCGCAGGCCCGCCTCCACGTGCGCGACGGGCACGCCGAGTTTCGCCGCGACGAGGGCCGCGGCGAGCGCGGAGTTGACGTCGCCGTACACGACGGTGAGCGCCGGACGGGTCGCCAGCATCAACTCCTCGAGACCGGTCATGACGGCCGCGGTCTGGCTCGCGTGGCTTCCCGAGCCGACGCCGAGGTTGATGTCGGGCTCGGGCAGGCCCAACTGGCGGAAGAAGACCTCGGACATCCGCTCGTCGTAGTGCTGTCCGGTGTGGACGAGACGCTGCCGGACGCCGTGCCGGTCGAGCGCGCGGATCACGGGTGCCGCCTTGGGGAAGTTGGGGCGTGCACCCGCGACGTGCAGAACGGCGTCGGCCGGCATGTGTCTCCTCGTGGAATTCGACGCGAATCTGAGGGGGCGCGCCAATAGTACAAGTTATCCAGTTTGATGCATCTAACCTCTATAGAATGTCGAATGACGGATGAGCCGCGGTGTGCGCTGCCTCAGGGGCAACCTGCCGCGTGAGCGATGTTCTTACTCCCCGAAGGCAGGCAGGCCCCCGTGAAGCAGATCGTCCAATCCGTGTCCGCCGGCGAGTTGAGGATTGTGGAGGTTCCGCAGCCCGAGCCGGGCGCCACCGAGGTGCTCGTTGCCACGCGCAGGTCGCTGCTCTCCGCCGGGACCGAGCGCGCGGTGCGCGAGCTGGCGTCGGCGAGCCTGCTGGCCAAGGCCCGGGCGCGGCCGGATCTGGTCCGCCAGGTCGTCAACAGGGCGCGCACCGGGGGAGTCCGCTCCACGATCGCCGCCGTACGCAGCCGGCTCGACGAGGACATGCCGCTCGGGTACAGCGCGGCGGGTGTCGTCGTCTCCGCCGGCACCGCGACCGACGGCATCCGGCCGGGAATGCGCGTGGCCACCGCTTCGGTGGGTCACGCCGAGTACCAGGCGGTGCCGGGTCTGCTCGCGGTGCCCGTCCCGGAGCCCGTGTCGGATCAGGCTGCCGCCTTCGGCGCGGTCGCGGCCATCGCGCTACAGGGACTGCGTCAGGCCGAGGTGGGTCTGGGTGGTTCGGTCGCCGTTGTCGGCCTCGGCCTCGTCGGGCAGCTGACGGTACGCCTGGCGCTCGCCTCCGGGCTCAACGTCATCGGCATCGACCTGCGCCAGTGGACCGCGGACCTGGCCGGGGGTGGCGGCGCGGTTGGGCTGGTCGAGGCCGGTGCGGCCACCACGGAGCAGATCATGGAACTGACCCGGGGTCGGGGCGTCGACGCTGTGCTGATCACGGCGGCGACACCCTCATCGGAGCCGGTCGCGCGCAGCGCCGAGATCGCCCGCGACCGCGCCAGGCTGGTGGTGGTCGGTGACGTCGGACTGGAACTCGACCGCCGGCGGTTCTACGAGCGAGAGCTGGACCTCCGGTTCGCCCGCAGCTACGGGCCCGGTCGCTACGACCGTGCCTACGAGGAGTGGGGCATCGACTATCCGGTCGGCCACGTGCGCTGGACGGCGCGGCGCAACATCGAGGCCTATCTCGACCTGGTCGCCAGTGGCCGGGTCGCGGTCGACGACCTGGTCACGCACGTCTTCGACGTGGAGAACGCCATGGCGGCGTACGAGGTGCTGGCCTCCGACCCGCGCTCGCTCGCGGTGCAACTCAGCTATTCCGCTCCCGCGCAGCCGTCCCGACGCGCGATCACCATCAGGCCGCGTCGCAACTCGGTGTCGCCGCGCGCGGGGCTGATCGGCGCCGGGAACTACGCCAAAGCGACGTTCCTGCCCGCGCTGAAGGCGGCGGGCTGGGCGGACGATCTGGTCGCCATCACGTCCGCCAAGGGCCTTTCCGCGCGCCACGCCGCCGAGCGCAACGGCATCGCCGTCGTGGCGCCGACCGCCGAGGATCTGCTGGCCCGCGACGACGTCGACGTGGTGTTCGTCCTCAGCCGCCACGATTCGCACGCCGACCTGGTGGTGCGGGCGCTCGACGCCGGCAAGCACGTGTTCGTGGAGAAGCCACTCGCCCTGACACAGGACGAACTCGATGACGTCACGGCCGCCTACGACCGCAACTCCGGCCACCTGTTCGTCGGCTTCAACCGCCGCTTCGCGCCGATGGTGGTGCAGGCGAAGAAGGTCCTGGAGGCCGGTTCCGGCCCGGTGACCATCGCCTACCGGGTCAACGCCGGGTCGCTGCCCGACTCGCACTGGTACCACGATCGGCGCCAGGGTGGCCGGGTGCGCGGCGAGGTGTGCCACTTCATCGACCTCGCGTCGTGGCTGGTGGGCGAGCAGCCGCGCGTCGTGCACGCGTACGGCAGTGGTCGCGGCGAGCCGGGGCTGGAAGAGGACGTGAGTGTCCTGCTCGGATACCCGGACGGCTCGACGGCGACGATCACGTACTGCACGCGCGGGCACCGGCGTACCTCGAAGGAACGCCTGGAGATCCTCGGCCGCGGGCACACCGTGGTGATCGACGACTTCCGGAGCCTGGAGATCGACGGCCGGGACGTGAAGCGGGCACCCGCCGGCAAGGGGCACCAGGAGTTGCTCACCCACGTGCGTGGGGTGATCGCCGGCAACGCGCCCGACAAGCTGGAGCTCGAAGCGTCGCTGGGTACGACGAGAGCCGCGCTATCCGCGATCGCTGCCCTGGCGGGCATCCAGGAGCACCCGTCGCGGGTGCCCGCGCAGGTGGACGCGGAGACCAGCGTGAGCGCCGGGTTCACGTCCTGATGCGGTGAGCCGAGCCCGGCGGGCGCGCACGCGAACAGCGTCCCCGCCGGGCTCGGTCTCTGCCGCGGGTTACCCGGGTGCCCGGGAGGTGCCCGGCACGGCGGTCAGCGCGGTGCCTCACCCGCGTCTACCAGAGGGGCGAGCAGGCGCCCAAGGGCGTGGGCCATGGCTGTGCGGGACTGGTTCTCCCGTATCCAGTGCCGGCCGGCCGCGCCCATCTTCGCCAACTCGTCCGGGCTCGCCTGGACCAGCTGGCCGAGACCGTGGGCGAGGTGGCCAGGCGGGGTCACGTACCCGGCGTCGGCACCCATGACGAGGTCACCGACGGTCCCGGGACTGTTGGTGACGATCGGAAGCCCGGCGGCCATGTAGTCGAACACCTTGTTGGGGCTGACCCCGGCGCGGAACAGCTCGACGTCGGCGAGCACGTGCACGCCGACGTCCGCGGCGTGCAGCAGGTCGGGGATCTCGGTCTTCGGCACCGGGTCCAGGAAGCGGACGTTGGGAATGCCGAGCGCCGCCGCCTGCAGGCGCGGCTTCTCCACACCGGACCCCACCAGCACGACATCGATCTCCGGCACCGCCCTGGCGGCGGCCAGGAGCAGGTCCAGTCCGTTGGCCGGACCGTGCGCCCCCGCGTAGACCGCGGTGCGGCGGGTGAACCCGTAGCGCCGCCGCAGCTCGACGCGGTCGGCGCTGGGCACGAAGTCGTCCGGGTCGGCCGCGTTGGGGATGAAGACGATCTTCTCGGGTGGCACGCCCTTGTCCTCGATGGCCGTCCGTACGCCCGGCGCCATGATCACCACGCGATCGGCGCGCCGGTACAGGAACCGCTCCAGGCGTTCCAACGTCCGGTACGCCAACGACGTCTCCGACAGCGTTCCCATGTCGACGAGCACCCGCGGCCACAGATCCCGGATCTCCAGGACGAACGGTGTGCGCCGCAGCGCCGCCACGACGCAGCCGGAGAGACCGGCCAGCAGGTGCGGCGAGGACGCGTACACGACATCGGGGCGGGGCTGCCGCAGGCCGGCCACCGTCGCCGTCACCGCGTAGCTGGCCCAGTTGAGCACCCGGCCCAGGCCGTTGCCGCGGTACGGCGTCACGGCGACCGGATGGAAGCCCGGCTCCGCGTCCTGCGGCCGGCCGCTGATCATGTTGCGGCGACCCGCGATGATCACGTACGACCAGCCGGGCAGCCGGCTGAACAGCTCGACGTGCCGGGTACCGCCCGGATGGCCCGGGGGCACGGCGAAGTGGTTGAGGACGAGAACTCTGCGGCGCGTCATCGTGGTGCTCTCACGTGATGGACTTCCCCTGACTCGAGGTGGGTGACGGTGAGGGAGGCGCCGGTGTCGCTCCAGGCCACCTCGAACCGGAGACCGTCGAGTGCGTCCGGTTCGGGCCGCGACCCGGGTACGCTGCCGAGCCCCCAGACAGCGGTGTCGGCCCGGCTCTCGACCGTGAGCCACGTGGCCGGCTCCCAGCGCCCGTACGTCCGGCTGTGCCAGCCCGCGAACGGCGTCGACCGTCCGCGCACCGGCTCGTACCCGTCCAGCCCGAAGAGGCCGAGCTTGCTGCCGCCAACGATGAGCGTGTCGCTGTCCACCGTGACGTCGGGGTGCAGGGGGACCGTGAGCGACCAGGTCCGGGCGGCTGTCGGTGGGTCGGCGAACTCGACAACCGCCACGTACTCGTCGGCCACCACGACGGCGCGGCCGACGCGCACGGGGCGTTCACCGCGCGCGTACGCGTCGTGCCAACCGAAGACGATGGTGCGGTCCGGCAGGACGAGCGGCGGCCCGAGGTGACCGCGTGCGGTGTTGAGCCAGCGGAACGCCCGGTGCGGGACGAGCTGGTCCTGCCCGTCCGGCCGGCGCACGGGATGCGCGGCGGAGGTGCGCAGGCCGTTGCGGACCTCCAGCGGCCCGTTGTAGGTGCCCGTGCCCGGGTCGGCGATCAGCCACCGGCCCGCGTGCTTGATCCAGACGGAGGTCAGGTCGGCATGGCCGTGCGAGGGGCCGCCGTCCACCTTGAACCAGACCCGCCACGGCCCCCGGTCGACCAGCGCGATGCCGCCGGAGGTCGACGGCACGGACCGGGCGCGGGTGAACGGCCCAACCCCGTTCGGTGTGGCGTCCTTGCAAGGTGTGGGCGCGTACCACGCCAACTCGTCGAAGGCCGAGTACCACTGTGCCGGCAGCTGCTCGCCGCACAGGGCCAGGCCGAGCGCGGTCGAACCGGCCACGTCGAGCGGGTCGCCGGAGGACGCGAGCACGCGCCCCTCGTCCCAGTCGCCGTACTGCGGGATGTCGCCGTCGAACACGCCGAGCCGAGCAAGGTGCAGGCTGGCGGCGTGCAGATCCCGGTGTACGGCCGGCGGCGCGCCGCCGAGCAGCACCCGCACGATGAGCATTTCGAGGACGAAGCGGTGGTACGACAGTGAATCCTCGATCATCCGACCGTCGGGTGCCATGTGCCGGCGTTGCTGAGCCGCGAACATCCGCTCGCCCGTCCGCGCCCACCACCCTGCGCGCCGGGCGGTGGGAAACATGCGCGACAGCAGGATCAGCCCCAGTGCGTCGCCGAGCATGTGGTTGTTGCGCATGCTGCTCACCGTGTAGGGCAGCTCGACCATCAGGTGCCGGGCACTGGCCAGCAGCAGCTTCTCCATGGCGGTCACCACGTCGCGGGGAAGCCGCTCGCCGACCAGCGTCAGGATCTGGTTCCAGCCGATGGCGCGCAGCGCGAGTTCGAGGCTGGAGTACCAGTTCACGCCCTGCTCCGGCGGGGACTCCACACACCAGGACCGCAGCAGGTCGGTGAGCCCGTCCCGCCACGGCCCCGACGGGTCGAGGCGGGCGGCGCGTGCCAGGACGACCAGGTCGCGGTGGCGTGCCGCCTCCCAGGTGTGCTTCACGTCCGACAGCCGAGCCTCGGAGCGGATGTCGATCCGCCACCACGGTTCGCCGGCCGGCCACTGCCGCCCGGTCAGCGGGTCGGTGCACCACGGCGCCGACACGCCGGTCGGCACCCGGCGCCCGAAGACCCGTAGCCCGTCGCGCAGCACGTCGCCGGCGTCGTCCAGGCAGCGCTGCGCCGCCTCGTCGCTGACGGGACCCGCGCTGGTCATCGGCACCAGAGTGGCCGGGCGGTGCCGTTGCGTCCGGCCGCCGAACAGCACGGCGTGGAACCCGCTGCGCTTGGATGCCTCGTACGCCGCGCGCAGCGGCGTCGACAGGCCAAGGGCACGCATGTCCACTGCGATCGCACGTGGGTCGATCTTCACCATCAACTTCCCCCTGGGCATGGCGACGGAGGCGTTCGCGGTCTGCGGGAACTCGAGGTTGGTCGCGGGCGAGCTCAGCGCGGCTCGGCGCAGTGAGAGCCGACCATATCAGGCCAATCATCCCTGTTAGGGCAAATTCGTCCTCACTGTGACCTCTTGTCCATGAAGCAGAGACTACGGGGGCAACTAGGCCCTTTCGTACGTTCCCTGGG
>NZ_JBQXEO010000035.1:0-65294 GCF_052601155.1 Micromonospora yongxingensis
CGCACCCGGCACATGACGGCCACGCCAACCCCCACCCGGCACAAACGGCCACGGATGACAGCGACCCCATGCCCCGACTCCAGCCGCAGGCCGCCATGAAGGAACCCGCGACGGCCTGCGACCTGCCAAGGCCAGGGGGTCGGGGAGCAGGCCCTAGGGTGGTCACCGTGGCGACCCTTCTGCTTCTGCGACACGGCCGGACGACCGCGAACGCGGACGGCGGCCTGGCCGGCCGCCAGCCGGTCGAGTTGGACGAGACGGGCCGGGCCCAGGCGTCCGCCGTCGGCGAGCGGCTGCGGCCCGTTCCCCTCGCGGCGGTGGTGACCAGTCCGCTCATCCGGTGCCGGCAGACCCTGGAGCTGGCTCTGCCCGAGGCCGCCCCGCTGGTGGAGGAGGGCCTGATCGAGTGTGACTACGGAGCGTGGGAGGGGCAGCCGCTGAAGAAGCTGGCCAAGGAGCCGCTCTGGCCGGTGGTCCAGCAGCACCCCAGCGCGGCCGTCTTCCCCGAGGGGGAGGCCATGGCGGCGATGGCGGCACGGGCGGTCGCGGCCGTACGGACGTGGGACGCCCGGATCACGGCCGAGCACGGCCCGGAGGCGGTCTGGTTGGCGTGCAGCCACGGCGATGTGATCAAGGCCATCGTGGCCGACGCGCTCGGCGTACACCTGGATCTGTTCCAGCGGATCGTGGCCGACCCGGCGTCGGTGACGGCGATCCGGTACACCTCGTTGCGGCCGTTCCTGCTGCGGCTCAACGACACCGGTGGCGACCTGACGGGGTTGGTGCCGCCGCCGCCCAAGCGTCGCCGACGGGCGGCGCGGGCGGCCGCAGCGGCCGACTCCGACGCGCCGGTCGGCGGCGGCGCGGGGGCGGGGCGGTGACGGGCCGCCATCCGCCACGCCCGGGTGTGGCGCCCGATACGCCGGGCGCGCCGGGGCGCGCGGTGATTCGCGTCGGTGGGGTGCGCGATGCCGTGGCGGGCCGGATAGGGTCGTGGGTATGACCCACCAGGTGCACGCCTTCGAACCGCCGGAGCGGTTCGTCGCCGGGACCGTCGGGCCGCCGGGGGAGCGCACGTTCTTCCTGCAGGCCCGCGGTGGCGGCCGGCTGGTCAGCGTCGCGCTGGAGAAGGTCCAGGTCTCCCTGCTCGCCGAGAAGCTGGAGGAGCTGCTCACCGAGGCGCAGCGGCGCTTCGGGGTGGACCTGCCCGAGCTGGCGCCGGTGATCGGCGACAACGAGCCACTGGACACTCCGGTCGACGAGGAGTTCCGGGTCGGGACCCTCGGGTTGGCCTTCGACGTGGACACCGCGACCGTGGTGATCGAGGCGATCGCCGCCGGCGAGGTGGAGGCCGAGGTCGAGCTGGGCGACGAGGACGACGACGAGGACGACGAGGACGAGGACGACGAGCCCGACGAGGACCTGGATCGGCTCCGGGTCCGGCTCACCCCGCAGGCCACCCGCCAGTTCATCGAGCGGGCCCGGCGAGTGGTGAACGCGGGCCGCCCGCCGTGTCCGCTCTGCGGCCAGCCGTTGGACCCCGCCGGGCACCTCTGCCCGCGGCACAACGGTTACCACCGGTGACCTCGTCCGGCCTCCAGCCCCGCCAGGACGGCGACGCCGCGCTGCGGTTGTTGCGTGACGGCGCGCTCGACCTGGAAGGGCGGCTGGTCGACGCGTCGAACACGACGCTGCGCGGCATCCTGACGCTCGACGGGCTCACCGCCCGCTGCGTCTACAAGCCGGTCCGTGGCGAGCGCCCACTCTGGGACTTCCCGGACGGCACGCTCGCGGGCCGGGAGGTGTCGGCGTACCTGGTGTCCCGGGCCACCGGCTGGGATCTGGTGCCGCCCACCCTGCTGCGGGACGGCCCGTTCGGGCCGGGGTCCTGTCAGCTCTGGATCGACGAGCCGGAGGACGCCGAGCCCCTGGTCGGCTTCGTGCCGGCCGAGGAGCTGCCACCGCGCTGGTTCCCGATCGCCGCCGCGCGTGACGACGACGGCGCCGCGTACGTGCTGGCCCACTCCGACGACCCGAGGCTGGCCCGGCTGGCGGTGCTCGATGCCGTGATCAACAACGCGGATCGCAAGGGCGGCCACGTCCTGGTCGGCACCGACGACCGGATCTACGGCGTGGACCACGGGGTGAGTTTCCACGTCGAGGACAAGCTGCGCACGGTGCTCTGGGGCTGGGCCGGCAAGCAACTGCCGCCGGATGCCGTGGACATGCTCGACGGGCTCGCCGGGCAGGTCGCCGGGGCGCTCGGCGCGGAGCTGGCCGACCACCTGACGATCAGCGAGATCGCCGAGCTGGCCGCCCGCGTCGACCGGCTGCGGCAGACCGGCCGCTTCCCGCAGCCGCCGGAGGACTGGCCGGCGGTGCCCTGGCCGCCCATGTGATCCACTGTCATCTTGATCACCCGTGGGGTCGCCCGGGGCGGTCGCGGGGCTGGCTAGGCTGAGGCCATGGAGTCTTGGGCGGGACACGAGGTGCCACGGCTGCCGGGCAGGGGCGAGCCGTTGGCGTTGTACGACTCGGCGCGGCAGGGCGTCCACCCGAGTGAGCCCGCCGAGGCGGGAAGCATGTACGTCTGCGGCATCACCCCGTACGACGCCACCCACCTCGGCCACGCCGCCACCATGATCACCTTTGATCTGGTGCAGCGGATGTGGCGCGACGCCGGCCGCCCGGTGCGCTACGTGCAGAACGTGACCGACATCGACGACCCGCTGCTGGAGCGGGCCGCCCGTGACGGCGAGGACTGGGTGGTCCTGGCGATGCGCGAGACGGCCCTGTTCCGGGAGGACATGGAGGCGCTGCGGATCATCCCGCCGGAGCACTACGTGGGCGCCGTCGAGTCGATCCCCGACATCGCCGACAAGGTCGAGGTTCTGCTCAAGGACGGGGCCGCGTACCGGCTCGACGACGGCACCGGCGATGTCTACTTCGACATCTCCTCGACGCCCCGGTTCGGCTACGAGTCCAACCTGACCCGCGAGCAGATGTTGGAGATCTTCCCGGAGCGCGGTGGCGACCCGGACCGGGCCGGCAAGCGCGACCCGCTGGACCCGCTGCTGTGGCGCGGCACCCGCGAGGGCGAGCCGTCCTGGCCGGGCGGGGAGCTGGGCCCGGGCCGCCCGGGCTGGCACATCGAGTGCGCGGTGATCGCGCTGAACCTGCTCGGCGACCGGATCGACGTGCAGGGCGGCGGCAACGACCTGCTGTTCCCGCACCACGAGGCGTCCGCCGCGCACGCCGAGCGGCTGACCGGCCAGGCGCCGTTCGCCGAGCACTACGTGCACGCCGGGATGATCGGCCTGGACGGCGAGAAGATGTCCAAGTCCCGCGGCAACCTGGTCTTCGTCTCCCGGCTGCGCGCCGACAAGGTCGACCCGATGGCGATCCGGCTGGCGCTGATGTCCGGGCACTACCGCAGCGACCGCACCTGGACCGACGAGTTGCTGACCGCCGCGCAGGAGCGCCTGGCCCGCTGGCGGCAGGCCGCCGCCGCGCCCGCCGGGCCGTCGGGGGCCGAGCTGCTGGCCGGGGTACGCGAACGCCTCGCCGACGACCTCGACACCCCCGGCGCCCTGGCGGTGGCCGACCGGTGGGCCGACGCGACCCTCGCCGGCACCACCGACGACCCCGAAGCCCCCGCCCTCTTCACCAAGACCGTGGACGCCCTTCTCGGCATCCGCCTCTGACCAATCCCGCCCTCTCAGGGGCGTCGATCATGAGGTTGGCAGGGGGATTCGGTCACTGTTCGACCCGTCGACCCCATGATCAACGAGGCGCGGTCAGCCCAGGACCAGGCCGGGGTCGGGTTCCGGGTCGGGGGTCGGGCCGGGGACCTGGTACTCCTCGGTGAGGGTGGTCATCGGGCCGGGCCAGGTGGCCTGGGCGACCTCGATCGGCTTGCGGTGGCTGTCGTACGCGACGTGCAGCAGGTGCAGCACCGGGGTGTCCGGCCGGATCTGGAGGGTCTCGGCCTCCTCCCGGCTGGGCTGGCGGGCGCTGATCGTGTCGGTGGCCGAGACGTAGCGCCGTCCGGTGGCCTCCTCGGCCTCCTGGTAGAGCGGCCGGCCGAACGCCTCGGCGCGCTCCAGGGAGGTGCCGGCGGTGTCGCCGGGCAGGAACCAGGAGGCGCCGACCTCGACGGGGGAGTCGTCGGTGCGTACCAGGTGTCGGCGGCAGAGCAGGTCGGTGCCGTCGGGTACGCCGAACGCGTCGGCCACCTCGGCGGGGGCCGGGGCGCGGCCGACCGAGACGAGTTGTTGGCGGTACCGGGCGGCGAGATCCGTGTGGTAGCCCCGGAAGCCGCCGTACCGGCCGCGGGAGAGCCGGTTGAGCCGGCGCCGGGTGCCCCGGACGTACGTACCGGATCCGGGCTTGGTGATCAGGATGCCCTCGACCCGTAGCTGGTCGACGGCGCGTTGGACGGTCTGCTTGGCGACGCCGAACATCTCGGCGATGGCCGGGATGGACGGCAGCCGCTCGCCCGGCCCCCAGTCGCCACGGCGCACCTGGGCCTTGAGCTGCGCGGCGATCTGCCGGTGCGGGAACTCGGCGGCCCCCGGGTTGATCTGCATACCCGCCTCCTTGATCACAGCTAGGTTCCTAGGATGCCCTAGCGGGTGTGACGCCGCCACCCCGGACACACCAAAAAAGGATGGCGAACACGAAAACGGGCCCCGGACACCGAAGGTCCGAGGCCCGTTTCGAAACGGGGGAGAGGCGCTACCAGGAACCCGCTGTGGGGCCTGCCGAGCCACCCCGGCGCCGTAGGTACTTCTCGAACTCCTGCGCGATCTCGTCACCGGTCAGCGGGGTGATCCCCTCGTCGCCGACGCGCTCCTCCAGCTCGCGGACGTACTCGCCGAGCTCCGCGTCCTGCTCGGCGGCGCTGCGCACCCGCTGCTCCCACTCGGCGGCCTCCTCGGCGAGGTCGGCCATCGGCACCGGCAGGTCGACGACCTCCTCGACCCGGTGCAGCAGGGCGAGGGTGGCCTTCGGGCAGGGCGGGTTGTTGGCGTAGTGCGGCACGTGCACCCAGAACGAGACGGCGTCCACCTCGGCGCGGGTGCAGGCGTCGTGCAGCACGCCGACGATGCCGGTCGGCCCGTCGTAGCGGGTGGGGGTGAGCTGGTAGCGCTCCGCGGCCTGGGCGTCGGAGGCGCTGCCGCTGATCGGCAGCGGCCGGGTGTACGGCACGTCGGCGAGCAACGCGCCGAGCAGGACCACCCGCTCGACCTCGAGGCTGTGGCAGATCTCCAGCACCTGCTCGCAGAACGTCCGCCAGCGCATGCTCGGCTCGATGCCCCGGATCAGCACCACGTCCCGCTCGGTGCCCTCCGGGCTGGCGACCATGAACCGGGTCGTCGGCCACTCCACCCGACGGGTCTCCCCGTCGGCCATCGTGATGGTGGGGCGGCTGACCTGAAAGTCGTAGAAGTCCTCCGGATCCAGCTCGGCGATCTGCCGGGCGTTCCAGACCTGCTCCAGGTGCTCGATGGCGGCCGTGGACGCGTCGGCGGCGTCGTTCCAGCCCTCGAACGCGGCGATGGCCACCGGGGACCGCAGCACCGGCAGTCCGTCGAACTCGGTCACGCCGTCACCTCACCCTGCTCGTCGCGGCCGGCACCGGGACCGCACCCGGTCGTCGGGCCGTAGGGCACGGCGGTGTCCCTGTTGTGCTTCACGTCCGCCAGCCTACGTGCCGGGCGGGGGCCTGGCCCGTCGGCCGCGCCGGCCGCCCCGACCGACGACCGGTCATACGATGGCGAACCGGACGAGCGTGATCCCGCTGACACAATATGGGATCGAGCACGGAGGGCGGTTGAGCGCGGCACGGCCCGCACTACCCTGAACGGGTGCGGACTTCGTTGATGGATGTGCTGGCCGACCGGATCCTCATCGCCGACGGGGCGATGGGCACGATGCTGCAGGCCGCTGACCTCACGCTCGACGACTTCGACGGGCTTGAGGGGTGCAACGAGATCCTCAACGTCACCCGCCCCGACGTGGTGCGCGGCGTACACGACGCCTACCTGGCCGCCGGCGCGGACTGCGTGGAGACCAACACGTTCGGCGCCAACCTCGCCAACCTCGCCGAGTACGACATCCCGCACCGTATCCGGGAGCTGTCCGAGGCGGGAGCCCGGATCGCCCGCGAGGCCGCCGACGCGGCCAGCACGCCGCAGCGGCCCCGGTTCGTGCTCGGCTCGATCGGGCCGGGCACCAAGCTGCCCACCCTCGGGCACGCCGCCTACGCGACGCTGCGCGACGCGTACCAGGAGAACGCCGCCGGGCTGATCGCCGGCGGCGCGGACGCGCTGATCATCGAGACCTGCCAGGACCTGCTCCAGGTCAAGGCCGCGGTGGTCGGGTCGAAGCGGGCGATGGCCGAGCTGGGCCAGTCGGTTCCGATCATCTGTCACGTCGCCGTGGAGACCACCGGCACGATGCTCGTGGGCAGCGAGATCGGGGCGGCCCTCGCCGCGATCGAGCCGCTCGGGGTGGATTTGATCGGGCTCAACTGCTCCACCGGCCCGGCGGAGATGAGCGAGCACCTGCGGTACCTGTCGCAGCACTCCCGGATCCCGCTGTCGGTGATGCCGAACGCCGGCCTGCCGGTGCTGACCGCCGACGGGGCGTACTTCCCGCTCACCCCGGTCGAGCTGGCCGACGCGCTGGAGCGGTTCATCACCGAGTACGGCGTGTCCCTGGTCGGGGGCTGTTGCGGCACCACCCCGGAGCACATCCGGGTGCTGTCCGAGCGGCTGCACGGCGTCACCGCCACGGCACGGGAGCCGCGGCACGAGGCGGGCGTCTCCTCGGTGTACCACCCGGTGCCGTTCGCCCAGGACGCGTCGGTGTTGATGGTGGGGGAGCGGACCAACGCCAACGGTTCCAGGGCGTTCCGGGAGGCGATGCTCGCCGCGGACTGGCGGGCCTGCGTGGAGATCGCCCGCAGCCAGGCGCGGGACGGCTCGCACCTGCTGGACCTGTGCGTCGACTACGTCGGCCGCGACGGCACCCAGGACATGCGGGAGCTGGCGGGCCGGTTCGCCACCGCGTCGACGCTGCCGATCATGTTGGACTCCACCGAGCCGGCCGTCGTCGAGGCCGGTCTGGAGATGCTCGGCGGCCGGTGCGTGGTCAACTCGGTGAACTTCGAGGACGGCGACGGCCCCGACTCCCGGTACGCGCGGGTGATGCCCATCGTCCGTGAGCACGGCGCGGCCGTGGTGGCGCTGCTCATCGACGAGGAGGGGCAGGCGCGTACGCAGGAGTGGAAGGTCCGGGTCGCGGCACGGCTGATCGACGACCTGACCGGCCGCTGGGGGATGGACCGGGCGGACATCCTGATCGACGCGTTGACCTTCCCGATCGCCACCGGGCAGGAGGAGACCCGCCGCGACGGCCTAGAGACGATCGAGGCGATCCGGGAGATCGCCCGCCGCTACCCGGGGGTCAACTTCACCCTCGGCATCTCGAACATCTCCTTCGGGCTCAACCCGGCCGCCCGGCAGGTGCTCAACTCGGTGTTCCTGCACGAGTGCGTCCAGGCCGGGCTGACCTCGGCGATCGTGCACGCCAGCAAGATCCTGCCGATGTCGAAGATCCCCGACGAGCAGCGCGAGGTCGCGCTGGACCTGGTCTACGACCGGCGCCGCGAGGGGTACGACCCGGTGCAGCGTTTCCTCGAACTCTTCGAGGGCGTGGACGTGACCAGCGCCCGGGCCAGCCGGGCGCAGGAACTGGCCGCGCTGCCGCTGGACGAGCGGCTCAAGCGGCGGATCATCGACGGCGAGCGCAACGGCCTGGAGGCCGACCTGGACTCGGCGATGGCCGGCGGCCGGTCGCCACTGTCGATCATCAACGACATCCTGCTGGACGGCATGAAGGTCGTCGGGGAGCTGTTCGGCTCCGGGCAGATGCAGCTGCCGTTCGTGCTCCAGTCCGCCGAGGTGATGAAGACCGCGGTGGCGTACCTGGAGCCGCACATGGAGACCGCGGAGGACGGCGGCAAGGGCCGCATCGTGCTGGCCACCGTGCGCGGCGACGTGCACGACATCGGCAAGAACCTGGTCGACATCATCTTGAGCAACAACGGCTACGAGGTGGTGAACATCGGCATCAAGCAGCCGATCAGCGCCATCCTGGACGCCGCCGAGCAGCACCGGGCCGACGCGATCGGGATGTCCGGGCTGCTGGTGAAGAGCACCGTGATCATGAAGGAGAACCTCGCCGAGATGGCCACCCGCGGTGTCGCGGAGCGCTGGCCGGTGCTCCTGGGCGGGGCGGCGCTCACCCGCGCGTACGTCGAGGACGACCTGCGGTCGATGTTCCCCGGGCAGGTGCACTACGCGCGGGACGCGTTCGAGGGTCTGTCCCTGATGGACAAGGTGATGACCGCCAAGCGGGGCGGCGCGCCGGTGATCGACCCGGAGCGGGAAGCGGCTCTGGCGGCGCGGCGGGCGCGCCGGGAACGGCAGCGGTCGATGGTGACCGAGTCCCTGCCGGAGCTGGACGACTCCTCGATCCGCTCCAACGTGGCTGCCGACGTGGCCGTGCCCACGCCGCCGTTCTTCGGCACGCGGGTGGTCAAGGGCGTGCCGATGGCCGACTACGCGGCGTTGCTCGACGAGCGGGCCACGTTCCGCGGGCAGTGGGGGCTGAACGGCGCCCGCGGCGGCAACGGTCCGTCCTACGAGGAGTTGGTCGAGACCGAAGGTCGGCCGCGTCTGCGGTACTGGTTGGACCGGCTGATCGCCGACCAGGTGCTGGAGGCAGCGGTCGTGTACGGCTACTTCCCCGCGTACTCCGAAGGCAACGACCTGGTGGTGCTCGACGAGAACGGGCACGCGGAGCGCGCCCGGTTCTCCTTCCCCCGGCAGCGGCAGGAGCGGCGGCTCTGCCTGGCGGACTTCTTCCGACCCAAGGGCGACCAGCTCGATGTGGTCGCGTTGCAGCTGGTCACCGTCGGCCAGCCGGTCAGCGAGTACGCGGCCAAGCTGTTCGCCCGCAACGAGTACCGCGACTACCTGGAGGTGCACGGGCTGTCGGTGCAGCTCACCGAGGCCCTCGCCGAGTACTGGCACCGGCGCATCCGCGCCGAGCTGACCCTGCCCGACGGCCGCACCATCGCCGACGACGACCCAGCGGACCTGGCCGGCCTGCTGCGCAACGACTACCGGGGCTGCCGGTACGCGTTCGGCTACCCGGCCTGCCCCGACCTGGAGGACCGGGCGAAGATCGTGGAGCTGCTCGGGTCGGAGCGGATCGGCGTGGAGCTGTCCGAGGAGTTCCAGCTCATGCCGGAGCAGGCCACCGACGCCATCGTGGTCCACCACCCGGAGGCCAGCTACTTCAACGCCAAGTGACGCCGCCACCGCGACCGAACTGCGCAAACACCCTCCGGCAAGCAGTTGGGCCGTGGCCAGGCCGTGAGAGGCGTCCAGGCCGCGGCCGAGGGCTGCGTCGATCGCACGGCGGGTACGGTCCTCGCTGCTCGGTGACAAGTGGGTGCAGACCCGCTGCGTGAAGCCGGGGGCGCACGCAATAAGCCGGTGACGTCGGTGGTCATCTCCGCGACACTGGCCGACGTGGAAGAGGTCGAGGTCGTCGTCGCCCATCAGGAGCGCGCGACCGTGCGCGTCGGCGACGTGTTCCTGAAGATCGACGCGGACCAGACTCGCACCGATGTCGAGGTCGAGGCGATGGCCATGGCGCCGATCCCCACCCCGGAGATCCTGTGGCGGAAGCCGCCCGTACTCGCTCTCGCCGCCCTCCCCGGGACGGCACTCGGCCGCCTCGGCGAGCCGTCGACCGCGTCGTCGGCGGCGTGGGCCGCGGCCGGTGCCGCCGCACGGATGCTGCACGACGCGCCGTTGCCGCCATGGCCCGGTCGCCGCCTCGACGACCTGGCGTCGCGCCTCGACGGTGAATGCGAGTGGCTCGTCGGGAACGGCGTCCTTCCCGCTGACCT
This sequence comes from Micromonospora yongxingensis, assembly GCF_052601155.1. Taxonomy (NCBI): domain Bacteria; kingdom Bacillati; phylum Actinomycetota; class Actinomycetes; order Micromonosporales; family Micromonosporaceae; genus Micromonospora; species Micromonospora yongxingensis. The sequence goes on from NZ_JBQXEO010000035.1 coordinate 9,992, forward strand.
GGTCACGCGCAACCGCCGAGTTGCCGAGGCCGCGCTTCGGCCGTGGACTCCGGTGTTCATGCACGGCGACCTGCAGATCGCCCATGTGTTCGTCGACGACGACGAGATCACCGGCGTGGTCGACTGGTCCGAGGCGGGACAGGGCGATGCCCTGTACGACCTCGCCAGCTTGACGCTCGGACACGAGGAGCACCTTGGCGACGTCGTCGCCGGCTATGGCACCGACGTCGACCTGGATGTCATCCGCGCGTGGTGGTCATTGCGAAGCCTGCTGGCGATCCGCTGGCTGGTGGAACACGGCTTCGACCCGGCCGCGCCAGGCTGCGAGGTCGACGTGCTGAAATCCCGGATGTGAGGCTCTGGTTGATCGGCCACCAGTCCCGGGAGAGAACATGACGCGCATGTCGCTGCCCACGCCCACGCTGCACACCACTCGCCTTCGGTTGCGTCCCTTCGACGACGCCGATGCGAACGACCTCTTCGCGCTGCACAGCAGCGCCCACGTGCTGCGCTACTGGGACTCGCCGCCGTGGAGCGACCGCGTGCGCGCCGAGCGGTTCATCACGGCTTGCCGTCAGATGGCAGAGGAGGGCACCGGGGCGCGACTGGCCGTGGATCGTGTCTCCGGCGGGGAGTTCATCGGCTGGTGCAGCCTGAACCGGTGGAATCCGGACTACCGCAGCGCATCGCTGGGCTACTGCTTCGACGATGCCGCGTGGGGCCACGGCTACGCGACGGAGGCCGCGCGCGCTGTGCTGCGGTGGGCATTCGACACACTGGACCTCAATCGCGTCCAGGCCGAGACCGACACACGCAACGTGGCATCTGCCCGCGTGCTGGAGAAGCTCGGGTTCGTGCGTGAAGGGACGTTGCGGGAAGACTGCGTCGTGAACGGCGAGGTCTCTGACTCGTGGGTCTACGGGCTGATCAGGCGAGAGTGGCGGCCGTCGTCTGAGCCGGTGCCCGTCCGCTGAGTCCTTGCTTCCTCGCGCGACGTGGCCCGGCATCCGGGTGCTTCGCTTCGCCGCGTCGAGAGACCGGCGGGCACTCTCATGCCGCAATCCGGGCGCGAAGGTGTCGCGGATCAGTTGGCGGGACGAGTGTCGCGGGTCGCTCATGACGCCCGGTGGGCGGCAGATCAGGATGTCGGAGGTGGTCGGCGGTGACGACAAGCCCGAGTCGGGTCGGCACATGCGCGGCTGGGATGATCGCGGGCATGTGGTGTGAGTCGCGGTGACGGCTACGTCGGATCGTGGAGTGGCACCGGTACGCGGTTCGTTGGCGGTCTATCCCGGCACGTTCGATCCGTTCACGCCGGGGCACCGCGACCTGGTGGCCCGTGCTCGGGTGATGTTCGACCGGGTCATCGTGTTGCTGGCGGTGAACGCCGCCAAGCAACCAACCGCCGATGCCATGGCCAGGGCCGTACGCGTGCGTGACGCCATGCCGGCAGCCTGGGGCAATGTCGAGGTGGACACCTGGACCGGCCTGACCACTGCCTACTGTCTGCGCCTCGGTGCCACGGTCATCGTCCGTGGCGTGCGCACGGCCGCGGACCTTCGCTACGAGTACCAGCTCGCTGCGATGAACGAGCAACTCGGGATTCAGACCGTCTGGTTGCCGTCCCGTCCGCAGTTGGCCGCCACGTCGTCAACGGTCGCACGCGCCTACCGCTCGGCACAGTCGGCCCGTCCGTCGCATAACGCTGAGGAGTGACGCCGGGTCGGCGGCAAATCCGGACGGTCTGAGCTGAGCGCGAAGCGCGGCCACGGTGGGCCGCCCGATGTGGACATCCTTCAGCCCGCGAGGCACGAAGGACCCCGGGGCCTGGGCGTCCGGCTCTGTCTACCAATAAGCTTCGTCGTCCCATGATTCGAAGTCGATGAATGCCAACGGATCATCAAGTGCGTCCAGGCCCGGCAGCCCCTCCGTGGCGAAGCGCCCCCGCACCCACTCCAGCAGAGTGTCCGTCAGGTTGTTGGGCAGCGGCGGCCCCTGGTCCGCGTGCCGGGGAGAGACGATCAGCGGCCACTGGTCGGGATCCCCCTCGGTCAGCCAGCCGAGTTGGTCGCCGTCGATCGAGCTTGCGAACGGCAGGAAGCCCCCGGGCTCGGGCCAGACGGGCAGCGGGTGATACTCCGGGAACGCCGCCCGAAGCTCGCGGTACCCGTCCAGCACCTGCGCCGCGTGGTACGCGAAGCCCCGGCCGTTGGTGCGCAACGGCGTGACGAAATTCAGCCACTTGCACCAGTTTCCGGCGCCATAGCGGTCTATCAGGGACACATATTCGTCGGGCAGTCGAGTGCCCAGCTCCTCGAACAGGTCGGTCCAGGTGCCGCCGCCGAGGTACGGCGCCTCGGGTGGAGGCACGAGAAGGCTCAACGCCGCCAGCCCGGTGCCCTGGGTGAGCGCGGCCCGCCGGAGCGCCTCAGGCACCACCTCTGGGCGGGGCGTGGGCGGTGACCACGAGCCCGCGTCGGTGAGGAACGCCGTCCGCCGTGCGGTCGCTGGCAGCGGCCCGATCCGCCCACCGCCGGGGAGCAGAAGCCCGGTGTGAACGGCCGCGGCCAGCGTGTCCAGCAACGGCATCTCGTAGCTGTGCCATGGGTTGACGCCATGGTGGACGGCATCCTGATGAAAGATGACAACCGGCCACTGATCCGGATCGTCGGATGCTGCGGTGTCCCAGAACAGACGGCTGGCCGAGCGCGTTTCCCCCCAGGCAAGCAGGCCAGCATCCGCGGGATGGAAAGCCGGAGGCTCGTACGGCGGGACCTGCCGCGAGGCGACACGACAGTGCCGGTGGATTTCCTGCAGCCAGTTGCCGTAGTCGAAACGATCCTTCTGGACACAGGGTGAGTGCAGCCAGATGAACTCACCGATGTCGAGCGGCCCATAGGTTGAAACCAACGACTTGTAGTCGCCCGGCAGCGGGAGACCGAGCCAGGCCTCCACCACATCCCATTCGACGGGGACAGCGTTGGCCGGCGGTGGCCCAAAAATCGCGGTGAAGGACGGCGTATCCACGAGCGGATTGTTGCACCGGTGGCACCCGCACTCCACCGCCGCCCACCCACGTATGGTCACTCCACAACCGGACGCCTTCGTCATCACGTCTATCTACGTCGTGTCGTCACACGACCTCAACCAAGGTCCCTGGACAGCACACCTAGACGCTGCTCGGATCGCCGGCCACTGCGTGGACGGCGGACCGCGGCTTCGCGGATGCGTGGCAAGGGTGGGCAACCCTTCGACGAAGGGTTTGGGGGACAGCGGGTCACCACAGCTCGTCGAGGGCTGCGATCTGCTTGTGGAGGGTTCGGGCGTCCTGCGGAGGCAGGACGGTAACGACGACGTCCAGGATCCAGCGCAGCTCGGGCGGATTCGGACAGCACGCCATCACTCCGCAGCCGGCAGTCGGGTCCCACAAGCGATGCCCGGGGTGGCGCACGAACCACGACCAGGTCTGCAGTGCCTCGGACACGGCCTGGTTCCAGAGGCGGGTTCGTTCGAGGTAGGCGATGGCCTTCAGGCCGCGAGCCGAAAGCCCGGGGATGACGGAGGTTGACCCGTCAAGCGGTCGGCGATAGATGGAGTCGGCACGCAGTTGTGCGGGGCGCCTACGCGGCATTGCCCTTTCGTGGAGTCGACATGCCGATCATGGTTGCACACTCGGCGCTGCGCGGCGAGCGCGAGGAGGACGCCGCGCTGCCGGTGAGCTGGCGGCGATGGACTCCCGTGATTCAGCGCGCGCGGCGGTAGTGCATGGCCACCGCGCCGTTGTGGAGCGGTTTCGCCGAGAGCAGCTCGAGCTGGCGCGTGGCGGGCAGCCCGCCCTGGTACAGCGTCGGGCCGTGGCCGGCGATCCTGGGATGGACGAGCAGCTTGTACTCGTCGATCAGGTCCAGCCGGTCGAGCTCGGTCGCGAGCTTGCCGCTTCCGAGGAGGACCCCGGCCGGGGTCGCGTCCTTGAGCTTCTGCACGCCCTCGCGCAGATCGCCGGCGATGTGGTGGCTGTTGGTCCACGGGAAGTCCTTGCGCGTCGACGACACCACGTATTTGGGTTTGGCTCCCAGCTTGACCGCCCACTCGCGCATGGCCGGCGGCGCCTTCTCGTCGCCGCGGGCGACGGCCGGCCAGTAGCTCTCCATCATCTCGTAGGTGACGCGACCCCACAGCATCGCCCCGCTCTCGTCCATGAGACGGGTGAAGAAGGCGTGCGTCTCGTCGTCGGCGATCCCCTCCTGGTGGTCGACGCAACCGTCCAGGGTGAGGTTGAGGCTGAAGGTGAGGAGTCCCATGGCCGGCGACTCTAACGCCACTTTGAGGTCGGTAGAGTGAAGCCACACCCGCATTTGATCCCGTTGTCTACCGGCAGCGGCATGCCGTCGAGTGCGGTATCAACCAGCTCAAACAGCACCGCGCCATGGCCACCAGGTACGACGAACTCCCCGTTCGCTACGAAGCCACCCTCACCATCGCCGCCATCAACCAAGGGCTGCGCGCCTAGTGGTCCAGAATGGCCAATTACCATGGCTATTCGAACCGGTCAGCGAGCTTCGTCAGCTTGGTGACGTACGCCGGCCAGTCGTAGTCGTTGGGGATGTTGGTGGTCTCCCGCCGCAGGCCGATCGCCGTGTCGTGCTGCTCGCGCATGATGTCGGCGTGACCGGCGTGACGAGCGAGGTCGCAGGTCACGTGGACGATGATTCGTTGCAGTGTCACGGCCTGGCCGCCCGGCCGCCACCACGACACCCGCCCCGGCGCGTCGAGCGGTAGCTGTTCGATCGTCTGGTCCGCGAACGCTCCGACACGGCGGTACAGGTCGATCAGCCCATCTTTCGTCTCGTCCTCCCGCGCGTACCAGTCCGCCTGGGGGTCCTCCTCGAACGCCTGCATGGGGACCAGTTCCTCGGGCGTCGGGAAGTCGCGCCCGAAGGTGGGCCCGAAGTAGCTGGCCTCCACGTTGAGGCAATGCTTGATGACGCCCAGCAGGTTGTTGCCGGTCGCGGTGCGGGGAAGTCTGGCTTCCCGTTCGCTCAGCCCGTCGAGCTTCCAGATCAGGTCCTCGCGGGTCTCCTGGAGGTAGTGGTGCAGCGCGGTTTTCGCATCGCCGAGGTCAGCCATGCCCGCCAGTCTCCCTCAAGCGCAGGATGGGGTGATCCTCATGTCCGTTGAGAGCCGGCGAAGGTCTCCCGGATCGCCGGGTCCAGCGATCGGCCGGTCATCGGCTCGATGAACAGTTCGGCGAGCAGGAGGTCGGCGAGGTGGCTCGGGTTGATGCCCGACTCTTTGCGGCCGAGGGCCTGCAACGCGCCGCCAAGTCGCAGGGACGCCTTCACCGCGCCGGCCGGCAGGCGGGTGACCCGACGGCGTCGGCCGACTGCCTCGGCGATGCGCCCGATCATGTCGTCCCAGGTCAGGTTCTCGTCGGCGACCGGGATGTCGTCACCGCGGGCCTGCTCCAGAGCATCCACCGCGACCTCGGCGACGCTGCGCGCGGAGGCTGCGGCCGTCCCGCCGGTGGGGGCGACCAGGGGTGTACGGGACCGTGCCCACCGGTCCAGCGGACCGGCCCAGTTCGGCAGCCGGTCGCCGGCCCGGCCGAAGACGAAAGGCAGTTCGAGCACCGCAACAGGTAGCTCCGGGCCGGCCGCCGCTCGTCCCTCCCGGGCCTGCTCGACGCGGCATCGGATGTACGTGTGGCGGGCCGGGAGGTGCAACTGCGGGTGCAGCCGATCGTAGTAGGTGTAGTACGAGCCCATGATCACTGCCCGGGTGAGGCCCTCCTGGCGGGCGGCGGTGAACAGGCGCACGACAGGCTCGACGTTGTCCCGGCGGAACTCCGGATAGATCGGCTTGCGCAGCGGTCGCTGCTCGTCGGTGCGGGTGGCGTACACCACGCCGTCATGACCGGCGAGCAGCGGACGCAGTTCCTCGGTCGAGGCGGACCCGACATCGAGCAGATGATCAACACCCGGACGGGCGGTACGCGCCACCGTGGTCGGGGTATGGCCTCGCTCGCGCAGCACGTCCACGACATGGGCGCCGATCAGACCGCTTCCACCCACCACAAGAATTCTCACGCCGAATCGTCCACCCTGGAGCCTGCTGCTTGTCAAGGTCCGAGTGGCGTCAGCCGAGGATGTCCACCGGTTTGGGCTTCTTGGTCAGCCCAAGTAGTAACTCGCCCTCCAGCGGGTTTCCTCGGCTACGGAGAAGGTGTCGAAGTCGCCAGCGGCCTCGCATTCCAGCAGATAGCGGAGTGCTTCTGCGGCGTCGTCGGAGCCGTCGGCCTCCAAGTGCGCCCTGGTGGCATCCAGTCCTGCTCCGCACAGCAGCTGGACGTCGATCGAGCAGTGAGCATCCCAGCTCGATTCCTTGGCTCGCCAGATGACGAGCACGTCGCTCAACTGGCCGGCGTTGAACAGCTGCACGCAGCACAGCTTCATGAGTTCGGTGTCCTGGTCATCCTGCCCCAGGTCCGTCTGGGCACGGAGTATTTCGCGGATGCGGGGCAGGTCCGCACACGACGGCTGTAGGCCGTAGCGGCGAAGGCTCTCGTCCTCGTCCACGGGTCTCCCTTGCTGGAACCGTTCCGGCGGGCTTCGTCCGCACGGTCAGTGCGGCTCCTCGTCCTCGTCGTCTCGCATCAGGACGTCGAGGTCTTCCGGGCGCATCCGCTTGATCTGTGTCTCCAGCTTGCGGCTGTACTGCCGATCATTGGGATCCATGCCGTTGCGAGCCCGAGAGCTGCGGCCATATTCCTGAAGGAAGGACCCCAGCTCTCGGCGTATGCGTTCTCGCCGGCTCGACATCGGTGCCACTGTAGGGACGTCAGGGCGGCTCTCGCCTTCCAATATCAGCTCAAGCAGTGGCGTGGCCTGGGTCTGAGCGCAGGTGCGCCCCTTCCGTAGCTGGCCGAGGCGATCGGGCTAACTGTCGGCGACGGCTCGGTGGCCCCCGAGGGTCGTCGCGGGAGCGGCTTCGGCGAGGGCGGTGCGGACGGTCTCCAGCAGCGGGTCGCCCGGGTGCTCGATCCACTGCTGGACGGCGACCCGCAGGATGGCCAGGAAGGTCGCGGCCAGGAGGCGGGAGCGCAGCGCCACGTCGGTGCCGGTGAGCCGGTGGGCGAGTTCTCCGGCCAGTTCGCGCTCGATCGCGGCGTACGCCGCTACCTGGTGTGGGGCCAGGCCGGGGTGCCCGCGTAGCTTCCGGCGTTGGGTCAGCCAGGAGATCTCGGGACCGGCGCCGAACATCTCCTCGGTGAGGCGTTCGGCCGCCCGGCTCAGCACGGTCCACGGCGGCTCGGTGGCGGGCTGTTCGCGGATCAGCTGCAACAGCCGGTGCAGGCGCATGGTGTCGCCGTGGAAGAGCGCCTGTTCCTTGTTCGAGAAGTAGTTGGAGAAGGTCCGCCGGGAGACGTTGGCGGCGTCGGCGATCGCCTCGACGGTCACGGCGTCGATCCCCTGGTCGGCGGCGAGGCGCAGGGCCGCCTCGTGCAGGGCGAGGCGAGTGGCTGCCTTCTTGCGCTCGCGCAGCCCGGTGGTCTCGTCCATCGCCACGAGGATACGTGGGGGTGATGAACTTCTCAATGCGCAAACTTGCGTACTGCGCAAGATCGCTAGATGCTTGCTTGAGGCAACCAACTCGGATGGGGGAGCAGGCGTGGACAGCGGCGTTCGTGAACTCGGCCTTCGCCTGTACGACCTCGTCAGAACCGTTCGGCTGCTGAAGCAACGCCGGGCCGACGAGCGGCCGGCGATCCCGGCGGGCCTGCTCGGCATGCTCGTGCAGATCGATCAGCGCGCCAGCGGCTGCCACGCCCGTGAGCTGGCCCAGCAGACTCGGCTCGACCCGTCGACCGTCAGCCGCTCCGTCGCGGCGCTCGTCGCGCAGGGCCTGGTCGAGCGGCGGCCCGATCCCACCGACAAGCGGGCGACCTTCCTGGCGGTCACCCCGGCCGGGCGGGCCGCCCTGGCCGACAGCCACGGCTGGTACGGCGAGGTGCTCGATCGAGCGCTCGCCGACTGGACTCCCGGCGAGGTGAGGGCGCTGAGCGCCGCCCTCGGCCGGTTCGCCGGCGACATCGAGGTCGCCCTCGGAAACCACGACAACCTGGAGGCCGCGCGATGAGCGCACCCACCATCACGACCGGCGCTGAGCCGATGACCCATCGGCGGACGCTGGAGGCACTCAGTGGCCTGCTGCTGGTGCTGTTCGTCGCGATGCTGAGCAGCACGGTCGTCTCGACCGCCCTGCCGAAGATCATCGGATCGCTGAACGGCTCGCAGAACCAGTACACCTGGGTGGTCACCGCGACCCTGCTGACCGCGACCGCGACCACCCCGATCTGGGGCAAACTGGCCGACCTGTTCAACAAGAAGATCCTCATCCAGGTCGCCATCGTGGTCTTCCTGCTGGGCTCGGTCATCGCCGGCTTCTCGCAGAGCGCCGGCCAGCTCATCGCCGCCCGCGCGTTCCAGGGCATCGGCGTCGGCGGTCTGCAGGCGCTCGTCCAGGTCGCTATCGCGGCCATGATCCCTCCGCGTGAGCGGGGCCGCTACAACGGCTACCTCGGCGGCGTCATGGCCGTCGCGACGGTCGGCGGCCCGCTGCTCGGCGGCCTCATCGTCGACACGTCCTGGCTCGGCTGGCGCTGGTGCTTCTTCGTCGGCGTGCCGGTCGCCGCCATCGCGCTGATCCTGCTCCAGGCCACCCTGCACCTGCCGACGGTACGGCGCGAGAACGTCAAGATCGACTACCTGGGCGCGAGCCTGATCGCCGCCGGCGTCAGCGTGCTGCTCATCTGGATCTCCTTCGTCGACGGCTCGTTCGCCTGGGCCTCCTGGCAGACCGCCGCCATGGTGGGCGGCTCGCTCGTCCTGCTCGCCCTGGCGGTCTGGGTCGAGTCGCGTGCGGCCGAGCCGGTCGTCCCACTCGGCATCGTGCGCCAGCACACCACCGCACTGGCCATCCTCGGCAGCCTCGCGGTCGGCATGGCCATGTTCGGCGGTGCCGTCTTCCTCGGCCAGTACTTCCAGATCGGCCGCGGCTACAGCCCGACGGAGGCGGGCCTGCTCACCATCCCGATGATGGCCGGTGTCCTCGGCTCCTCCATCGTCGCGGGCCGGCTGATCAGCAGGACCGGGAAGATCAAGCCCTACATCGTCGCCGGTTCGATCCTCCTGGTCGGCGGATTCGCACTCCTCGGCACCATCGACCACCAGACGTCGCTCGTCCTGGTCGGCGCCGCCATGTTCATCGTCGGCGTGGGCGTCGGCATGACCATGCAGAACCTCGTTCTCGCCGTTCAGAACACCGTCGCGCTCAAGGACATCGGCGCGGCCAGTTCCAGCGTCGCGTTCTTCCGGTCGCTCGGGGGCACCATCGGCGTGTCCGTGCTCGGCGCCGTGCTCGCCCGCCGGGTCGGCGACCAGATCACCCACGACCTGGCCGCCGCCGGTATCCCCGCCTCCGCCAGCGGGGGTGGCAGCAACCTCAACATCACCGCGTTGCCCGAGGGAATCCAGCACATCGTCCGGGCCGCGTACGGCGACGCCACCGGGCACATCTTCCTCATCTCCGCGGCCATCGGTGTTGTCGGCGTCATCGCCGCGCTTCTGCTCAAGCCGATCACCCTGCGGACCAGCCTCGACCTGCCGGACCCCGCCACGTCGACGGCCGTCGCCGCCGACGCGGTCGACGGTGCTCCCGCCTTCGACCAGGTGCGCATCGACGCCGCGCAGGAGGAAGCGACCCGCCGGCGCTGACACGGGGCTGTACGACCCGGGGCCGCCGCCGTCCGAGGACGACGGCGGCCCCGGTCTGTCCGGCGAGGGCCGGCACCAGTTGAACGTGACCGAATCGAGGAGCTTGTGGATATCGCGGAGCTGGCAGCGGCACGGCCGGCGGCATCCGGCCAGCGGGCCGCTCCACTACGCCGGGCGCTGCGCGAGTTGGGGCTCGTCGCCGCGCTGTTCCTCGCCTACAAGGTGGCGCGGGTGGCGGTGGCCGGCCGGGTGTCGACCGCGATGGGAAACGGGGAGTGGATCTGGCGGGTGGAGCGCCTGTTCCATCTGCCCGACGAGGCCGCCGTCCAGCGTCCCGTGCTGTCGCACGACCTGTTGGTGCACCTGGCCAACGGCTACTACGCGTACGTGCACTTCCCCGCCACGGCCCTCTGCCTGATCTGGCTGTACGTGCGACACCCGGTGCGCTACCTCTGGACGCGTCGGATGCTCGCCGGGCTCACCGCGGCGGCACTGGCGCTGCACCTCCTGGTTCCGCTGGCGCCGCCGCGACTGACGGCCCTCACCGGCATGGTGGACACCGGCAGCCGCTACGGGCCCGCCGTCTACGGTCCACCCGACACGGACGCGTTGAGCAACCAGTACGCCGCCATGCCGTCCCTGCACGTCGGGTGGGCACTCGCGGTCGCCGTCGCGCTCATCGCGGTGACCGGTGGGCGCCTGCGGTGGCTGTGGCTGGCGCACCCGCTCGTCACGATGCTGGTTGTCGTGAGCACGGGCAACCACTACTGGCTCGACGGCATCGTCGCGGCGGTGCTCCTCACCGCCGTCTGCCTGGTGCTGCCCACGCCGATCACCGTGACGGGCGAGGAGCCGGCGCCGATCACCGGCCGACGCTACCGTGGGGATGGCTCGAAACGGTCACCGGATCGTCGTGGGTCCCGTGGAGACGGGAGCTTCGAGTGCCACGGCTCTGAACGGGGATGAGGATGCCTGAACCGCGAGCCTTCTGGCTCGACGAGCAGTTCGACCGCGAGCACGGCACCGACGGCCGGGGTCGCTTCGAGGCCGAGGTGCTCAGGCGGGTCGACGAGTTCGCCGACGCCTGGGGCGACATCGCGCCGGTCGCGTTCGCGGCGACGGCCTGGCGGCTGGCCAGCGAGTTGTCGCCCGGCTTCGTCCGCTGGCACCGGCGGATCGTCTCGGCGACCTGCACGCGAAGCCCGTGGGACGGGAGCATGGTCTGCGCGGCGACGGTGATCTCCGGATGGCCGGCCGAACTCACCTGGACGAAGCAGTGGCAGCGCGACCGTGGTTGGCGGGACTGGCCCCAGTTGTTCGGCCAGTACACGACACCGACGGAGCAGGATCTGACGCGCAGTCCGCATCTGCGCGCGATGCTTCAGGTGGAGGCGCCGGTCCCGCTCGACGACCTGCCACCGCCCCCCGACGGCCCGGACGATTCCGTCGCCCCCGCCGCGCGCAGGGCCGTCACGGTGCTGGCTCGGGAGCTCAACGACCTCCTCGCCCCGATGGTCGGTCAGCTCGAAGCCGGGGTGCCGGCAGGCTCCTGACAATGGGGCGCCGGGGAGCCCGGGGCGACGGCGGCCGCCCCGGACTCCACTGACGGATCAGGCGATCCGGTAGGCCCGCTGGATCGTCTGCGTCACCGTGTTGCCGGCGGTGTCGGTGGCCGTCACGCGCAACGAGACGAAGCCGGCCCGTCGCGGGTGACTGATGAGGGCGACACCGCGCAGCACCGGCAGCGCCACCCACGTCCTGCCGTCGTCGAACGACGCAGAGACGCCGAGCGCCCGGTTGGGCGCCGCCGTCGAGCCGCTCTGCCGGTCCAGGGTCACGGGGATGCTCATGGTCCTGCCCGCCCGGGCGGTGTTGGTGTCGTCGAGCCTGGGTGTCGGCCGGGCCGTCGTCAGCGGCAGCCGTTGCGGTGACGCGGTGTGCGCCGAGGTGAAGGTCCAGGCCACCGAGACCGACGTCGACAGGGTGTCCGGTGCGCCGCGGGTGACGGTCGCCTCCAGGCGGTAGTCGGCCTGGGCGGCGGGCACCGCGAACTCCGCCCACGGGCTGTCGGAGGTGCCGATCTCCGTGCCGTTGCGGGACAACCGGACGCGGACCGGCAGGTCGTCCCGGTTGGCGGGCCGGCCGGTCGCGTCACCGAACAGCGGCAGCGACGCGATCGAGATGGTGTCGCCGTCGCGGCCCGCGTACCCGAGCGGCGTCAGGGCCGGCGCCTGGGCGACCGTGGGGCCGAACGGGGCCGCGTTCCAGGTCTGGGTGTACGTCCTACCCGGCTGGAAGGTGGACTCCTGCAGGGCCAGGTTGTCGCCTTCGAGGAACGTGGACGTCCAGGTGATGCCGCCGTCGGTGTTGTAGTACTCGGTGCCGTGGAACGGCAGGTCGATGGGCGTGTTCGAACCGATCGGGCCCGAGCCGCCGGGAGCCGCCGCGCGGTGGAACCGGATGGCGGTGCCGGTGCTGGCCTGGCTCCGGTAGGTCGCCGTGACGGTGGCGAGGTTCTTCGGCGACAGCGTCGTGGACAGGCCCGTGAACATGTCGCCCGGGCGGACGTACGCGAGGTCGTACGTGTAGGGGCTGTTGCGGAAGGTCTGGTCCCTGCCGGGCCGGGCGAGCCCGACGCCGAGAGTCGCGGTGAACTCGGGGGCCGCGACGGCGGGGCCGATCCGGCCGAAGAAGACCTCCGCGAACGACGTCCCGCTGAGCTGGACGCCGGGGTAGCGGAAGCCGTCGTCCCAGTTCGCGCTCACGTTGATCGAGGTGGGTGCGGCGTCGCGCTGGGGCACCGTCAGGGCGACCGGCTTGGCGGTGCGGGCGTCGAGCTTCTCGGTGACCGGGCCGCGGACGTCCAGGACGGGCTGCGCGAGCAGGGTCGACACGTCGCCCTCGTGGATGGTGCTGTAGAGGGCGTAGCGGCCCTTGGGCAGCCGCAGGACGCCGCCGCCCGGTTCCCCGGCGAGGCTGCTGAACTCGCCGGTGGTCAGGCTCGCCGCCACGGTCGCGTACTGGGTGGCCGGCCTGCCGTCGCGCCCGGTGTGGTCGAGCCGGACGTCGTAGCTCTCGATCTCGCGGTTGAGGGCGAACGGCGTGCGTACCCGCAGGTCCCCGGCACCGGTGGCGGTCAGCGCCCCCTGGTAGACGCCGTCGGGGGCGTCCACCCGGGTGTCCACGGTGATCGTCGCCTGGGCGCGGCCGCCGGCCGGCACCACCAGGGTGTCCGGGCTGACGGTGAGCATGCCGGCCGGGGCCGGGGCGACGGCCAGCGACAGGGTGACCGGCGCGGTGCCCGTGTTGCGGTAGCCGACGACCTGGGTGATCGGGGTGTCGTCGGCGTGGGGCCAACGCTGGACCGGGAAGTCGATGGCGGCGACGTCGGCGGCGATCGGCTGGGCGACGGCGCGGGCGATGTCCACGCGGCCGGCGCCCTGCTCGTAGAGGCTGTCGTCGCCGGCCGGCTTGGCCGAGTCCATCAGGGCGGCCTTGAGCTGCGGGCCGGTCCAGTCGGGGTGCTGTCCGGCGAGGATCGCGGCCGAGCCCGCGACGTGCGGGGTGGCCATCGACGTGCCGGACATGGGGGCGTAGCCGCCACCGGGGGCGGCTGCCACGATGTCGACGCCCGGCGCGCTGATCTCGGGCTTGATGTGGTTGTCGCCGAGGCGGGGGCCTCTGCTGGAGAAGTAGGCCCGCTGGTCGTCGGCGTCGACGGCGGCGACGGCGAGCGCGTCGTCGGCGGTGGCCGGTGAGGACACGGACTTCGGCTTGCCCTCGTTGCCGGCGGCGACCACGAAGAGCGTGCCGTACCGGCGGCTCAGGTCCTGGACGGCGGTTTCGAGGGGGTCGAGGCCGGGCGCGTCGGTGCCGCCGAGGCTCACGTTGACGACCCGTGCCTGCGGTGCGAGCCACTGCATGCCGGCGATGATGTCCGAGTCCTGGCACTCGGTGGTGGCGCAGACCTTGCCGACGAGCAGTTTCGCGCCCGGTGCCACGCCGCGGTACCTGCCCTCGGAGGCGGTGCCGCTGCCCACGATGGTCGACGCCACGTGGGTGCCGTGGCCGACGGCGTCGGCGGGGTCGTTGCCGCCGGTGAAGTCGCGGACCTCGGTGAGGTGCCCGGCGAAGTCGGGGTGGCTGGCGTCGATGCCGGTGTCGAGCACGCCGACGGTGACGCCGGTGCCGTCGAAGCCGGCCTGCCAGGCCGCCGGAGCGCCGATCTGCGGCACGCTGCGGTCCAGTGAGAGCCGACGTTTGCCGTCGAGCCAGATGTGGGTGACCCCCGGGGCGAGGGTGCGCCCGGACGGCGTGGCGCGGGTCAGCGACGACCAGAGCGTCACCCGGTCGTCGCGGTCGGCCCGCACGGCGAGCGCGCGGGCGGCGGGCAGGTCGGCCCGCACGCGGGCGTCGCCCCCGACGGTCGCGGTCCGCGCCCGCGCCGCCATGTTCTCCGGGTACGCGACCAGCAGCGGCAGGTCGGCCGCCCGGTCGTCGTAGCCGAACCCGCCCAGCTCGGTGAGGTCGAACAGCCGACGGTCGATCCGCCCGTCGTGCAGCAGCGGCACGGCGTCGACGGGAACGACGTGCTGGTGGCCGCCCTCCCGACTGGTCACGAACCGCATGCCGGCCCGTCCCGGTCCCGGCGTGATCTCCGGGCGGCCGTTGGCGTCGAGGGACACCCGGTCGCCGGTGATGAGCGTGAAGGTGCCGGGCGTGCCGGAGACGGGGGCCGCTGGCCTCTCCTGCGCCGCCGCCGAGCCGGCCGTCAGGCCCGCCGCGACCAGCGCTGTGGTGAGCACTCCGGCCGTCAGGGCGCGTCGTTGACGTCGTCGCACATCGTCCTCTCCGCCACGGGTGTCTCCCGGGACGGCACGATGACGCCTGGACGAACTCCGGGGTTGATCTTCCGAGGCGTGACCGTGATCACAAACAAGGCCCGCGCCGGTTCGTGCGGATCGCACCGGCGGGTTGCATGCGCGGTGACCACGGAACATTGGCTGGGGAGGGCGCAGGTCAGATGCGTGATGCCGAGGAGTTCGACGCCCTCTACGCCGCCTGTGCCGGGCGGATCGTGGGTCACGTCTACGCGCTGACCGGCAACCGCAGCGAGGCGGAGGACGCCGTCGCCGAGGCGTTCATGCGGGCCTGGCAGCGCTGGCACACCGTACGGGAGGCCGACAGCCCGGAGGCGTGGATCCGCACGGTCGCCTCCCGCGCGGCGGTGAGCAGTTGGCGCAAGACGTTCAACCGGTTGCGCGCACACCACCGGGCCGCCGTCGACCAGAGCGTGCCCGGGCTCAGCGAGAACCACGTCGCCCTCATCCAGGCGCTGCAACGGCTCAGCGCCAACGAGCGTCGCGCCGTGGTGCTGCACCACCTGAACGATCTCAGCGTCGCCGAGGTGGCAGCCGAGATGCGGGCGCCCGTCGGAACCGTCAAGTCGTACCTCGCCCGTGGTCGCCGAGCGATGGCCGGGATGCTGACCGAGGCGTACCAGGAGGAGACCTCCCATGGTTGATCCGCACGACGACCTCACGGCGATCGTCGACGAGGTCCGGCGAGTCACGACGCTGCCCGGGGCACAGACGTTGCGCCGCCGCAGCGACCGGCGTCGGCGCCGGCGGGCGGCCGTCACCGGCGCGGGGTTGGCCGTGCTGGCCGTGACCGCCGGCGCCACCCTGCTGCAGGCACGCGCCGGCGTCGAGACGCCGGACCCGGGTGTCGGCACGGCCGGCGTGGCGTCGCCGTCGGTCGTCGCGTCCGCGACCGCCCCGGCGGGGCCGCAGGAGATCCTCGGCGGCCGCCGGCAGGTCCGGATCCTGGTGCCCGGCCTGGCCGGGGCCGCGTTGGCGACCGGTCGGACCGACGACCGGGTGCGCGCCAGCGCCGAGACGGGTGCCGACGAGCGGTCGCTGTGGGTGCTGCGCCCCGAGGGGGACACCTTCCGGATCGTCGCGGCCACACCGGCCGGCGCCGATCGGGTCTGCATGACCGTCGTGCACGACGCCGCGCCGGGCAGCGTCCGCGGCCGGGCGTGCGACCCGACCGCGCAGACGCAGCTGTTCCGGATCGAACGGGTCGCCGACGGCAGCTACTCGATCTTCCAGGGCAGGCGCTACGTCCAGGTGGTCGACGGCACGAACGCCCTGGTCCCCGACCTGCCCGAGGCCCTGACCACCACCTACGAGTTCGAGGACCGCGGTCCGTCGGGCCCGTGACGGTTGCCGGCCCGCGGGCCCGGCCTGGTGCGTGACCAGGCCGGGCCCGTCGTGCGTCAGCCGGTCAGGGTGAACTTCTCCCACGGCCCGATCGCCGTGCGGTTGGCGATCAGCGCCGCCGCACCGGCGTTCTCGGCGGCCACGATCTGGTTGTTGGCCAGAGCTCGGAGGCTGACCGTCCCGTCGGAGTTGGTGATGAGCTGGAAGGTCTCCCACGGGCCGATCGCCGCACGGTTCGCGATCAGCGGCGCCGCACCGGCGTTGTCGGCGCAGACGTACAGGCCGTTGACGCGCGACCGCAGGGCGATGGTGCCGTTGCCGGCGTCGACCCGGTCGAACTGCTCGGACAGCCCGACGGTGGCCGCCTTCGCGATGAGCGGTGCGGCGCCGCCGTTGTCAGCCGTGACGTACTGGCTGTTGATCTGCGCTCGCAGGCTGACCGCCCCGCCGCCACCGGAGCCGGTGGTGAAGGTGAACGAGTCGACGTCGAACAGGTTGCCGGCCCCGCCTTTGAACACCAGGAACAGCGTGGTCGTCGCCGCGGGTGCGTTGGTGATCGCGCCGGAGACGGTCGTGAAGGTCTCCCAGCCGCCGGTCACCGGCACCGCGACGCTGCCCAGCAGGGTGCCGGTGGCGGATCCGGCGCGTACCTCGATGGTGCCGCCGGCGCCGGCCGAGGAGACACGCGCGGCGAACCGGGTGGCGTTGGCCAGGTGGTACGGCTGGTACGAGATCCAGTCGTTGTTCTCGATGAACCCGGCGGTCCGGCCGCCCTCGGCGCTGGCGTGGTCGGCGATCTGGACGCCGGACTGGGCGCCGAAGTGCTCGCCCTGCCGGTGCTTCGGTTGCAGCGTCTTGATGCTGTGCGTGGTGAGCCCGCCGTTGTCGGTGTACGAGGCGTCGAAGACCCCGTAGATGTTGGCCGCCGTGTCGTGCTCACCGTCGACCGGGATGGTGATGGTGCCGCTGCAGCCGGTCTTCGAGGTGATCTGGTGGGCGTGGCTGTCGTGGCCCAGGGCGTAGCTGACGGTCACCCGTCCGCAGTTGATCGTGCCGTCCTGCGGGTCGCTCACCGTGACCTGGAACGGCACCGTGTCCCCGAAGTTGAAGAGCTGCCCGTTGGTGGGCAGGGTGAGCGACACCGTCGGGGCGGTGTTGCCCACGGTGATCACCAGGCTTGCCGTGCCGGACAGGCCGGTGGGGTCGGTGACCTTCAGCGTCGGGGTGTACGTGCCGTTCGTGGTGTACGTCTTGGTCGGGTTGGCCGCCGTCGACGTCGTCCCGTCACCGAAGGTCCACAGGTAGCTCAGCGCCCCGCCCTCCGGGTCGGAGCTGCCGGCCGAGGAGAAGGTCACCGTCAGCGGGTTCGACCCCGAGGTGGGGTTCGCCGAGGCGACCGCGACCGGGCTGCGGTTGCCGCCGCCGATGTGCTCGACGCGGTACAACGCCTGGTTGTTCGCGCCGGTGCCGTAGTCCAGCACGTAGAGCGCCCCGTCCGGCCCGAAGGCCATGTCCATCACCTGGGTGCCGGTCCACGGGAAGTCGGAGATCGCCCCGCGCGAGCCGTCGGCGTTGACCGCGATCGCCTTGATCCAGCGGCGGCCGTACTCGCCGGCGAAGAACTGGCCGTCCAGCGACGCCGGGAACTTGACGCTGGAGTTGAGACCGGCGTTGTACCGGTACACCGGCCCGCCCATGGGTGACTCGGAGCCGCCGCCGAACTCCGGCGGCGACCCGGCGTCGCCGTACTTGATCCAGCTCGCCTTCGCCGCGGGCAGGGTGGTGAGCCCGGTGTTGCGGAACGAGTTGTTGGTCGGCCCGCCGGCGCAGTTGTACTTGGCCTGCGACGGCCCCGACGGGAAGGTGTACTCGTTGTACGTCTCGGCGGCCGTGTTGGTGCCGGTGCAGTACGGCCAGCCGTAGTTGCCGGGCCCGGTGATGCGGTCGAACTCGACCTGGCCGCCGGGACCACGGTTCGGGTCGCCGGCTCCGGCATCGGGGCCGTAGTCACCGAGGTAGACGATGCCGGTCGGCTTGTCGACGCTCATCCGGAACGGGTTGCGGAAGCCCATCGCGTAGATCTCCGGACGCGTGCGGGCCGTGCCGGGCGCGAACATGTTGCCCGCCGGGATCGTGTACGAGCCGTCCGGCTGCGGCTTGATCCGCAGCACCTTGCCCCGCAGGTCGTTGGTGTTGCCCGACGAGCGCTGGGCGTCGAACTGCGGGTTGCGGTCGGTCCGCTCGTCGATGGGCGTGAACGAGTTGGACTCGAACGGGTTGGTGTCGTCGCCGGTGGTCAGGTACAGGTTGCCGGCGGCGTCGAAGTCGATGTCGCCGCCCACGTGGCAGCACTGGCCCCGGTCGTTGTCGACCTGGAGCATGATCCGCTCACTGCCCAGGTTAAGCGTGTCATCGGTGTTGAGGGTGAACCGGGACAGCCGCAGGTGCCCCTTCCACCGGTCGAAGTCCGCCGCCGTCCCGTTGGCCGGCGCGTCGCCGGCAGGGGTGTTCAGCGTGGGTGAGTAGTAGAGGTAGACGAACCGGTTGGTGGCGAAGTTGGGGTCGACGGCGACGCCCTGCAGGCCCTCCTCGTCGTGGGTGTAGACGGCCAGGGTGCCGGCGACCTTGGTGTTGCCGGCCGCGTCGGTCACACGGACGGTGCCGTTGCGGGCGGTGTGGATCACCGAGCGGTTCGGCATGACGGCCAGGGACATGGCCTCGCCAAGCTCCGCTCCGCCGGTGGCCAGGGTGACCTGCTGGTAGTCGGCGGCGGGAATGACGGCCGCCTGGGCGGGCGACGGGGCGGCCAGGGCAAGGGTGACGCTCGCGGCGGTGGTGAGCGCGGCGACGAGCGCCCGGGGCCAGCGCCGGGGGTGTGCGGGCATGATCGTCCTTTCTCGACGACCGGGGGTCGGGGCGCGCGGGGGCGCGCCACGGCCGGGGTGGTGGTGGCGTGGGGTGGACCGGGCGGGGTCAGCCGGTGACGAGGTCGAACTTCTCCCACTGGCCGATGCCGGTGCGGTTGGCGATCAGCGCGGCGGCGCCCGCGTTCTCCGCGACGACGTACCGGTTGTTCACCAGGGCCCGGAGGCTAACCGTGCCGTCGGAGTTGCGGACGAGCTGGAACGTCTCCCAGGCGCCGGCGGAGGCCCGGTTGGCGATCAGCGGTGCGGCGCCGGCGTTCTCGGCCGCGACGTACATGCCGTTGGCCTTGGCGCGCAGCGCCACGTTGCCGCCGCCGAGGTCGACCAGGTCGAACCGCTCGGTGGTGCCGATGGCGCTCCGGTTGGCGATCAGCGAGGTGGTGGCGTTGGGCGCGCTGACGTACTGGTTGTTGGCCCGGGCACGCAGGCTGGAGCCGCTGGGCGGCGGGGTGGTCGTGCGCGGCGAGCAGTCGGCCGTCACGGCGCCGGAGGCGACCCGGAGACCGCCGAGCAGCATCCGGGTGAAGTTCGAGTCGGCGTACGACTCCTCGGTGTGGCCGAGACCGGTGTACCAGGCCCGTCCGCCGCCGTAGGCCCGGCACCACGTGATCGGGTGGTCGCCCATGCTGCCGCCGCTGTAGGACGACTCGTCGAGGCTGGCCAGGACCCGCACGTTCGGCCGGGGGTTGGTGCGGTAGTTGTACCACTCGTCGCTGCGGACCCAGGTGTCGGACAGGTGCGCGGTGGAGGGGTTCGTTCGGTCCTCGACGCGGATGGTGGCGGACTGGATCGCCGGGTGCGAGCTGAACCACGCCCCGACCAGCCCGCCGTACCACGGCCAGTCGTACTCGGTGTCGGCGGCGGCGTGGACGCCGACGTACCCGCCGCCGGCGGCGATGTAGGACTCGAACGCCGTCTGCTGGGTGGCGTTGAGGACGTCGCCCGTCGTCGACAGGAAGACCACCGCCTGGTACTGCGCCAGGTTGGCGGTGGTGAACTGGGCGGCGTCCTCGGTCGCGGTCACGGTGAATCCGTTGGCGGTGCCGAGCTGCCGGATGGCGGCGATGCCGTTGGGAATGGACGAGTGCCGGAACCCGGCGGTCTTGCTGAACACCAGGACCTTGGTCAGCGGTGCCGCCGAGGCCGGGGCCGGCAGGGCCACCAGGGTGGCCAGCAACACGGCCAGGCCGGTGATGAGTGCTAAGGCACGGGAACGCATGCTCTGCTCCTCTGCTGAGCGTCGGCCCGGGCGTGCACGTCACTGGCGTGCGGGCTCGCCGAGGGCCGGGTTGGCGGTTGGTACGGAGCCGGGCCGCCGATGCTCGGCTGAGGCGGTGCAGGTGCTGCGGTGCGGTCGGCGCGTCGACCGGCCAGTGTGGACGGCCGGAGACACATCGACTTGGATCGCTGAGGCAGTTAACCTCCGATGTCTAAGCCCCGTCAAGCCCGCGTCTCGTCAACCGGTCGGGTCGGGTTCGAGGGCCCGCCAGTTCAGGCGGTCGCGGTGGAGCCGCTCGATGGCTGCCCAGCCGAGCGCGAACGGTACGGCGCCCATGGCGACGACACCCAGCACGCCAGCGCCGGTCACGTCGAAGACGGCCCCTACCTCGCCGAACAGCTGGGCGACGGTCTGGAAGGCCAGGTGGAAGCCGATGCCCGCCCAGACGTCGCCGGTGGCGGCGCGGAAGCCACCCAGCAGGAGCGCGAAGACGAAGAAGAGCAGGAGCCTGTCGAGGGAGGTGGCGGCGCCGACGACGAACCCGAACAGGGTGAACAGCACAGCCTGCCCGAGGACGGCCTGCCAGGCCGGAAGCCGGGTGGCGAGGTTGCGCTGCAGGTAGCCGCGGAAGACCAACTCCTCCGGCAGCGCCTCGTACAGGAGGACGAGGACGAGGAGCAGCGCCGCGACCCGCACGGCATCCGACGCGGAGGTCCGCAGGCTGATCTCGACCCAACCGAGGCCGAGGCAGAGCGCGAACCCGATGGCGGCGGGGACGAGCCAGCAGGCCATGCCCAGCAGAAGGCGTCGCCAGCCGGCACGCAGGGAGGGCAGCCCGAGGCCGGTCCAGCCACGACGGTCGAGCAGCCGGCGGGCGGCCACCACCAGGGGGACGACGAGCACCGTCGTGAGGATCGCCCTGGCCACGTGGGTCGGGCGGTCGTGGTCACGACCCGGCAGGGCACCGTGGTAGAGGAACAACCAGACCAGCACGGTGCCGGCGAAGACGATGAGGATCCGCCAGTGCAGGGCGAGGCGAGGGGCGCCGCTCACCACGCGCAGCGTAGCCACCGGCGTCAACGGCGGTTCTCAACGGCCGAGGACGAGGTACGCGAGGCCGAGGACCCCGCGATAGCCGCCGACGTACTGGCGCAGCCGGTCGTCGAGTTCCGCCCGGACCTCCGCCGCGCGATGGTCCGTCGGATGCCTCAGCAGCCACTCCTGCCGACCCGCGAGCCAGGTCGACTCGAAGTCGTCCCACTCGCGTTGGTCGGCGGTGCTCAGGTGCAGGACCCGCCAGCCGTGCTCGCGGGCCGCCTCGACGAGGCCCGGAAGGTCGGTGGTTTCCGCTCCGAAGATCTGTTCGACCTCCGCCGTGGGGGACCGTTCCCAGAACGCCGCGCCGAACAGCAGCCGGCCCCCGGGCCGGAGCACGGTGGTGAGCGCGTCGAGGGCCGCGTCGGTGCCGCCGAATGCGTGCGCGGCGCCGATGGAGAGAACCCGGTCGGCCGGCTCCTGCCAGGTCGCCGCTTCCCCCATCACGAAGGCGACGTGCCGGTTCAGCGACCGGCTCGCGGCCAGCCGTCGTCCCCGGGCCAGTGCGGCGTCGTCGGTGTCGACGCCGACGCCCCTCGTCGCGACCGGGCCGGCGACACCGCCAGCGGCGACGGCCCGGAGCAGCAGCTCACCCCAGCCGCAGCCGAGGTCGAGGACGCGCGAGCCGGGGCGTACGTCGAGCCGTTGCACCAGCAGGGCCGCGTGCTCCTCCGACAGTGGCGTGTTCCAGCGCATCCGGGCGTAGCGGCTGCGAGCGAGGTCGTCGGTTGACTGCATCCGTCGAGGGTCCCAAGTCGTGATCGACGGCGCTCGTCCAGGGCCGCCCCGGCGTCCGGAAGCGGTGACCGGCCGGCGTGCCGTACGGCAGGATCGGTGCCATGGAGGCGGGCGGGTCGGGGCCGTTCCGGCGGCCGACGCCACAGGAGGTGGCCGCGGCGGCCGGCCGAGGGCTGGCGGACGTGATCGGCCCGGATCTGCGGGTGCTGTTCTGCGGCTTCAACCCGGGTCTCTACTCCGCCGCGGTGGGGCACCCCTTCGCGCGGCGGGGCAGCCGCTTCTGGCCCGCCCTGCACCGTTCCGGTTTCACCGACCGGGAGCTGCACCCGTGGGAGCGCGACGAGCTGCTGCGGCAGGGCGTGGGCATCACCAGCCTCAGCAACCGGGCCACGGCCCGCGCCGACGAACTGACGCGGGCGGAGTTGGTGGCCGGGGTGACGGGGCTGGCGGTGAAGGCCGAGCGGTACCGGCCGCGGTGGGTGGCGATCCTCGGGGTGACCGCGTACCGGATCGGCTTCGTGCGGCCGCGGGCCGGGCTGGGCCCGCAGCCGGATCTGCTGGGCCCAGCACGGGTCTGGGTGCTGCCCAACCCCAGCGGCCTGAACGCGCACTTCCCGCTGCCGGCGCTGACGGCCGAGTTCGCCGCGCTGTACCGGGAGACCGACGCCTAGTCAGGCGCGCTACTACCTGGTCACCGGCCCCGAAACAGTGCGGAGCGGGTAGCTCTGCTTCGTGTCGGAGCCAGACGATCGATGCAGACCATCACGTTCAGGTCAGGGGCGTGGCCGCACCAGCCCTGCGTCGAACGCCGCGATCACCAGCTGCGCCCGATCACGCACGGTCAGCTTCGCCATCAGGTGCGTGATGTGCGTTTTTACCGTCTTCACCGATATCGTCAGGGCAGTGGCGATCTCGTCGTTCGACAAGCCGCCGCCGATCAGTGTCAGCACCTCCACCTCGCGGCCGGTCAGCCGCCGCAGTCTCGGCGACGGCCTATCCGGCCGTGGTGCTGCGACGTAATGCGCGACGAGCCGGGTGAGGATCGACGGCGCGAACAGCGATTCACCGCGGTGGGTACGGCGGATCGCCTCGATCAGTTCCTCGGGACGGGCGTCCTTGAGCAGGAAACCGGACGCGCCCGCGTTCAGTGCCTCGTAGACGTACTCATCGAGCTCGAACATGCTCAGGACCAGGACGCGGGCGGAGGACAGTGCCGGATCCGTGCAGATGCGGCGGGTAGCCTTCAGGCCGTCGAGGTGCGGCATCCGTACGTCCATCAGGATGACGTCCGGGCGGGTGGTCCGCGCGCACGACACGGCGTGTGCGCCGTCGCCGGCCTCGCCGACGACAGTCAGGCCCGGCTCGTTGTTGATGATCATGGCGAGGCTATGTCGCAGCAGCGGCTGGTCGTCCACCAGCAGTACGCGGATGTCGTTCACACCGCCTCGTCCGGGATCCTCGCGGTGACGCGGAAGCCCGCGTCGACCCGCTCCGTCGATAGCGTTCCGCCGAGACTGCCGACCCGCTCCCGTAACCCGGCCAGCCCGTGTCCGGCGCCAGGCGATGCCCGCCATTCGTCGACTGGGCCGCTGTCCGCCGCCGTGACCACCACGGATGTTCCGTCCCGATACACCCGCACCCCTACGTCCGTCGGTCCCGCGTACCGCGCCGCGTTGCTGAGCGCCTCCCGCACGGTCTTGCAGACGGCGACTTGTGCACCCTGCGATACCGGGCCGAGCGGCTCGACCGTCAGCCGTGCCCGAAGCCCGGCGCGCGACGCCGCGTGCACGATGCCGGGCAGGTCGTCGAGGTTGTCCACCGGCGCACGGCGGCTCGCAACCGACGGCTCGCGCAGGACCGTGAGCATGCGGCGTAGCTCGGCTGTGGCGTGCCGGCTCGCCTCCTCGATGTCGGTGAGCGCCGCCTCGACCTCCGCAGGCTTGGGTAGATGTCGGGTCGCCGCCGCGCGGACCGTGATCAGACCCAAGCCATGCGAGACGATGTCGTGCAGGTCCCGGGCAATCCGCAACCGCTCGGCGAGCACCGCCTCGGATGCCGCCCAGGCGGTCAGCCGTGATTCGTAGGCGGTTCGGTCGGCGCGTGACCGCCGCACAGCCCACAGCGCAGCCGCGACAGCGCCGCCGACTATCAGCGGTGGCAGTACGAGCGCGAACGGCCCCTGCGCGCCGACCGTGCACATGGACATCACCAGGACGCTGATCACCACGGCAACCGCCGGCATGGCCCTGGACCGCCGGGAGGGGCGCGGATGGGCGTTCACCACCCCGACTGTAGTTCTCAGACCAGGGTCTGACGGTCCGTGGGCCGACTCGGCCGTCGGGATCCGAGAACGGTCCGATGCGCGAGGGCCGGAACCCCCGTTGACTCGGCTTATGATCACGATCGATCACGTCAGCAAGACCAAGAGCAGGACGCAGATCCTGTACGACGTCACCTTCGAGGCCCGACCCGGCCGGGTCACCGGCTTCCTCGGGCCGAACGGAGCCGGGAAGACGTCGACGTTACGTGTCCTGCTCGGCCTGGACCGCCCCCAGAGCGGGACCGCGCTGATCTGCGGGCGCCGCTACCAGAAACTGGACCGTCCGCTCATGACTGTCGGCGCGCTGCTCGACGGCAGCGGTGCGCACCGGGCCCGCACGGCCCGCGCCCACCTGCGCTGGGTGGCCGCCAGCAACGGCCTGCCCGACTCCCGTGCCGATGAGGT
The DNA here is from genome assembly GCF_052601155.1 of Micromonospora yongxingensis. Taxonomy (NCBI): domain Bacteria; kingdom Bacillati; phylum Actinomycetota; class Actinomycetes; order Micromonosporales; family Micromonosporaceae; genus Micromonospora; species Micromonospora yongxingensis. The sequence goes on from NZ_JBQXEO010000035.1 coordinate 34,690, forward strand.
CCTCGAGGTCGTGGGCCTGACCGGCGACGCGCGGAAACGCGCCGGCCGCTTCTCCCTCGGCATGAGCCGCCGGCTCGGGCTCGCCACCGCGCTGCTCGGCGATCCTGCGGTGCTGGTCCTCGACGAACCGGTCAACGGCCTCGACCCGGCCGGGATTCGCTGGATGCGGGAATTTCTCCGAGACAGCGCCGCGCAGGGCCGCACGGTCCTGCTCTCCAGCCACCTGATGGGCGAGTTGGCCGAGATCGCCGACGACGTCATCGTGATCGACAAGGGCCGGATCGTGATCCAAGGCGGACTCGCCGACGTCATCGGCGATCACCGCACGCTCGAGGACGCCTTCTTCGAGCTGACCGCTACCGAGGCCGGTGGCCCGTGGTGAGCCCGGTCCGCGCCGAACTCCGTAAGCTGCTCGGCCTGCCCACCGCCTGGATCGGCTTGGTGCTGGGCACGTTGACAGCACCCGCGGTCATCCTGCTGAACGCGCCCTACACCCGCCGTGCGATCGCCGCCGGCACTCTCACTGACACGTCCGACCTGGGCCTACGCGACCTAGGTATCGGCCTGATCGGTCCGATCGTCCTCGGCGTGATCGTGGTGAGCAGCGAATACACGTCCACCGGTCAGGACGCCCCCGGCGCCCGCCAGCTCACCGCGACGCTCGCCGCAGTTCCCAACCGGCTGCGTCTGCTCGTGGCGAAAGCCACCGCGCTCGTGCTGGTCGTCGCGGCCCAGGCGGCGGTCACCACAGCCGCCACACTCACCCTCACCCAGGTGCTGCACGGCGAACACGCGCCGGCACCCGCCCCGGCCCGAGTCGCCGCCGCGATCCTCTACTGGACGTTGACCGCACTACTGGCGTATGCGATCGCGCTGATTACTCGCAACGGCATCGTGCCGCTGACGCTACTGATCATCAACAGCTCCGTCGTATCAGTGTCGTACCTGCTGACGAAGGTCACCGACCTCGCCTCCTATCTGCCGGACATCGTCGGAGCGCAGATGTTCATCGGCAGCGCGGGCTTCCCCGTCGAGATCGCCCCGGTGACCGCCGGCCTGGTGATGACGGCCTGGGTCGTCGCGTTACTCGCGGTCGGCGCGGTCCTGTTTCAGCGGCGGGACGTATGAACACCGCCCGCGCTGAACTGCGCAAACTGCTGACCCTGCCGTCGCTGCGCCTGACCGCACTACTGACCTGGACCGCCAACCTGCTGCTGACGTACATGTACGCGTCGGCCGAGTTCCACCGTGATTCGCTCGGCGAGGCCGCAGCCTTGGCCCCACTCGGCTACACCCAGGCCGGCTTCCTGGTGCTCGGCGTGCTCGCGGCCGCTTCCGAGCACCAGGAGTGCGGCCAGATCCGCACCACGCTGCTCGCGATGCCTCGGCGCCTGCCTCTGCAGGCGGTGAAGGCCGTCGTGCTGGCTGTGGTGGCGCTTCCGGTGGCCGCCGTGGCAGCGGCCACCAGCACCCTTGCGGGCGGTGCGGGTACGTGGATGCCGGCCGCGACGGCCTACCTGATGCTCACCACGCTGCTGGGGGCGGCAGTCGCCAGCGTCGTTCGCCGCGTGGTGCCCGCCGTGATTCTGCTGCTCGGTCTGTACTTCATCGCAGGCCCGCTGCTACGGGCCCGGACCGGCACCAACGCCGCCTACCTACCGGACACGGCCGCCCTCGACCCGTCCCACGGTGCCGCCGCCACGATCACTTGGACACTCTGCGCACTGACGCTCGCCGCTGTCACCTTCCGCTGTCGCGACGCTTGATCTAGGCGTGCTGGGCGGCGTCGGGCGTCTCCTGGGCGGCCAGCGCCTGGTAGTAAGACTGCATCGCGGGGTGGTACTCGTCGAACTCGGGGCGGGGTGAGCCGTCGCGGGAGGCGACAAGCATGTCCAGGTAGTACTCCCAGCCGGCCCCCACCTCGGCGATGCCCTCCACGCTGGTCAGGTGCTGCACGAACCGCAGCTCGGTGCTGCCGTCGGCCTCGGACAGCTCCATCTCCAGCAGCCAGTGCCCGTAGCTGTCGATCATCGACACGGCCAGGCGCCGCTGCGGTTCGCACGCGTCGATGCGCACCTCACACCAGGGCTGCTGCTCCTCGTACGCCATCTGGACCCGGATGGTCCGGCCGGGCGCGGCGTCGCCCTCCCAGGGGCCGAACCAGCGGGCCGTGCGCTCCGGTTCGGTCAGGCTGGCCCACACGTCCGCCGTCGGGGCGCGGAACGTGCGGGTGAGGACGAGATCGTGGCCGGTGGCGGTGCGGAACAGTCGTCCGGCGGGTGTACGGGTCATGCCGTGTGCTCCCTTCGGTGCTCCGCCGGGCCGCGGCTGCGGCGTTCTCGGCGGGTTCGATAGACCTCGGTCTCCAACGCGTCGAGGTGCCGCTCCCACCGGTCGGCGGTGACGAGCTCGGCGAGCCAGTCGACCAGTTCGGCGAGCGGGCCGGGATCGAGGCGGTAGATCCGTCTGCGGCCGACCAGTTCGTCGCGGACGAGCCCGCTCTCGCGCAGCACCCGCAGGTGGCGGCTGATCGCGGGTCGGCTGATCGCGAACCGCTGGGCGATGTCGCCGGCGGCCAGTGGCTCGTCGCGCAGCATGGTCAGGATGCGTCGCCGTACCGGGTCCGCGATCGCGGTGGCCACCTCGTCCACCACCAAAGCGTAACCTATGAGTTACGGTTTCCGTGCGAGCAGGAAGCCCTGCGCGGACTTCTCGTTGAGGCCGGGCTCGCGGACCAGCCTCGCCACCTCCACCAGCCCGGCCCGCGTCACCAGCTCCGCGACCACGTCCATCGGCACCCAGTAGACGTCGAGCGACACGTCGTGCCCGTACGCGTGGGTCAGCTCCCGCCGCTCGTCACCGACCTTGAACGCGATCAGCAGGTGACCCCCGCTCGCCAGCACCCGGTGGAACTCGGCGAACGCGACCGGCAGCAGCTCCGGCGGCGTGTGCACCAGCGAGTACCAGGACACCACCCCGCCCAGCTCCCCGTCGGGCAGGTCCAGGGCGGTCATCGTGCCGACCTCGAAGCGCAACCCCGGGTACGTCCGGCGGGCCACCTCGATCATCGCGGGGGACAGGTCGATGCCGAAGGTGTCCACCCCGAAACCCGCCAGGTGTGCGGTGATCCGGCCGGGACCGCAGCCCACGTCGGCCACCGGGCCGGTCACCACCTCGGCGTACGCGGCCAGCATGGCCCGGTCCCAGGGGCGGACGGCCAACTCGTCGTGCAGCAGCTCGGCGTAGTCGACGGCGACGGTGTCGTAGGAGGCGCGGGTGGCGTCGAGGCGGTCGGAGATCATGGCCCTGCACGGTAGTGGACACCTCCGACGTGGCGAGGTGCTGCGTCGATGGTGGGCACATGATCACCTGGCCTGGCACTCTTGACGCATGGCCGCCCTGCTTCGATCCCGCGTGACCGACTGGACCGTCGCCGTACCCGTACTCGCGGTGCTGGTGCTGATCGCCACCTGGGGACGGCAGCTGCCCGGGCCCGTCATCGTGGTGGTCGCGGTACTGCTGGGCGGGGCGGTCCTCGCGGCGGTGCACCACGCCGAGGTGGTCGCCCACCGGGTGGGGGAGCCGTACGGCTCCCTGGTGCTCGCCGTCGCGGTCACCGTGATCGAGGTCGCCCTGATCGTCACGCTCATGATCAGCGGGCCGGAGAAGACCCAGTCGCTCGCCCGGGACACCGTCTTCGCCGCCGTCATGATCACCTGCAACGGGATCCTCGGCCTGTCCCTGCTGCTCGGGGCACTCCGACGTCGGGTCGCGGTGTTCAACCCCGAGGGCACCGGCGGAGCGCTGGCCACCGTGATCACCCTGGCCACCCTGAGTCTGGTCATCCCGACCTTCACCACGGCCCGACCCGGGCCGGAGTTCAGCCCGGCCCAACTCGCCTTCGCCGCCGTGGCGTCGCTGGCGCTGTACGGGCTGTTCGTGCTCGTGCAGACCGGCCGGCACCGCGACTACTTCCTGCCCGTCGACAGCCAGGGCCGGGTGATCGACGCGGAGGAGCACGCCAAGCCGCCGACCACCCGCGCCGCGCTGGTCAGCCTGGGGCTGCTGCTGGTGGCGCTGGTCGCCGTGGTCGGCGACGCCAAGACCGTCTCCCCGACCATCGAGGCCGGGGTGGCGGCGGCGAACCTGCCGCACGCGTTCGTCGGCGTCATCATCGCCCTGCTGGTGCTGCTGCCGGAGACCCTGGCCGCGGCCCGCGCCGCCCGCCGCGACCGGGTGCAGATCAGCCTCAACCTCGCGCTCGGCTCGGCGATGGCCAGCATCGGCCTGACCATCCCGGCCATCGCCATCGCCTCGATCTGGCTGGACGGCCCCCTGCTGCTCGGCCTCGGCGGCACCCAGCTCGCGCTGCTGGCGCTCACCGCCGTGACGGCGGTGCTGACCGTGGTGCCGGGCCGGGCCACCCTGTTGCAGGGCGGCGTGCACCTGGTGCTGCTGGCCGCCTTCGTCTTCCTGGCCGCGAGCCCCTGACCCGTCCGCGCCGCGACCGGCGCCGACTCAGTCGGCGAGGCGGTCCGCGCGGGCGTTCAGGTAGCGCTGCTGGGCCAGGTTCGTCGACCTCGCCGCCGCCATCCGGTACGCCTCCCCGGCGGCGCCGCGCTCGCCGACCAGCTCCCACAGGTGGGCGCGGGCGGCCGGCAGTCGGGGATCGTCGGCCAACCGGCCGTCGTCGGCGAGCTCGGCGAGCAGCGCCAACCCCGCCGGCGCGCCCCGGCTCATCGCCACCGCCACCGCGTGGTTGAGTGCCACGACCGGGTTGTTGGACATGCCCATCAGCACCTCGTACAGGGCGGTGATCTGCGCCCAGTCGGTGGCCGCCGCGCTGGGCGCCTCGTCGTGCACGGCCGCGATGGCCGCCTGGAGCTGGTACGGCCCGACGACCCCGCGCGGCAGCGCCCCGGTGATCAACGCGACGCCCTCGGCGATCTGGTCGGCCCGCCACCGGCCACGGTTCTGCTCGGCCATCGGCACCAGCTCGCCGTGCGGGCCGATCCGGGCCGGGGCGCGGGCGTCGGTGAGCAGCATCAGCGCGAGCAACCCGGTGACCTCGGGATCGTCGGGCAGCAGCCGGTGCACCAGGCGGGTCAGCCGGATCGCCTCGGCGGTCAGGTCGGCGCGCAGCAGGCCGGGGCCGGCGGTACGCGCATACCCCTCGGTGAAGACCAGGTAGAGCACGTGCAGCACGGCGGCGAGCCGCTCGGCCCGCTCCGGGCCGGTGGGCGGGGCGAACCGCAGCCCGCTGTCGCGGATCCGCTGCTTGCCCCGGCTGATCCGCCGGGTCATCGTCGCCTCCGGCACCAGGAAGGCGCGGGCCACCTCGGCGGTGCTCAACCCGCCCACCGCGCGCAGCGTCAGCGCGATCTGCGACGCCGGCGAGAGCGCCGGATGGCAGCACAGGAACAGCAGGATGAGCGTGTCGTCGGCGTCGGCCGGTGGCCGGTCCGCTGCGGGAGCCTGCCACTGCTCGGGCAGCACCCACCGCGCCACGGTGTCCTCCCGCCGCACCCGGGCCTGCTCGCGGCGCAGCAGGTCGGTCAGCCGGCGGGACGCGACGGTGATCAGCCAGCCACGCGGGTTCTCCGGTACGCCGTCGCGCGGCCAGCCACCCGCCGCGGCGATCAGCGCCTCCTGGACGGCGTCCTCGGCGGTGTCGAAGTGCCCGTAGCGGCGTACCAGCGCGCCGAGGACCTGCGGCGCGAGGCCGCGCAGCAGGTCCTCGACGGGGTTCGGCACCGTCAGCCGGCCAGGTCCTCGACGCCGTCCAGCACCGGCCGCACGTCCACGTACCCGCCGGGCGCGTCCGGGTCGACCAGGCCGGCGGCGATCTCGGTGGCCCGGTCGAAGCTGGCGCACTCCACGATGGTGTAGCCGGCCAGCACCTCCTGCGTCTCCGGGTACGGGCCGTCGGTGACCACGGGCGCGCCCTCGCGCACCTGCACCCGGCGGGCGTGCACCGGCTCGCTGAGACCCCGGGCGTCAACCAGCTCCCCGGACTCGGCGAGCGCCTGGTGGAACGTCTCCATGTGCTCGTGCATGGCCGCGATCTGCTCGGCCGACATGGCCGGCCGGTCGGTCGCCCGGCCGGAGAGCACGTCGTAGTCCTGCTGCGAGCCGTAGAGCAGGATCATGTACTTCACGGTGGTCCCTCCTGTCCCGGCGCCACGACGGCGCCGCTCACCAGAGACGTCGAAGCCACCAACCCCACCCGGACACGCTAGTTCCCGCGAACTCGACCACCCCCGTGACCATGACGTTGTTGTCACGACACGCCGCACCGGCCAGCAACAACTTCATGATCACCGGGGTGGGAGGGGGTCGGGAGGGTGGTGGGGGGTCGTTAGCGTGGAGGGATGACGACCGTGTGGGTGGTACTGGGGATTCTTGTCGCCGTGGGGGGTGCGGCGTTCGGGGTGGTGGCGTGGCGGGACCGGGGGCGGTTGAGTTCCGCCGACGACGATGCCGCCGCTCGGGCGGCGCGGGCCACTCAGCAGAGGTACGAGGCCGAGCGGCACGCCGAGCAGGGCGACACCTGGCAGCGGGGGCGCGACGGCAGCGGCGGCTGACGGGTCACTGCCCGTACGAGAGCCGGAGCCGATCGTTGATCAGGTAGTTGAGGCGGTGCCGCAGGTACCCGAGGGTGCTCTCGCTCGGCAGCTCACCGTCGGTGGTGAGCGTCCAGCGCAGCGCGCAGCCCTGACCGGGCGGCTGGGCGGCCACGTCGAAGCGGACCCGGTCCAGCGGCCGGTGCGGCCACAGCGACGACCAGACCACCAGCACCGGCGCGTATCCCGCCACCACCCGGGGCGGCACCTCGTCGTCGCGCAGCTCCAGCCAGGGCCGGCTGCCGGCCTCGTACGGGTCCCGCAGCGAGCGCCACACGACGTGCGGCGGGGCCGGCTGGCTGCGGCGGCGGCTGCCCAGCACGTGCACCACGACCCTCCTGACCGGACGGACACCCGCCCCGCACCATTGTGGTCGCCCGGCACCCGCGCCGTGAACCATCCGGTGCCGGTTCCCGTGAATCAGGTCGGTGGAATGGCGCTCCGATGTCGGGGGTACTGCCTGTGCGGAGCCGACGCCAGGGGAGGCGCAGTGGGGGCACGGTCAGGTCGCGACGCGCGGGGTCCGCTGGTGGGCCTGCTGATCGCCGCGCTGGTGTCGGTCGCCTGCGCCGTCGGCGGGGTGGCCGAGCCGGAGGGTGAGCGCCCGGCGCCGGGCCGTCAGACGGCCGCCCCGGATCCGAGCACCACCCGGGCCGACAGCACCACCAGTGTCGCCGAGTTCCAGCAGGACGTCGCCGACGCGCAGGCGATCGCCGAGCGGTACTGGGCGGCCCAGTTCAAGGCCTCCGGGCAGCGTTTCCGGCCGGTCCGGCAGATCGTCCCGTACCAGCGGGCGGGTCAGGTGTCCTGCGGCGGTCAGGCGCTGCCGCGCAACAACGCCGTCTACTGCTCGCAGGGTGACTTCATCGCCTACGACGTCACCTGGTCGGTGGCGGCGTTCCGCCAGGTCGGCGACGCGTTCGTGTTCTACCTGCTCGGCCACGAGTACGCCCACGGCATCCAGGTGCGCCTCGGCATCCGCTACACCTTCACCATCCAGCAGGAGTTGCAGGCCGACTGCATGGCCGGGGCGTACCTCGGCGACTCGGTGCGCTCCGGCGCGCTGACCCTCGCCGAGGGCGACCTGGACGAGTTCCGGGAGGGGTTGGCGGCGGTCGGCGACGACCCCGACCAGCCGTGGTTCGCCGAGGGGTCGCACGGCACGGCCGAGCAGCGCACCGAGTCGTTCTTCCGCGGGTACGAGCGCTCCCTGGACGCGTGTGACCTGAGCTGACCGGGGTTGCCCGGATCACCCCTTCGCCCGCCGCCGGCACCCGCCGCGGCCGGCCCTGGCAGGATCGCCGGTGTCGGCCACGACCCTGGAGGATCCGCTGAGCAGCCAACACCCCGCCGCCGTGCTCTTCGACATGGACGGCACGCTGGTCGACAGCGAGAAGCTGTGGGACATCGCGCTCCAGGAGCTCGCCCGGGAGTACGGCGGGGAGCTCTCCCTCGCCGCCCGCCGGTCGATCATCGGCACCAGCATGGCCGAGTCGATGCGCATCCTGCACGACGACCTGGGGCAGCCCGAACGGGACCCGGAGGCCAGCGCGGCGTGGATCAACGCCCGGATCCTGGAGCTGTTCCGCACCGGGCTGCGGTGGCGCCCCGGCGCGTTCGCCCTGCTGCGGGCGGTGCGGACGGCGGGCATCCCCACCGCGCTGGTCACCTCCAGCGGTCGGCCGCTGGTCGAGATCGCCCTGGACACCCTAGGCCGGGACAGCTTCGACGTGGTGGTCTGCGGCGACGAGGTGGTCGCCGCCAAGCCCCACCCGGAGCCGTACCTGACCGCGGCCCGGCTGCTGGGCGTTCCGATCAGCCGCTGCGTGGCGATCGAGGACTCGCCGACCGGGGTGGCCAGCGCGCTCGCCTCCGGCGCGGCTGTGCTGGCCGTACCCGCGGAGGCACCGCTGCCGGTCACGGCCGGCGTACACCAGGTGGAGAGCCTGACCGGCGCGGACCTGGAGTTGCTCGCCGCCTTGCTGGTCGACCGGGCCGGCGCGACCGGCTGACCGGGGGCGGCGCGGATCAGGGGCGCTCGGCGAAAACCGCGGCGACCACCTGATAACCGTCGAACGCCCGCGCGGCTCCCGCGTAGGCGGCCAGGTGGATGAACAGCTCGACGATCTCCTCCTTGGTCACCCCCGACTGCAGCGCGATGCGCAGCTGACCGCGCAGCGGCTCGTGGGTGCCGAGAGCGGCGGCGATGGCCACCGAGACGAGGCAGCGGCTGTGCAGGTCCAACCCCGGGCGGGGCCATGCCTCGCCGAAGGTCTGCACGGTGGCCAGGCGGCGGAAGTCCTGCCCGACGGGTGGCTCGCCCTCGCCGAGCGGCAGCGTGAGCGGCTGACCGAGCAGCCGCTCGGCGTTGTCCAGGGCTCGCTGGTACGCGTCCTGATCGGTCATGTCACCCTTCCCGGCTCGCCACCGCCGCCCGGAACCGCGGGCGGGCCGGCACCGCCATCGTGGCAGCTCGGGCCCGGTCCCGGAGGGCAATTCGGCCGAGGCGGACAGCACGGACCCCCGGCGCCGCGAACGGCACCGGGGGTCCGTGGTGACTGTCTGCTCAGTCGTGGGCGATCGCGCCCAGCACGTTGATCCGTGCCGCCCGCACCGCCGGCAGCACCGCGGCCACCACCCCGATGATCGCGGCCAGACCGAGGAAGACGCCCATCTGCCCCCAGGGCAGGATCAGGTCGGTGATCCCCTCGTCCTTGAGCGCCTCGACCACCGCGGCGCCGAGGCCGCTGCCGACCACCACGCCCAGCAGAGCGCCGAACACGGAGATCACCACCGCCTCCACGGTGATCATGCCCATGGTCTGCGACCGGCGCAGACCGATCGCCCGCAGCAGACCCAACTCCCGGGTCCGCTCCAGCACCGACAGCGCCAGGGTGTTGATGATGCCCAGTACGGCGATCACGATGGCCAACGCCAGCAGGATCTGGATCATCGTGAGCAGCCCGTCGAGCTGACCGGTCTGCTGCTTGATGAACGCCGCCCGGTCGGCCACCGACACCTCGGGGCTGTCCGCGAGCAGCGCCTCCACCTGCGGCTGCACGTCGCCGACCCGCGTGCCCGGGGCCAGCTGGATGAAGCCCTGGATGGGCTGCGGGATGGCGAAGTCCTTCGCGGCCGTCGCCGGCAGCGTCACCGGGTTGGTCAGCTGGGACGCCTCGTAGATGCCGCTGACCGTGTACGTCCGCGCCTCACCGCGGGTCAGCTGCACGTTGACCGTCGAGCCCACCGACAGGTTGCGGGAGGTTGCGGTGTCCGAACTGACCAGCATCTGGGTCGGCCCGAGCCGGTCGATGTCACCGGCGGTGGGCTTCGCGCCGAAGATCTGCCGCAGCGACGCGATGTCACTGCTCGCCGCGACCCAGGTGCTCTCGCCGTTGACCTTCGCCATGTCGCCGTACTCGCCGTCGACCATCTGCACGCCCGGCAGGGCCTTGGCCCGGTCGAGGACGGCCGGGTCGAAACTCGGCGGTCGCGGACCGCCCTGCGCACCGGAGATCACCAGCTCGGCCTTGATGGTGTCCTCGGCCAGAGCGCTGATGCTGCCCTTGGCCGAGTCCAGGATCACCGTCACGCCGGTGACCAGCGCGATGCCGACCATCAGCGCGGCAGCGGTGATCGCGGTGCGGCGCGGGTTGCGCCCCGAGTTCAGCCGGCCCAGCTTGCCCGGGACCGACCAGGAGAAGATCGCACCGAGCAGGGCCACCACCGGCCGGCTGATCAGCGGAGTCAGCAGTGCCACGCCGATGAAGGCGAACAGCACCCCACCGAGGATGGTGGGCAGCGTCTGACCGCTGGCGTTGCCACTGAGCCCGAGGAACAGCAGCACCGCGCCGATACCGGTGACCACCGACCCGGCGATCGTGACCTTTGTCAACGGCCGGTCCGGGGTGGCCACGTCCTGCATCGCGGCGATCGGCGGGATCCGGGACGCCCGCAGCGCCGGCAGCAGCGCCGCCACCACGGTGATGACCAGACCGACAGCGAACGAGCCGATCACCGCGGCCGCCGGCACGCCGATCCCGGCCAGGGTGAGCCCACCGGCCAGCTTGCCGAACAGGAACGCCAGCAGCGCGCCCACGCCGATGCCGGCGGCCAGGCCGAGCACCGAGGCGATCAGCCCCACCGCGATGGCCTCCAGCACCACCGACCCGATGATCTGCCGGCCGCTGGCCCCGATGGCGCGCATCAGCGCCAGCTCCCGGGTGCGCTGGGCGACGATGATCGAGAAGGTGTTGAGGATCAGGAAGGTGCCCACCAGCAGCGCCACCGCGGCGAAGCCGAGCAGGATCTTGTTGAAGAAGGACAGGCCCTCCTTCAGGCTGGCCGAGGCGTCCGCGGCCACCTGCTCGCCGGTCTTCACCTCGTAGTCGGCGCCCAGGGTGCGGGCGACGTCGTCGCGCAGCGTCTCGTCGGAGACCCCGCCGGCGGCGCGCACGGTGATGCTGCTGAACGCGTCGGGCTCGCCGATCATCAGCCGCTGCGCCACCGGGGTGGTGAAGAAGACCTCGTTGACCCCGCCGATCGAGTCCCGGTCACCGCTGTAACCGACGATGCCGACCAGGGTGAAGTCCCGCTTCTTCGACTCGAAGGCGGTGAGCACGCCGACCTTCTGGCCGACCTGCACCTTCGCCGCCGTCGCCAGTGACTTGTTGAGGACGATCTCGTCGTCGGCCTGCGGCCCGCGGCCCTCCCGCAGTTGCAGCAGCTCGCTCTCCCCGGTCCAGTTCTCGCCCAACTGCGGCGGACCGAACGAGGTGATTACCTTGCCGTTGCTGCCGATCACGCGGGCGCCGTCGGCGTTGACGATGCCGGTCGCCGAGGCCACGCCCGGCACCTGCTTGACCCGGTCCACGACGGCGGCGGGCAGCGGGGTGGCGGTCTGCTCACCCTCGATCTCGCTGACCTCCACCTTCGGCTTCGCCGTGACGTTCACGTCGATCTCGGAGAAGCCGTCGGCGAAGACCGAGTCGAAGGAGCGGCCCAGCGTGTCGGTGAGCACGAAGGCGCCGGACACGAACATCACGCCGAGCACCACCGCCAGCCCGGACAGGATCAGCCGGACCTTGCGGGCCAGCAGACTCTTCAGTGTCGCCCGGAACATCAGTTGCCCACCTCAGCCGGAGTGTCCAGCTTCTTCATGGTGTCCAGCACCGTCTCGGCGGTCGGCTCGATCAGCTCCGAGACGATCTCCCCGTCGGCCAGGAAGACCACCCGGTCGGCGTACGCGGCGGCCGTCGGGTCGTGGGTGACCATCACGATGGTCTGGCCGTGCTCGCGGACGGAGTTGCGCAGGAAGCGGAGCACCTCCGCGCCGGAGCGGGAGTCCAGGTTGCCGGTCGGCTCGTCGGCGAAGATCACCTCGGGGCGGGACACCAACGCCCGCGCGCACGCCACCCGCTGCTGCTGCCCGCCGGACAGCTGCGCCGGCCGGTGGTCCAGCCGGTCCCGCAGGCCGACCGTGTCGATCACCGTGTCGTACCAGGCCGGGTCGGGCTTGCGCCCGGCGATCGACAGCGGCAGCAGGATGTTCTCCTTGGCCGTCAGCGTCGGCAGCAGGTTGAACTGCTGGAAGATGAAACCGACCTTGTCGCGGCGCAGCTTCGTCAACCCCGAGTCACCCAGCCCCGTGACGGTCGTCTCGCCGATCGCCACCGTGCCGCGGGTGACCGAGTCCAGGCCGGCCAGGCAGTGCATCAGCGTCGACTTGCCGGAACCCGACGGACCCATGATCGCGGTGAACCGACCGCGTTCGAACTCCGCGCTGACCCCTCGTAGCGCGATGACCTGTGCCTCACCGCTGCCGTACACCTTCCACACGTCGTTCGCCCGGGCCGCGGCCTGCGCCTGCTGGCCTACCGTCGCGGTCACGTCATCTACCTCTTCCGTCTCTGCCAATACGCGCCGCCCCCGCTGGTCCGGCGCGACTGTTCCATCATCGGCGCTGCTCACGCCCGTACCGTCCGCCCACGGGGGGACCCGGCGCGGATTTCGCGCTGCGGGTGCACCCCCATGCCGGCTCAGGGTTGCCCCTGACCCGACGGCCGGTCGATCCGTTTCCCGACCGGCGAAACGCCGCCGGCAGGCTGCGAGGTGAACCCACGAGAGGATCAACCCCGCCAAGCCATCTCCGGTCACGGTAGGTGAGCACGGCAAGCCAGCCGTCACCCCACGGAGGGATCTTCGGGTACGCCGGGTGAGGTAGCCGGGTGGGTCAGGCCTACGCCCGGGGACGGACCAGCCCCGACTCGTACGCCAGCACCACGGCCTGCACCCGGTCGCGCAGCCGCAGCTTGGTCAGCACGTGCCCGACATGTGTCTTGATGGTGGTTTCGCTGACCGACAGCGCCACCGCGATCTCGGCGTTGGACAACCCTCGGGCCACCTGCACCAGCACCTCGCGTTCCCGGTCGGTGAGCGCGCTGAGCGCCGCCGACGGTGTCGCCGCCGGGTCGGGCAGCAGGTCGGCGAACCGGTCCAGCAACCGCCGCAGGATCCGGGGGGCCACCACCGCGTCTCCGCCGGCCACGGTGCGGATCGCCGCGATCAACTCCTCGGCCGGGACGTCCTTGGCCAGGAACCCGCTGGCGCCGGCGCGCAGCGCGCCCACCACGTACTCGTCGAGGTCGAAGGTGGTCAGCACCAGCACCCGCACCGGCAGCCGGGCGTCGACGATCGCCCGGGTGGCGGCCACCCCGTCCATCCGGGGCATGCGGATGTCCATCAGCACCACGTCGGGCAGTAGCCGGCGGGACAGGTCCACCGCCTCCAGGCCGTCGCCGGCCTCCGCCACCACGTCCAGGTCCTGCTCGGCGCCCAGCACCATCCGGAAGCCCGTACGCAGCAGCGGCTGGTCGTCGGCGAGCAGGATCCGCACCGGCCGCGCCGAGGCCACCCGATCGCTCATCTCGTCTCCCTGTCCCGCGCCGACGCCGCTGCCGCACCGGCCATCCTCGCGCACACCGGCCCGTGCGTCGCGGACCACCGTAGAGGCCGGCCCGTCGCCGCGTCCCGACCGTTGCCGGACCGGCACGGTCGGGTTTCTGCCCGGGGACGACGGTCAGCGGCGGCGCCCGGAGGTCACTCGTCGGCGCCCGGCGCCACCGGACCGGAGCGGGCGTCGCGCAGCGGATCGGCGGCCGCCGCCGCGACCGGGAACGGCGGCGGGGTGCCACCGAAGGTGGGGCAGAGCGCCTGGTGGCTGCACCAGTCGCAGAGCCGGCTCGGCCGGGGCCGGAAATCCTGCCTTGCGGTGGCCTGCTCGATCGCCCGCCACAGCGCCACCACCGTGCGCTCGAAGCGGACCAGCTCCTCGGCGTCGGGCGTGTAGTCCAACACCTCGGCGTCGCGCAGGTAGAGCAGCCGCAGCACCCGGGGCACCACGCCGCGGGTGCGCCACAGCACCAGCGCGTAGAACTTCAGCTGGAACAGCGCCCGCGCCTCGAACGCCTCCCGTGGAGCGCCACCGGTCTTGTAGTCGACCACCCGCAGCGCGCCGTCCGGAGCCACGTCGAGCCGGTCGAGGTAGCCCCGGATCAGCAGCTCCTCGTCGACCACCGCCGAGATCAGGCTCTCCCGCTCGGCCGGCTCCAGCCGGGTCGGGTCCTCGACGGCGAAGTAGCCCTCCAACAGCGCGGCGGCGGAGCGGAGGAACTCGACCGGGCCGGCCGGCTCGGCATCCTCGAAGAGCCCGGCCAGCTCGGGCTGCTCGGTGACCATCCGGTCCCACTGCGGGGCCACCAGGTCACCGGCCGCGGCCGGCGTGCGGCCCGGCGCCGGCAGGTCGAACAGGCGCTCCAGCACGGCGTGCACCAGGGTGCCCCGGGCCTGCTCGACGGTGGTCCGCTCGGGCAGCCGGTCGATGCTGCGGAACCGGTAGAGCAGGGGGCAGGTCTTGAAGTCGGCCGCCCGCGACGGCGACAGCGAGGCCCGCACCGTGGGCGGCACCTGCGCCGGGGAGGGGGACTGGGAGGTGGTGACCGGTTCCGCCGTCATGTCCGCAAAGGTTAGGGCACCGGTGTGACACCGACCGCCGCGCGGCCGGTCCGTAGCATCGTCCCGATGGAGCAGACATCCCGACCGCCGCGCCGGCCCGATCGCCGCCCCGGCCTGAGCGTGGGCCGGGTGTTCGGGGTGCCGTTGCACCTCAACGGCTCCATGGTCCTGCTCGCCCTGCTCGTCGCCGTGCTGTACGCCGAGTTCGCCCGCCGGCAGCTGGACCTGCCGCAGGTCAGCGGCTACCTGATCGGCTTCGGGTTCGTGGTGTCGCTGCTCGGCTCGGTGCTGCTGCACGAGCTGGGCCACGCGCTGACCGCCCGGCGGTACGGCATCGGTGTGCGCGGGATCACCCTGGAACTGCTCGGCGGGTACACCGAGATGGACCGGGACGCCCCGTCGCCCCGGGTCGACCTGCTGGTCTCGCTGGCCGGCCCGGCGGTGTCCGCGGTGCTCGGCATCGGCGCGGTGGTCGCCACGCTCGCCCTGCCCGAGCGGACCGTGGCCCACCAGCTGGCCTTCCAGCTCGCCGTGAGCAACGTCATCGTCGCGCTGTTCAACATCCTGCCCGGGCTGCCGCTGGACGGCGGCCGGGCGCTGCGCGCCCTGGTGTGGGGGCTCACCCACGACCGGCACCGCGGCACCGAGGTCGCCGGCTGGGCGGGCCGGGTGGTCGCCGCCGGCACCGCCGCCCTGGTCCTCCTGCTCACGCTGGCCGACTACCTGGCACCGCTGGCTCTGCCGCTGATGCTGCTGGTCGCCATCACCCTCTGGCGCGGCGCCGGGCAGTCGATCCGGGCGGCCCGGGCCAGCCGCCGGTTTCCGCTGATCGACCTGTCCCGGCTGGCCCGCCCGGTCTGGCCGGTGGCCACCGGCACGCCGCTGTCCGAGGCCCAGCGGCGGCGCGCCGAGGGCGGGCAACCCGGTGCCGCGCTGCTGGTCACCGACTCCACCGGCCGGCCGGTGGCGCTGGTCGACCCGGCCGCCGCCGACGCGGTGCCCGCCGAGCGTCGCCCGTGGCTGGCGGTGGACGCCGTCGCCCGGTCACTGGGCACGCTTCCCGCGCTGCCGGTCGGGCTGGACGGGGAGCGGGTGATGGACGCCGTGCAGAGCCACCCGGGCGCACAGTACGTGGTGACCGCAGGCGAAGATGTCGTCGGCATCCTGCACATCGCGGACCTGGCGCAGCTCCTCGAACCCAACCGGAAGATGACATCGTGACCGCAACTCCCTCCACCGTCCCGGCCGACACCGCCACCCCGGCCCTGACACCCGTGCACCGCGGGCCGTTCCGGCCCGGCGACCGGGTGCAGCTGACCGACCCCAAGGGGCGGATGCACACCGTGACGCTGGAGCCCGGCAAGGAGTTCCACACCCACCGCGGCATCCTGGCGCACGACGCGCTGATCGGGCTGCCCGACGGCAGTGTGGTGACCACCTCCGGCGGCGGCACCGCGTTCCTGGCGCTGCGGCCGCTGCTGTCGGACTACGTGCTGTCCATGCCGCGCGGCGCGCAGGTGATCTACCCGAAGGACTCGGCGCAGATCGTCGCGATGGGTGACATCTTCCCCGGCGCGAAGGTCCTCGAAGCCGGCGCCGGCTCCGGTGCGCTCAGCTGCTCGTTGCTGCGCGCCGTCGGCACCGAGGGTGAGCTGCACTCGTTCGAGCTGCGCGACGACTTCGCGCAGATCGCCAAGCGCAACGTCGAGGCGTTCTTCAACGGGCCGCACCCGGCGTGGAACCTGCACGTCGGCGACGTCGCCGCGTGCGAGGAGACCGGCTTCGACCGGATCATCCTGGACATGCTCACCCCGTGGGAGACCCTCGACATGGTCGAGCGGGCGCTGGTGCCCGGCGGCGTCTTCATCGGCTACGTGGCCACCACGCCGCAGCTCTCCGAGCTGGTGGAGGCGCTGCGCGAGCGCGGCGGCTGGACCGAGCCGCGGGCCTGGGAGTCGCTGGTGCGGGACTGGCACGCCGAGGGTCTCGCCGTCCGACCGGACCACCGCATGATCGCGCACACCGCGTTCCTGGTCTCCGCGCGCAAGCTGGCCCCCGGGGTCACCGCGCCGCCCCGGCGGCGCAAGCCCAGCAAGGGCACCGAGGCGTACGTGCAGCGCCGGCAGGACCTGCGCGAGGCGGAGGCGGCCCGGCAGGCGGCGGCCGCCCAGGCGGCCGGTGTCCAGCCCGACGCGACGGGGGAGATGGGCAGGCCGTGACCATCGAGCTGGGCGTCGGCGTCGTCGCCGAGCGGGGGGAGGCGGCGGGATGAGCCGACCGGGCTACGGCGGCGGTGACCTGCCCGCCGTGTTTCCGGACTGGTCGCCGTACCAGGACCTGGAGTCGGCGGCGCGCGCCTACCTGCGCGACCCGGACGTCGCCCTGGAGGCGCTCGGTGGGGTGCTGCGCGGCGCGTCGGTGCTCGGCTTCACGCTGGAACGCTTCGTCAACGAGGTCAACGGCGTGTGGCAGGAAGTCGTGGTCTGCGACGGCAGCCGGCTGATCCTCTGGCACGGCGAGGACGTGCCGCCGGGGGAGGGGCCACCGGGATCGATGACCTCGTCCCTGCGGGTGGTGCCGGTCTCCACCGTCACCGAGGTCGGCTGCCGGCGTCGGCTCAACCGCACCGAGAGCGGCGAGATCCGGGTCGACAGCATCGACGTGTACCTGCTGCTCACCTCGCTGGACGAGGCACCGCCGAGCGAGGAGATGGTCGGCGCGCCGCGACACGACGCGCTGCGCTTCGGCAAGACCCTCGACGACGGGGGCGCCGGGCAGATCGCCCGGTTGGAGGAGTTCGCCCGGCTGGTCGCCTCGGTGGTCGGCCGCCCGATGCTCTGAGGCGTGACCCGTCGGGCCGGCCCGGGTGGGGCGGCCCGACGGGGTTGCTCAGTCCTCGGCGTCCGGGCCGGCGACCTCGACGCCGTCGCCGCGCACCACGTGGATGCAGTCGCCCGGGCACTCCTTCGCGGAGTCGATCACCTCGAGTCGCAGGTGCTCGGGCACGTCGACCCGGCTGCCCGGCGCCATCCGCAGCTCACCGTCGGCGCCCTTGACGTACGCCAGGCCGTCGATGTCGAACTCGAACACCTCCGGCGCGTACTGCACGCAGAGCCCATCGCCCGTGCAGAGATCCTGGTCCACCCAGACCTGCAGCTGGTCGGTCGCGACCTCGGCCACCGGTGCACCCCCCATGTTCTCGCGTCCTACGCTTCGACGGTACCCGAACGCCGGTACCGGCCCGCCAGGCCACCCTTGGCGATCAAGGTTCGGTGACGAGGGTGTTGCGTGGGACCGAATCGGCCTCATAGCGGCTAGTGTTAGGGCAGAACGTTCAAGCCCCCCGGGGAGGTGGGACGTGGCACGCAGCGACGACGCGGACTCGCGCGCCGCACGGTGGGAGAAGGAAGCCCACGATCTCTCCACGCAGGTCGCGTTCCTGCAAGAGGAACTCGCCCTGGTGCGGCGCAAGTTGACCGAAAGCCCCCGACACGTCCGGCAGCTCGAAGAGCGGCTGGCGGCCACCCAGGCACAGTTGGCGCGGCTGACCGAGAACAACGACCGGCTGGTGAGCACCCTCAAGGAGGCTCGCACGCAGATCGTCACTCTCAAGGAGGAGATCGACCGCCTCGCACAACCGCCGAGTGGTTACGGCGTCTTCCTGGCCAAGCACGACGACGGCACGGTGGACGTCTTCACCGGCGGCCGCAAGTTGCGGGTCGCGGTCTCGCCCTCGCTGGACGTGGCCGAGCTGCGCCGCGGCCAGGAGGTCCTGCTCAACGACGCGCTCAACATCGTCGACGCGTTCGGCTATGAGCGGGTCGGCGAGGTCGTGATGCTCAAGGAGATCCTGGAGGGACCGAACGGCGGGCCGGGTGACCGGGCGCTGGTGGTCTCCCACTCCGACGAGGAGCGCATCGTGCACCTCGCCGAGACGCTCATCGGCTCGGCGATCAGGGCCGGCGACTCGCTCATGATCGAGCCCCGCTCGGCGTACGCGTACGAGCGGATCCCGAAGAGCGAGGTCGAGGAGCTGGTCCTGGAGGAGGTGCCCGACGTCGACTACTCCGACATCGGTGGCCTCCAGTCGCAGATCGAGCAGATCCGCGACGCGGTGGAGCTGCCGTTCCTGCACGCGGACCTGTTCCGTGAGCACCAGCTCCGCCCGCCGAAGGGCATCCTGCTCTACGGCCCGCCCGGCTGCGGCAAGACGCTGATCGCCAAGGCGGTGGCCAACTCGCTCGCCAAGAAGATCGCCGAGCGCCAGGGTAAGGAGAAGCACACCAGCTTCTTCCTCAACATCAAGGGCCCGGAGCTGCTCAACAAGTACGTCGGTGAGACCGAGCGGCACATCCGGCTGATCTTCCAGCGAGCCCGGGAGAAGGCCGGCGAGGGCACCCCGGTGATCGTGTTCTTCGACGAGATGGACTCGATCTTCCGGACCCGCGGCTCCGGTGTCTCCTCGGACGTGGAGAACACGATCGTCCCCCAGCTGCTCAGCGAGATCGACGGCGTGGAGGGGCTGGAGAACGTCATCGTCATCGGCGCCTCCAACCGGGAAGACATGATCGACCCGGCGATCCTGCGTCCCGGTCGGCTCGACGTGAAGATCAAGATCGAGCGGCCCGACGCCGAAGCGGCCAAGGACATCTTCTCCAAGTACATCCTCTCCGGGCTGCCGTTGCACCCGGACGACCTCGCCGAGCACGGAGCCGACCCCCAGGCCACCGTCGCGGCGATGATCGACGCCGTCGTGCTGCGGATGTACTCGGAGACCGAGGAGAACCGCTTCCTCGAGGTGACCTACGCCAACGGCGACAAGGAAGTCCTCTACTTCAAGGACTTCAACTCCGGCGCGATGATCCAGAACATCGTCGACCGCAGCAAGAAGATGGCCATCAAGGAGTTCCTCACCTCCGGTCGCAAGGGGCTGCGCCTGCAGCACCTGCTCGACGCCTGCGTCGACGAGTTCCGGGAGAACGAGGACCTGCCCAACACCACCAACCCCGACGACTGGGCCCGCATCTCCGGCAAGAAGGGCGAGCGGATCGTCTACATCCGCACGCTCGTCTCCGGAGGCAAGGGGGCCGAGGCCGGCCGGTCCATCGAGACCGCCAGCAACACCGGCCAGTACCTCTGATCGACCACCCAGCGGCGGCACCGGCTCTGTCCGGTGCCGCCGCTGGCTGCGTCGGCTGGCCACACACTCCGGCGCGCCACCGGTGGGCCAACGCTCCCGCCCGATCCGGCTAGACTGCGGCGACTCCACCGACCGACCGAACGAGGACTCCGTGCGCGCCGACGCCACCAAGGAAATGCCAGCAGTGCCGGGTGGCACGGACAACCGGGAACCCGTAGCAAGCCCGCCCACCACGCCCACCACGCCGGCCGCCCGGCGCCCCGGCATCGGCCTGCTCCTGGCCGTGCTGGTCGCGTGCTGGCTTCTGCCGCTCGCCGCGAACGCCGTACACGCCGCCTGGCTGCTGCCCCCACTGGTGCTGTTCGGCACGGCCAGCCTGCTGCGCTCCGGGCGTACCCTCCTCGACCGGATGGTGCTCGCCCTCGCCCTGCTGGCCGGTCTCACCTGCGCCGCCGGCCTGCTCTTCAGCGTCTGGCCCTGGGGCCTGCACCCGGTGCCGGTCTCCGGGCTGGCGCTCACCGTCCTCACCCTGGCCGCCGTGCTCTCCCGGCGCGCCCCCCGGCTGCCCCGCCCCGGCTGGTCCGACCTGGCCTCGGTGGCCGCCGCCGCCGTCGCCGCCGGCTACCTCGCCACCCCCTACCTGCGCGCCACCAGCTTCGGTCAGCGGCTCAACCTCGCCATGGTCGGCGAGGACAACGGCCGCCACCCGGCCCTCTTCGACGTGATCGGCCGTCTCGGCGGCTACCTCTTCGTCGACCCCGACACGGCCCGCGAGCAGATCTTCTCCGGCCTGGTCCACTACCCGCAGGGCTGGCACCTCACCTCCGCGCTGCTCGACGGCTTCCTGCGCAGCTCCGGCCCCGCGCCCGCCGGGCCGGCCCTCATGGACCACTACGTGCTCTGGTGTCTCGCCACCTTCGGGGTGCTGGTGCTCGCGCTGGTCTGGGCCGCCCAGCACGTCGCCGGCCCGCTGCACCCGCTGCGCCGGCTGGTCCTCATCATCGGCGTCACCGCGCTGGTCCTCGGCACCGAACTGCCGCGACTGCTGGTCGCCGGCTACCCCAGCGAGACGTTCGGGTTGAGCCTCGCGGTGTTCCTGGTCGCCCTCGTCGTCCGCCCCCTGAGCCGACTCCGCGAGCAACTCATCCTGGTCGGGGCGCTGCTGATCGGCATCGGCTTCTGCTACTACCTCTTCCTCTTCCCGACCGGCGCCATGGTGCTCTGCTGGCTGATCGCCGACCGGCGTCGGCTGCGTGCCCGCCTCGGCACGGTCGCCGTCATCGCGGTGGTCACGGCCGCCCTGGCCCCGCTGACCGCGCTGCTCGGCCTGTTCGTCGCCGGCCAGAGCGAGGCGCTCGCCGCCCCCGGCGGTACGCCCCCGGTGGAGACCTACAACGCCATGCTCGGCCTCGGCGCGGTCGTCCTCGCCGCCGTCTCCGTGGCCACCAACCGGAGCGAGTCCACCTGGCGGCGCTACCTCGTCGCGCTGGCCGTCGCCGTGCTCTTCTCCGCCAGCATGGCGGCCGTGAACCTCGTCAACGGCACCCAGCCCGCGTACTACTTCGGCAAGACCGCACACCTGGTCATCGCTGTGCTCATCATCGGCGCCGCCGCGCTCGCCCGACTGCTGCCCGTGCCCGCGGAGAGCACCGATTCCGAGCCGAGCCGCCGCCCGATCAGCGGCGCCCTGCCGTCCGTCGCCACCGCCGCGCTGGTGACGGTCGCGCTGCTCGCCGGCACCGGTGTGATCGGCTGGACCGGCGGCTTCTTCCACCGCACCGGCAGCAACGGCACCTGGGCGAAGGACTGGGCCGACCGCGAGGTGCGGGACATCACCCGCTCCGCGTCGGTCACCAACATCGCCTACCGGAACTACCCGGCGATCCCCGGCACCGTCACCCTGGTGGTGGACAAGCAGGGCCTCCAGGGCTACCGGGAGTCGATCTTCCTTTCGGCCATGCAGGGCACCAGCGGCCAGACCGAGCCCGGCATCTACTTCCGGATTTACGACGAGCCCGCCCGGACCGCGGAGATCCTGCGTCGCGTTCCCCGCCCGCTGCGGCTCATCGTGGCCCACCCGGACGCCCAGAAGGCCATCGATGGAGCGCTCAAGGCCGACCCCTCCCTCCGGGAGGGTCTGACGCTGGTGCCGCTCAAGCCCGGCACTCCGCGGTAGCCGCGCCGCGCCGTGCGGCAGGGCTGCGCGGTCGGCCACCGCGCAGACTAGTCTCGATGGTGTGAGCGGCGGGCACGCCTGCTCCGTGGGCGAGCGAAGCGAGTGGTCGCATGACGGTACGTCGGATCATGGGCACCGAGGTCGAGTACGGCATCTCCGTGCCCGGCCAGGCCGGAGCCAACCCGATGGTCACCTCGTCGCAGGTGGTCAATGCCTATGGGGCCCGCCCCGAACTGAACCGGGGCGGGCGGGCACGGTGGGACTACGAAGAGGAATCGCCGCTGCGCGACGCCCGCGGCTTCACCTACTCCGGGGCCGCGTACGACCCGGCCGAGGCGTTGGCCGACGAGGACCTCGGCCTGGCCAACGTGATACTCACCAACGGGGCGCGCCTCTACGTCGACCACGCCCACCCCGAATACTCCACGCCCGAGGTCACCACCCCGCGTGACGTGGTGCGCTGGGACAAGGCCGGCGAGCGGGTGATGGCCGAGGCGTCCCGCCGGGCCGCCACCATCCCCGGCACCCAGCCGATCCACCTCTACAAGAACAACACCGACAACAAGGGCGCCAGCTACGGGGCGCACGAGAACTACCTGATGCGCCGGCAGACCCCGTTCGCCGACATCGTGGCGTACCTGACGCCGTTCTTCGTGACCCGGCAGATCGTCTGCGGTGCCGGCCGTGTGGGCATCGGGCAGGACGGCGGGCAGAGCGGTTTCCAGATCTCCCAACGTGCTGACTTCTTCGAGGTCGAGGTCGGCCTGGAGACCACCCTCAAGCGACCGATCATCAACACCCGCGACGAGCCGCACGCCGACGCCGACAAGTACCGCCGGCTGCACGTCATCATCGGCGACGCCAACCTCTCGGAGATCTCCACCTACCTCAAGGTGGGCACCACCTCGCTGATCCTCAACATGATCGAGGAGAAGGCGCTCGGCAGCGACCTCGGCATCGCCGACCCGGTCAGCGAGCTGCGCGCGGTCAGCCACGACCCCAGCCTGTCGCACCGGATGCGGCTGCGCGACGGCCGCCGGCTCACCGCGCTGGACCTGCAGTGGGCCTACCTGGAGCGGGTTCGGTCCTTTGTCGACGACCGGTACGGCACGGACGTCGACGAGCAGACCGTCGACGTGCTCGACCGGTGGGAGAGCGTGCTGGACCGGCTCGGCCGTGACCCGATGCTCTGCGCCGACGAGCTGGACTGGGTGGCCAAGCTGCGGCTGCTCGAGGGCTACCGGGAGCGGGAGAAGCTCGGCTGGGGCTCGCACAAGCTCCAGCTGGTCGACCTGCAGTACTCCGACGTCCGGCCGGAGAAGGGCCTCTACCACCGGCTGGTGACCCGGGGGGCGATGAAGACGCTGCTCACCGACGAGGAGACGCGCAGCGCGATGACGGAGCCGCCGGAGGACACCCGGGCGTACTTCCGTGGTCGTTGCCTGGCCCAGTACGCCTCTGAGGTCGTCGCCGCGAGCTGGGATTCGGTCATCTTCGACGTGGGCCGGGAGTCGCTGGTCCGGGTGCCGATGATGGAGCCGGAGCGGGGCACCCGCGCGCACGTCGGGGCGCTGTTCGACCGGTGTGCCAGCGCCAAGGACCTGCTGGAGACGTTGACCGGGGGCTGAGCGTGTGTCGGGATGCCCGCCGGGTGCCGCATGCCGGCGCGCGGCGGGCTTTTCGTCGCCTCAGCGAGGTAAGTTGATCGCAGACGATCGTGGAGGAGGCAGCAATGGCCACTCATGACAGCGGCGGCCAGTCGCAGTCCGGCAAGTCCCGCCAGGGCGAGGAGATCGAGGACGTCACCACCGAGGCCAACCCCGAGGTGGCTGAGCGGCACGCCGAGATCACCGAGGACGTCGACGACCTGCTCGACGAGATCGACTCCGTCCTCGAAGAGAACGCCGAGGAATTTGTGAGGGGCTATGTACAAAAAGGGGGTGAATAGGGCATAGCCGGGCAACTCGGACATGCCTCGCCCGTCGAAGGATCGAGACGGTCACCGCCGCTGCCGAGACTGCGGTGAGTGGTTACCGCTCGATCAGTTCTGCACCAGCAGCC
This sequence comes from Micromonospora yongxingensis, assembly GCF_052601155.1. NCBI lineage: Bacteria > Bacillati > Actinomycetota > Actinomycetes > Micromonosporales > Micromonosporaceae > Micromonospora > Micromonospora yongxingensis. The sequence goes on from NZ_JBQXEO010000035.1 coordinate 58,703, forward strand.
GACGGCCGGACGGTCACGGCAGCTACTGCAAGCCCTGCTTCAACGTTCGCTCCAAGGCGAGCTATGCGAAGCGCCTGAAGGAGCGACAGGGCAGGGACGTGCGACAGCTTCCAGTGGTTCCGGAGGGCCATCGGCGATGCCCTGACTGCGGTGCCATCAAGCCTCTCGACGACTTTCCGCGGAACCGCTCCGGGCGTGGTGGTTACGGCCGATACTGCAAGCCTTGCCACAACGAGAAGGGCAAGGAGAGCAGGCTTCGTCTGCATGGTGGGTCCCGCGAGTACCACCTGCGGCGGCGGTACGGCATCGGGGAGAAGGAGTTTCAGGAGCTCCTGGCCGAGCAGGGCGGGGTCTGCGCGATCTGTGGCGGCGCGGACCCGCAACATCTGGACCACGATCATCGCACCGGATGGGTGCGCGGGATACTCTGCTTCAACTGCAACGGTGGTCTTGGCCAGTTCCGTGACAGTCCCATGAGGCTGGCCAGGGCGATCACGTACCTGAGAGGAACCACGTGGCAGCGGGCTTTGATCCATCCGGGCGTCTACCAGATGTGTTCACCAACGCGGGGACGTCCTCCTTCACCACGTTTCTGAGCCGGGTGGCGCCCGAGATGCTGCCCGGTCGACGGCCGCTGCCGCCGGGCATGGCCGCCGACCTGGCGCCGCACGCGACCACCATCGTGGCCATCGCGGCGGCCGACGGTGTGGTGATGGCCGGCGACCGTCGGGCCACCATGGGCAACCTGATCGCCCAGCGCGACATTGAGAAGGTGCACCCGGCCGACGCGTACTCGCTGGTCGGCATCGCGGGCACGGCGGGCATCGGCATCGAGCTGATGCGACTGTTCCAGGTGGAGTTGGAGCACTACGAGAAGATCGAGGGCGCGATGCTCTCGCTGGACGGCAAGGCCAACCGGTTGGCCTCGATGATCCGGGGCAACCTGGGCGCCGCCATGCAGGGGCTGGCCGTGGTGCCGCTCTTCGCCGGCTTCGACCTGGCCGCCGCGGACCCCACGAAGGCCGGCCGGATCTTCAGCTTCGACGTGACCGGCGGCCCGTACGAGGAGACCGGCTACGACGCCATCGGCTCGGGCTCGCTGTTCGCCAAGTCCGCGCTGAAGAAGCGCTTCCGGGCCGGCCTCACCGTTCAGGACGCGACGCGGCTCGCGGTCGAGGCGCTCTACGACGCGGCCGACGACGACACCGCGACCGGCGGGCCGGACCTGACCCGGCGGATCTACCCGGTGGTGATGACCGCGACCGCCGAGGGCACCCACCGGCTCACCGATGCCGAGACGGCGACGATCGCCGAGGGCGTGGTCGCCGGCCGGATGGAGAACCCGGGCGGTTGAGCCCCGTCCACCCCCACCAGTCAGCAGTCGTCAGCACAGCGCCGTAAGGAGAACCGCCGCCGTGGCCATGCAGTTCTACGCCTCGCCCGAACAGATCATGCGCGACCGCTCCGAGCTGGCCCGCAAGGGCATCGCCCGGGGGCGCAGCGCCGTGGTCCTGAGCTACTCCGGTGGGGTGCTCTTCGCCGCGGAGAACCTCTCCAGCGCCCTGCACAAGGTCAGCGAGATCTACGACCGGATCGGCTTCGCCGCGGTGGGCCGGTACAACGAGTTCGAGAACCTGCGGCGGGCCGGTGTGCGGATGGCCGACCTGAACGGGCTCAGCTACGACCGTCGGGACGTCACCGGCCGGGCGCTGGCCAACGCGTTCGCGCAGACCCTGGGCGCGATCTTCACCGAGCAGTCGAAGCCGTTCGAGGTGGAGATCTGCGTGGCGGAGGTCGGGGCCACCGCCGCCGACGACGAGTTGTACCGGCTCACCTACGACGGCTCGGTCAACGATGAGCCGGGGCGGATGGCGATGGGCGGGCAGGCCGAGGCGATCACCGGCGTGCTGAAGGCGAACCACCGGCCGGACATGTCGCTCGGCGAGGCGGTGAAGGTCGCGATGCAGGCGTTGAGCAGCGTCGGCGGCGAGGGCGGTGCCGCCCGGACGATCGCCGCGAACCAGCTCGAGGTGGCGGTGTTGGACCGCCACCGGGTCGGCCGGACGTTCCGGCGGATCACCGGGGCCGCGCTGACCGCGTTGCTGGACGGGGAGGCGGCGCCACCGGCCGGCGACGGGCCGGACACGCCGAGCGTGCCGACCGGGGAGGCCGGTAAGCCGACGAGTTCCGCGGGCTCCGCGGACCTGGAGGATCGGCCGGGTCAGGCCGACCTCTGATCGTGAGACAGAAGCGCCGGGGACCGCGGAAGCGGTCCCCGGCGCTCGTGTCTGCGGGGGTTGGTCAGCGGCGCTGCAGCAGCGGCCGGGCCAGTGCCCAGTAGCCGGCGGCGACCGCGTTGAACACGCCCATCCCGGGAGGCGAGTCGACGTTCGACGGGGCGACCCGGGCGGTCATCAGCTCCGCGATCACGCCGTCGGGCACGGTGCGCTCGCTCTGAAGCTGACGTCGACGGGCGCCGACCCAGGCCCGGTTGCGCCACAGCCAACCCCAGCCGCGGGTCTTCTGCCTGGTCCAGCCGCCCGCGAGTGCGGCGGCGAGCATGGCGGCCTCGGTGAGCAGCAGCATCGGGGCGAGCACCACCAGCGTCCGGGTCTGGTACGCGGTGAGCAGGGTGACGAGGCGGTTGCGTTCCACCAGGTAGAGCTTCAGGTCGTTGCGGGAGAACTCGTAGTGGTGCCGCACGACGGCGTCCGGGACGTACTCCAGGCGCAGGCCGCGCTGCCAGAGCCGCAGGCTGAGCTCGGTGTCCTCGTGGTAGGCGAAGTATTCGGCGGCGAAGCCGTCGAGTTCCTGCCACCGCTGCCGGCTGATCACGAAGCAGCAGCCGCTGAGCGAGGGGACGCTGGTCCGGCGGGCGTGGGCGGTGGCTGGTTCGCCGTTGCCGCCGGCCCAGGACAGCCCGGTGAAGTGCAGCGGGTTGCCGGAGGTGTTGATCAGCTCGGGGGTGTCGGCGAGCCGGATCGAGGCCATGGCGGCGCCGACGCCCGGTTCGGCGGCCACGGCGACGGTCTTGGCGAGGGCGTCCGGGGCGACGACGGCGTCGGAGTTGACGAAGGCGAGCCAGTCGCCGGTGGCCTCGGCGGCGCCGACCCGGCAGCCGCCGGAGTAGCCGGTGTTCTGTTCGGGACGGACGACCCGGACCTGGGGGAAGCCCTTGACGATGTCGATGCCGTCGCCGGTGCAACCGTTGTCGACGACGATCAGCTCGATGTCGACGTCGGTGCTGGCCAGCACGGCCCGGGCGGCGTCGACCAGGTACGGTTCGGCGCCGTAGGCGAGCATCACCGCGGTCACCTGTGGGCGGGTCATCGGATGCCTCCGGATACGGCAGGGGCGACGGCGTCGTCCAGCGGCCGGGTGGGGGTGGGGGCGCGGCGGGTGCTGCCGCGCAGCAGCACCGCCATCGTGGCGGCCACGACGACGGAGCCGATGGTGTAGGCCAGCTCGACCCGGAGGATCACCGGGGCCGGGAGCAACGTCACGACGATCAGGGCGGCGACGCCGGCGACCCAGGCGATTGCCTGGGCACGGTGCCGGTCGAGGGCGAGCAGGGCCTGGCCGAGGACCATCGCCCACAGGTAGGCGAGGGTGGCGACGGCCAGCCAGGCGAAGTCGCTGTGGCCCAGGACGCCGGGGGCGTCGAAGAGGGTGCGGACCAGCCAGGGACCGACCAGCACGGCGCCGAGAGCCCCGGTGAGGCCGAGCGCGGTGACGATGCCGAGCGCGCGGCGCAGCAGGCTGTGGAAGCCGGCCTGGTCGCCGGTGGTGGCGGTGGTGGCCAGGCCGGGCAGCAGCGAGGCCTGCATCGAGCCGAAGACGAACAGCGGGATGCGGACCAGCACGAGGGCGGAGAGCAGCGCGCCGGCGGCGGCGACGTCGTCGGGGGCGAGCAGTTTGACGTTGATGACGCCGACGTTGACCACGACCTGGGAGAGCAGGCTGGACACGATGAGCAGGCCGAGCCCGCGCAGCAGCGTGCCCCAGGCGACCGGCGTGCCGCCGCCGATGGTGCGGAGCACCGGGGGCAGGGTGAGCAGGACGCTGACCAGCGGCGCGGCGACCAGCACCAGCCCGTACCAGACGGGGGAGGTCACCCCGGCGAGCCCGAGCAGGGCGACCAGGATGATGCGCAGCCCGCCGTCGATGCCGAGCTGGGTGCCGTACCAGGGGAAGAGTTGCAGGCCGGAGAGGACGCCGCGGGTGGAGTACGCGACGGCCATCGCGGCGAGCGCGCCGACCAGCACGACGACCATGGTGCCGTCGCCGGCGAAGAGCCGGTCGGCGATCAGCTGACGGCCGGCGGTGACGGCGAGCACCAGTACGGCGAGCAGCGCGGCGGCGATGGCGACGCCGCGGGCCAGGACCGGGCCCGGGGGCAGGCCCTGGCTGTGGCGGGCGGCGACGACCCGGGCGACTTCCTGCTCGACGGGCATGAAGACGCCGATGCCGAGGGTGAAGACGATCGACCAGAGCACCGACAGGGAGTTGTAGTCGGCTTCGGTGAGGCTGTGGCCGGCGACCGCGAGGTGGACGTACGAGGCGAGGCCGAGAAGACCCAGCCCGGCACCAACAGCGATGGTGCCGGGCGGGATCAGGCGCAGCAGGCGACGGATCACCGGCGGATGAGCGCCAGCGTGAGCACGGCGAACGCACGACCGAGGTAGATCATCGCCTTGGCGGGGGAGTGGCTGGGCGTGCCGGCCATCCGCTTGCGCATGGCGACCGGCACCTGGCGGATGCGGAAGCCCCGCCGGGCGGTGTGCACCAGGGTCTCCACCGTGTCGCCGAGGTACTCGGCCGGGTACCAGCCGGCGAACATCTCGATGACCCGCCGGTTGGCGGCCCGGAAGCCCGAGGTGGTGTCGGTGAGCTTGGTGCGGGCCACCCGGGACAGCACGGCGGAGAGCATCACCATCGCCCAGCGGCGGGGGCCGCGGACGTTGTAGTCGCCCTCGCCAGCGAACCGGGCGCCGATGACCAGGTCGCTGTCCTCGAGGAGGTCCACGAGCTTCGGCACGTACCGGGGGTCGTGCTGACCGTCGGCGTCGATCTGGATGGCGACGTCGTAGTCGTGGTCGCGGGCGTAGCGGTAGCCGAGACGCATGGCGCCACCGACGCCGAGGTTGTACGGCAGCTTGGCGACGCGGGCGCCGGCGGCGGCCGCGACGGCCGCGGTGCGGTCGGTGGAGCCGTCATCGACGACGAGCACGTCGACGCCGGGCAGCTCGCCCCGGACCTCGCCGACCACGTCGGCGATGGAGCCCGACTCGTTCAGGGCCGGGATGATGATCAAGGTGCGCTTGCCGTTAACCATCGCTGGACACCAGTTCGTCTCGGGCCGCCCGGTCCGCGTCGATCTGCGCGCGGAGCAGGGCGAAGTCTTCGGCCAGGGTGCGGGTCTCCTCTTCCAGGGCGCTGACCTCCCAGCTCAGGTGCACACACACCAGCAGCAGGAAGACGATGCCGAGGAAGAGCACGAGGCTGACACCGGAGGCGACGCCGAGGAGTTCGGCGACGTTGTCGAGCAGCCGGGGGAACAGGGACAGCGGAATCACGATGATCAGCACGGCGAGCCAGAGCATGCCGTACTTCTCGCGCAGCTGACGACGGCGCAGCAGCTCGACGATGGTGGCGAGCAGCAGCAGGCCGGTCAGGCCGGTGACGAGGGTGAGCTTCATGCGACCTTCCACGGGGCGGGTGGAGCGGGGGAGTCGAACGCGTCAACCAGGCTGGCGTGCCAGTCCGGAAGCGGCGGCAGACCTGCGGCCGCCCAGCGGCTGTGCCCTAGCACACTGTACGCCGGGCGGGCAGCGGGACGGGGATACCGGTCGCTGGTGGTGGGTCGGATCCGGTCCGGGTCGAGCCCGGCCAGCGCGAACGTGGCCCGGGCCAGCCCGTACCAGGTCGTCTGACCGGCGCAGGTGCCGTGGTAGACGCCCGGAGCCGCGCGGCCGGCCACCGCCGCGTCGGCGAGCGCGACCAACCGCTCGGCGAGGGCGTAGGACCAGGTGGGCTGACCGTGCTGGTCGTCGACCACGTCGAGGTGCTCACGCTGCGTGGCGAGCCGGAGCATCGTGGCCACGAAGTTCGGCCCGTGCGCGCCGTACAGCCAGGCGGTGCGGACCACGTACCCGGTGTCGGGCAGCAGCCGGGCGACGGCCTGCTCGCCGACCAGTTTGCCGCGGCCGTAGGCGTTGATCGGCGCGGTGGGCGCGTCCTCCGGGTAGGGGGTGTGCGCGTCGCCGGCGAGGACGTAGTCGGTGGAGACCTGGATCAGCCGCGCTCCGCCGGTCGCGCACGCCGCGGCGAGGTTCGCCGGGCCCGCGCCGTTGACGGCGGTGGCCGCGGCCTCGTCGGTCTCGGCGCCGTCGACGTTGGTCCACGCCGCCGCGTTGATCACGACGTCGTGTCCGGCCACCGCGGTGTCGACCGCGGTGGGGTCGGTGATGTCCAGGTCGGCGCGGGTGGCGGCGGTCACCTTCAGGTCGGGCCGGGCCGCCAGCACGGCGACCAGGTCCCGGCCGAGCATCCCGCCGGCACCGGTGACGAGCAGCCGGGTCATGCGGTCGGC
>NZ_JBQXEO010000036.1:0-60502 GCF_052601155.1 Micromonospora yongxingensis
TCGAACGCCACCGTCACGGGCTGGCCGTCCACGCTGCCGGTGGCCTTCACCGTCGCGACCCCGGCCGGCACCGACTCGGCGCGCGTGGTGAACGCCTGGTACGCGGACTTGCCGGGGGCGACGCTGGACACCGTGCGCGACCCGTACGGCGTGATCAGCTCGATGCTGAGCGGCACGTCGTCGGCGTTGCGCGCGTTGACCGAGACGTAGGCGCGGGTGCCGACACACTGCGTGCGCGCCTGCACCTCGACGTCCCACGTCGGGGTCTCCGGCGGGTCACCCACGATGAGAGTCAGCGTGGTCCGCGTGGCACCGGCCTGGCTGACGTAGTCGGGCAGGATCAGATTGCCGATGATGGTGTAGCGACCGGGGGTGTCGACGATGTCCTCGTCGAACTCCCAGTCGACGCCGATGGCCTGGTTGTCCCGGGACCCGTCGTTGTAGGAGACCTCCACCTTGTCCGGCAGGTGCGGCAGCTCCCCCACGTCGACCGACCGCTCGAACGTCTCGGCGCCCTGGATCGAGATGCCGCCCGGCGCCGTTTCGGGGCGCACGTAGACACGGGCCTCGGCGATGAGGCCGTACGCGTCGTTCGTGCCGTAGACCACGAACGGCTCGACGTTGGTCTCCGCGACCATCGCCGGCGTGATCTCCTGCCAATTGAACGCGACGCCGCCGCGGGCGCCGCTGGCGTAGACCGCGTCGAGCGTGCCCGGCAGGGCGGGCACCTCGCCCACGGTGGTCCGGATGAGCACGGGCGAGCGCACCGAGTCGACGGTCTCGCCGTTGGCACGCCAGCGCAGCACGCCGGTGCCCGCGCCGCTGCCCATGAGGCCCCAGATGCGGATGCGCAGATAGCTGGTCGTGACCGGTTGGAAGTCGAAGTGGTTGTAGGTGTTGGTGGCGAGCCCGTTCGCGTACGTCGAGTCCCCGGTGAGGGTGACCGGCGTCCAGGTGGTGCCGTCCGCGGAGCTCTCGATCGCGTACGTCGTGCCCGTGGGCCGGCGGGTGCCGCCGTTGTCGTCGTACCAGTAGATGTCGGTCGAGGACAGGCGTACCGGCGCCGTCCACCGGTACTGGATCCACGCCGCCCGCTCCGGGCTGGTGCCGTTCTGCGGCTGGCCCCAGTTGCCCCAGCCGTTTCCGGCCCCCGGGTTCGAGCTGGTCGGGGTGGTGCTCTCCTTGACCCGCTGGTGGTTCTCCCACGACGCGGTGCCGCTGGTGCTGATCGTCGCCGAGGAGCCGAACTCCGCGACCACCTCCCGTTTGGCGAGCGTCACCGCCACGGTCGCCTCGGACCGCTTCTCGCCGTCGCTGGCGAAGAGCCGGAACACGTAGTCACCCTCGACCGTGCCGGTCACCCGCGTGGTCAGTGCCTTCGGGTCGGAGAAGATGACGCCGGCTCCGGACGGGGCCGAGACGGTCTCCCAGCCGTACGTCAGCTCGCTGTCGTAGGGGATGCCGTCGTCGGATGCCGTGCCGACGAGTCGGGTGGACAGGTTGCCGTCCGCCGCGCCGTCGCGCGCGGCGGTGACCACGGGCGCCTGGTTGGACACGTCCGGTACGTCACGCCCAGAGTCGAACACCTGGATCTCTGAGATCGCCGTGTAGAAGGTCGGGTTGTTCGTGAACGCGATGCGCAGCTTGTTCGAGGTGACGGTGTGGAACAGCGCCTCGTTGAACTTCGCCGTCGGGACGGTCGGGTTCTTGAACTGGCCCGGTACCTCCTTCCAGCCGCCGTTACCGTCGGGCACCTGCACCCACCAGCGCGCGGGTTCGCGGTAGCCACCGGCCTGGCGGTCGCTGACCGCGTACACCTTCACGTTGTCGAAGGATCTGGCCGACCCGAGGTCGAGCTCGATGTAGCCGTTCTTGTCGGTGGTCCCGTAGTTGCCCCAGTACGGCTCGTTGGCGGTGACGCCGTCGGTCACGGCCGCGAGCGACACCGGCCGCTCGGTCTCCTTGATGGCGCCGGGTGTGTGGTTCATCGAGGTGGTGCTCCAGCCGGGCGTGTGGAACTGCCGCCACGGCGTCGGCCGCACGCCCTGCTGGGTGTACGACGAGCTGAGGTTGGCGCCTGCCGCCAGGTTCGGCGCATCCTCGGTGAGGTCGATGCCGGCCGTCTTCAGGTACTCGACGACGCGGGTGTCCTCGATCGGGGTGTCGACCGCGCTCGGCATGTTGGCACCGGTCGTCGCGGTGAACGTGACGGTCAGGCCGTCCTCGGCCTGGACCTGGTTGGTACGCGGGTCGTAGGTGAGCTTGCCGAGCTTGTCGGTGCTCACCTTCTTCTCACCGTTGAGGAACAGGCTGTAGCCGGCGCCCAGGCCGTAGTTGCTGCCGTCGGGGTCCCAGACGATGGTGACGTCCTGACCGTGGTAGCGCAGGTTGTTGGCCATGAAGTGGTCGTAGCCGAACTGGATCGGCGACAGCTCGATCTTGTCGTCGGAGCGCGGCTGGAGGCCGGCCATGTCCTCGACGAAGATGTAGTTCATGTTGCCGAGCATCACGTGGTTCGGGTTGTTGCGGTTGTAGGTCTTCGCGGTCGGGTCCCAGTTGGAGTAGTACTCCGCCTGGTTCGGGGCGCGCAGGTCCGCGTTCGGGTAGATGCTCCAGGCCATCCAGTCCAGCAGCCGCTTGGCGTACGCCGGGGTGATGTACTTCTGCTCCGGGTCGTAGTGGCGCAACGCCGAGCGGACACCGCGGTACTGCACGGTGAAGTTGATGTTGGAGAAGTTGTTGGAGCCGCCGATCCCGTAGGCCGTCCGGTCGTACTGGTTGGCGGTGTAGAACGGGAAGATCGGGAAGTTGTCGCCGTAGGTCAGGAACCGGAACCCGTCGACGTAGTTCTGCCACTGGTCGAACGGGATGAGGTTCTCGGCGTAGACGTCGTAGAGATTGGACTCCCGGGCCGGGATCAGGTCGCGGGCCGACGCGGGCAGCGGGTTGGGCCGGCCGTTGGCGGTGGCCGCGCTGGTGGCGCCGTGCGACGTGCCGGCGAGGAACATCCGCATGTCGGGGCTCCACAGCCGATCGAGGATCGCCGCGCGGATGTCGTTGGCGCCGCCGGCCATCTCGTCGACCTTGCCCTGGTCGGCGCCGGCGATCTGGTAGAGCTGGCGGGCGGCGTCGAACGCGCCCCACACGTACGCCGACTCGGGGCGCTCGATGGTGCGCGCGCCGGGTGCGCCGGCGTTGGCCTTCGGGTAGCCGAAGGTGATCGCGTCGGCGTCGTTGCCCGGCATGTAGTTGGTGTCGTAGGCGATGAGCTTGTCGTCGTTGCCGTCGTAGTGCTCCAGCTGGCCGACGCCGTCGCCCTCGAAGTAGCGGGCGAACTTCCGGGCGATCTCCCTGCCGCCGCCGTGCACGTTGTAGGCCTCGAGCCCGGCGGTGCCGAGGTACTGCGAGTAGTGGTTGTTCCAGCTCGTGTGCCCAGGGCTGTCCAGAAACGCCGAGGAGCCCGACAGCTCGCCGATGTTGAGGACCTGGCCGTACGGCAGGTAGGGCGTGCGCAGCCACTTGGTGTCCTGCAGGTGCATCGGCTGGGTCAGCGCGACGGCGTTCTGGTAGAGGTTCACCCCCTCGATCGTCGTGGGGTACTGGTAGACGTGACCGGGTGCGTTGGCGTCGAGCGTGTTGTACCGCTCGCCCCACCAGCGGTAGACGATGGCCTTCTCCAAGGCGGGGTCGGGCACGTCGATGTAGGGCACGTCCTGCGCCCAACGGCGGTTGAACGCGGTGATGCCGGTCCGCACGGCCGTGGCCGGCGACATCGCGGCGTACTCCTGGTAGCTCTGCACCGTCTTCGGCAGCGTCGCCGAGGAGACGGCGCCGACCACCGACAGCGACACCGTGCCGCCGGCCGGCACGGTGATCTCGCGGTCGAGGTTGGCTCCGGTACGACTGAAGCCGGCACCGGTGAGGTCGACCCTGACCGAGTCCCACGCGGTGTCGACGAGCCCGTTGTTGGAGCCGCTGGTGATGGTGCGCGTGCCGGTCAGCGTGGCCGCGCCCGGCCCGGCCTGGGTCGCCAGCGGTGAGGCGGCGCGGACGGTGAAGGTGGCCGGCGCGTCGCCGGGGTTGCCGAAGTCGATGGCGGTGACGGCGACGTTGTCCTCGGTGATGAACTTGGTCTGGTCGGCGGTGACGCCGGTGGTCCCGATCGTGTACCGGGTCTTCGCGTGGCTCGGCGCGTTGAAGCGGTTGGCGTTGACCTCGGTGACGGTCTGCCCGGGCACCGTGACGGTGTACAGGTTGCCGAGGTTGTTGGGGCCACCGACGTACGCGCTGCCGGCGAAGCCCATGCTGGTGAAGTTGTTGTTGCTCGCGCCGCGCATGTAGAGGGAGCGGCCCCGGGTCATCAGCACCGCCGACCCGAGCGTTCCCGGGACCCCCAGCACCCGGTCGAGGTAGTAGTCCGTGCCGCCGGCGGCCAGATCCTTTTCGAAGATCGACTGGTGCATGTTCCCCGCGGTGAACGGCACACCGGGCTTGAGCTGGTTGGCGACGTCGCCGACGTTGCTGTACGCCGGGTCGCCGATCTCCATGGCATGGTTCTGCCCGTTGGTGTAGACGCCGACGTCACCCTCGTTGCCCGGCAGGATCGGGCTGGCGGCGTTGGCCGGGGACGGTACGCCGACCGCCCCTCCCACCACCAGCGCAGCCAGGGCGGCCCAGAGGGGCACCCTCCTCACTCGTCTATGGATCATGTCGTTCCTCCTTGTCGTCGGTGCGGCTGAACGGGTGAGGCGGGTGTAGAAGTTAGCGCTAACATCAGAGAGCCTCTCGGCCTGTGACATGTGGTCAGCGCACTGTCGGGAGCCAGACGCGCATGGTCGAGGGCCCTCGGTTGGCCCAGTCGTGGTACGCCACCAGCGCCACCTCGTCGAGGCCCTCGCCGACCGTCGGCGCCGACTCGACCGCGTCGGTCCGGTAGGGCCAGTCGTGGTCTCGCGGGTGGACGCGCCGGCAGCGCACGGTGACCCGGCCATTCACGAGGCGGGGCGGTCGGCTGGTGTCGACGCGGAGCTCGTCGACCGTCTCGACGCCGGGCACGTCCACCGACTCCAGGGCGAGCACGACGGGGCCGCGCTCCACCGCGACGCAGCCACGGACCGCGTCGATGCGCGCGTCCGGGTGGGTGAACCGCGGCGCCATCGGCAGGGACAGGACGACCTCGTCGCCGCGGCGCCACGTCCGGCGCTCGGTGACGAAACCCGGCCCGACCGGCCGGGTGTCTCCGGCGATGGTCAACGTCGCACCCTCGGCCGCCCAGCCGGGCACCCGCACCGTCAGCGACCAGGGCTGGTCGTCGTCGCTCTCGATCCGTACCCGGATCTGCCCGCCGTGCGGGTAGTCGGTCGCCACGCTCACACGAAGGTCACGCCCGTCTGCGAGCCGGTGCTCGATGGTCCCCGGCAGGTACTGGTGCAGCTGGACACCCTCGTCGTCGGACGTCGCGACGTACGCCGTCAGGCTGGCCAGGGTGCGGGCGACGTTCGTCGGGCAGCAGGAGACCTCGAACCACGGCGCCCGCAGGGAGGCCGCCGCGCGCAGGCTGGGCCGGTCGGCGTCGGGGAGGGTGCCCAGCTCGCGGCGGTGCAGAGTGTTCGTGTAGAAGAAACTCCGCCCGTCGGCCGACGGCGAGGTCGACACCACGTTGAACAGCGTCCGCTCGATGAGGTCGGCGTAGCGGGCGTCACCGTCGGCGAGCAGCAGCCGCCACGCGAGCATCACCGAGCCGACCCCGGCGCAGGTCTCCGAGTACGCGCGGTCGGGCGGCAGCACCCAGTCCTCGCCGAACGCCTCGTCCTGGTGCCGGGAGCCCTGCCCGCCGGTGACGTACGTGCGCCGGGCCACCCCGTTGCTCCACTGGTTGCGCACCGCGTCCAGCAGGCTGGTGTCCTTCAGGTCGACGGCGACGTCGGCGGCGCCGGCGGCGAGGTAGTTCGCCCGTACCGCGTGCCCCCGCAGGACCGTCGCCTCCCGGACGGGAAGCTCGTCCTGGAAGTACTCCCGGCCGAACTCCACATCGCTGAGCCGGCCGTGGCCCCGGCGGTCGACGAAGAGAGCCGCCTGGCTCAGGTAGCGGTCATCACCGGTGACCCGGGCGAACTCCACCAGCGCGGTCTCGATCCCCGGGTGTCCACAGAGGCCGTCGATACCGTCCGGGCCGAACGTCTCGCACACGTTGTCGGCGGCACGGCGGGCGACCTCGAACAGGCCGTCGTCCGCGCCCGGACGGGTTCGGGCGCGGGCGACCGCGGCCTGGAGGAGATGACCGACGCAGTAGAGCTCGTGACCCCATTCGAGGTCGGACCAGCGGGGGGCCTGCCCCGGGCGGCCGAATCTCGTGTTGAGGTAGCCGTCGGCCTCCTGCGCCGCAGCCACCCGCCGCACGACGGTGCGGAACCTCGACTCGAGTTCCGCATCACCGGTCCGGCCGATCTCCCACGCCATCGCCTCGAGGAACTTGTAGATCTCCGAGTCGGAGAACTCGCGACCACGGCGATCGCGCAACAGGTCGCCCCGCACAGCGAGGTCGAAGTTGCCGATCCAGCCTTCGCGCTCGATCCAGTGCTCGATGTGCGGGAGAGTCGCGACGCCGTTGATCGATTGACGCTCGGCCCAGAATCCCCCCGTGATCCGGACCTGGTCCAGCCCGAGCGGCCGGAGCCGGCCACGGATCGGCAGGACGGGGGCGGCCGCAGGTACGGTGCCGCTCATGGTCATCCTTTCATCGCGCCGGACATGAAGCCGCGCACGTAGTGTCGTTGGAGCAGCAGGAACAGAACGATGCACGGAAGGGCGAGCACGACGACGCCCGCTTCGGTCGCCCCGTAGTCGACGACACCCTGGACCTGGCCCCGCAGATTGGACACAGCGAGCGGGAGGGTCATGCGCTCGGTGTCGTTGATGAGGATCAGCGGCGCCATGAAGTCGTTCCACGCGGTGAGGAACGCGAACAGCCCCACGGTGATGAGGCCCGGCTTCACCGCGGGCAACAGCACCCGCCACAACGCGCTGAACGTCGAGCAGCCGTCGACCATCGCGGCCTCGTCCAACTCGCGTGGCACCGCCTCGAAGGAGATGCGCATCAGGAAGGTCGAGAAGGGGAGCTGGAACATCGTCAGCACCAGCGCGACGCCGACGAGGGAGTTCTGCAGCCCCACCTGGTTGAGCAGCACGTAGAGCGGGATCAGCAGCGTCGCGTACGGGACCATCAGGATGGCGAGCGTGACCAGGAACAGGATGTTCTTGCCGGGGAAGCGGAACCGGGCGAACGCGTAACCACCGAGGAGGGAGATCAGCAGCGTCAGCGCGACCGCGAGCAGGGCGACGAACGCCGTGTTGGCGAGGTAGCGCCAGATGCCGGCCTGGTAGTTCGCCAGCGTCTCGTAGTTGCCGAAGCCCCAGCCGTCCACCTGGTTCGTGCCGGCCCGCGGGCCGACCGAGGCGACCGCCGTCCAGAGCAGCGGAGCCAGGAAGATCAGCCCGACCGATCCGGAGAACACCCAGTACGGTGTGCGCAGCGCGATGCCGCCGATGGTGACGCCCCTGGGTCTGTTGCGGCGCGTTGGCCCCTCGACGGATGGCGGGGCCCCGCCGTCAGCGATGTGGGAACGGGATACGGCGACCATCGGCGTCAGCTCTCCTCGGACCGGAAGGCGCGCAGTTGCAGCGCGTTGATGAGGACCAGGGCCAGCAGCACGATGAGGGAGAGCGCCGCCGCCACACCGAGGTCGTTCTGACCCTGGAACGCCACCATGTAGATGAGCTGGACGACGGTGATCGTGCTGTTGTCCGGACCGCCCTTCGTCAGGATGTAGAACTGCTCGAAGGCGAGCAGCGAACCGGTCACGCAGAGCACGGTCGTCAGCGCCAGGGTCGGACGCAGCAGCGGCAGAGTGATCTTCCGGAAGGTCTGCCACCGGCTGGCGCCGTCCGCGCGGGCGGCCTCGTACACGTCCGCCGGTATGCCCTGGAGGCCGACCAGCATGAGCACCATGTAGAAGCCGGCGTAGCGCCACACGATGAGGAACGTCGTCGAGATGAGCGCCGCGGTCGGTGAACCGAGGAAGGTGATGCCGAGCCGATCCAGCACGGGCGCCAGGGGGCTCGCGTACGGCGAGTAGAGCACGTAGAACAGCAGGGACGCCGACGCCAGACCGAGGGCACTGGGAATCAGGAACGACGCGCGGAGCAGGTTGTTCCACCGGCTCGACTCCTGCACGAGCAGGGCGAGCCCCAGGCCGAGGGCCAGGAGCAGCACGGTCGCGAGCACGGTGTACTTGACGGTGAACACCACCGAGTCGGTGAAGAACCGGTGGTTGACCGCCTTCACGAAGTTGTCGGGAGCGTTGATCCCCTGGTTGCCGGTGAGCAGCGGCCATCTCGACACCGACATCCTGATGACGAGCAGCAGCGGTACGGCGAAGAGCGCCACGACGAACACCGCGGTCGGTGTCGCGTAGAGCCAGCCCAGCAGGGCCTGACGGCCGCGTGGCCGGGCACGGCCCCGCGTCGCCGCGCTGGGCGGGCGAGACGGTGCGGTGACTCTCATGGGAACCCTCTCGATCGGTCGGCGACGGGCGGTCGTTGACGTCTGCGGGTCGTTCCGCCGGGGTGTGTGCCGGGAAGCCGTGGGTCGGCACACACCCGCGGTGGGCCCTACTGCTTGAGCACTGCGGTGATCTCGCCGTTGTCCTTCTGCAGGTCGCCGCTGCCGTTCAGCACGCGGTTGCGAACGAGGGTCAACCACGGGCTGTTCGGCGCGTTGAACGCCTGCTGGAAGTTCAGCGCGACGGGGGTGTCGCCCTTGCCGGCCGCCTCGTTGATGGTGACCAGCCGCGGGTCCTCGGCGGCGTACTTGTTGTTCGCGAGGTCGGCGCGGGACACCACGTCCTTGTTCTTCGCCAGCACCCCGACCTGGGCGTCCTCGGACATCATCCAGCTCAGGAAGTTCCAGGCCTGAGCCGCCTTCTTCGAGTCCTTCGACACGCCGAGGCCGTCCCCGCCGACGAAGGTGGACCCACCGCCGGTGGGGCCGGGGATCGGGGCCACGCCGACGTCGAACGGGGTCGAGGAGAGCAGCGTCGCCGGGTAGAGCATCAGACCGACCTTGCCCTCGGTGAACGGGGCGGTCCAGGTCGGGCCCGTCTCACCGGCCGAGGCCGGCAGCACGGCTCCGGACTTCCACAGGTCGTTCCAGGTGCTGTAGACCTTCTGGGCGGTGTCGTCGGCGAGCTTGGACTCCTTGCCGTCCTCGCTCAGCACCTCTCCGCCAGCGGCCCAGATGGAGGGGAACCAGGTGAAGACCAGACACCCGCCGCAGTTCAGGCCGGCCGCCGTGCCGTAGACGCCGTCCTTCTTCGACGCCTGGACCGCCTTGGCGGCGGCGGCGTACTCCTCGAGCGTCGCCGGGGCCTTCTCCGGGTCCAGCCCGGCCTCCTTGAACAACTGCTTGTTCCAGAACAGCATCGACAGGTCCAGCACGAAGGGCAGGACGTGCTTCTTGCCGTCCACGGTGCCGGCCGAGAGGTGCCCCTTGTTGATGGAGTCCTTGAAGCTGAGGCCGTCGATGTTGGCGCTGAGGTCCTGGAAGAGACCCTGCTGCACCCAGTTCGGCACGTAGACGATGTCGGCGGCGAAAAGATCAGGAAGACCGTCCGAGCCCGCTGCCGCGCCGACCTTCGCCACGTAGTCGTCGTTGGGAACGACGGTCAGCTTGACCTTGTTCTTGTGGCCGGCGTTGTACGCGTCGACGAGGAGCTTCGCCTGCTTCTCTAGCGGCGCGCGGGTCCACAGGGTGAGTTCGCTGCCGTCGTCCACGCCGTTGGGGCCGGCCTCGGCCGCACTGGTGCCGCCGTCGTCGCTGCTGCACGCGGCCGCGCCCACGGTCAGCGCGGCCACGAGAACTCCGGCTAACGAACGGAGGGCAGTCCGCCTGCCCAGGGTCTTCCTCATGATTCCTCCCACGGGGTTCATCGTTCGGAGGGAACCGCTGGGCGGCCCCCGCAAGACGAGATGTGATCTCCGGATTGCTGCTGCATGCGGACGGCTGGGGTGGCGACGTCGCCGCCAACCGCGTGCCGGGTCGAATCCGCCCGTGACGTGGGTGCTGCTCGCGCCGCCGCGACGGGCGATGCCTGCCATGTCGTCATCGCCTCTCCGCCTCTCGCCGGTCTCGGCATGCGGCTCGTGCGGCACATCGTCACCGTCGTGGCCGAGGTGGTGCGCATCACGTTCCGCCGCTAGGGTGTCCCACGAAAACGGTTTCGGCAAGATGTCGCGCGGGTAAAAACCCGAACCTGCTTCGGCCGCCTCGCGCTCTTTCGCCTGAACCTGTCTGCGCACTACGCTGGCCGAAACCGCAGGGATGGCGGGCGATTGCCGTTGCCCTGAAATGTTGCGAAAGGCTTTCGGGTGGGACGGCGACGATCGCAGTCAGTGACGCTGAGTGATGTGGCGGGCCACGCCGGCGTCTCCGTGGCCACGGCGTCCAAAGCGCTCAACGGTCGGGCCGAAGTCGCGCCGTCCACCAGGGAACGGGTGCTGCGCGCCGCCGCCGAACTCTCCTTCCAGCCCAACGCCCTGGCCGCCGGGCTGATCTCGGGACGCACCCGCACGGTGGGACTGCTGACCGACGAACTCGGCGGCAGGTTCGCCATGTCCATCCTGCTCGGTGCGGAGAACGCCCTGGGCAACGGGCAGATGTCTGTGTTGCTCTGCGACGCCCGGGGCGACGCCATCCGCCGTCAGCACTACATCCGCACCCTGCTGGCACGCCAGGTCGACGGATTCATCGTGGTTGGAGACAGCAACGAGGTGAGCCCCTCGTTGACCCAGCAGATCCCGGTTCCGGTGGTCTACGCCTACGCCGAGTCGACGGACCCGCGCGACCTGTCGATCGTCGCCGACGACGAGGGCGGTGCCCGACTCGCCGCCGAACACCTGGTGTCGCACGGCCGACGCCGAATCGGACACATCACCGGGCCGGACAGCTACCGTGCTGCCCGGGACCGGGCCGCCGGTCTGCGAACGGTGCTCGCCGAGGCGGGCCTGTCTCCGGCCGGCGATCCGCTGTTCGGCGAGTGGTCCCAGCGGTGGGGCCGGCACGCGGCACGGCTGCTGCTGGCGGCCAGGCCGGACGTGGACGCGATCTTCTGTGGCAACGACCAGGTGGCCGCCGGGGTCGCCGACACGCTGCGCGACCTCGGCCGCCGGATCCCGGACGACGTGGCGATCGTCGGCTACGACAACTGGGAGTTCTTCGCCGAGGACTGCCGGCCGCCGCTGACCACAGTGGATCTCAATCTCGAGCAGCTCGGCGCAACCGCGGTGCAGCACCTCATCGCGGCGCTGGACGGCAACGCCGGCGTTGGTGTCATCCGCCAACAGGGCCGCCTGGTGGTACGCGAGTCCACCGGACCGGCACTGCCCGGCCGCTGAAACGGCCGGGACCGCCGGGCCGGCGATGCGGAGATCCGTCGGGTCAGGCGCTGTGTCTCAGACCGGATCGCGTCAGTTCCGCAGCCGGCCGGTCACGATCGCGCGGTGCCACCGCACTGCGCCGGATGACCAACTCGGGCACGAGCACGTCCCGCCGGCGCAGCGGCCCGTGCGCGGGCCGGTCGAGCTGCGCCAACAACAGCCGTAGGCTGCGCCGGCCCAGCTCGGCGAAGTCCTGCCGCACCGACGTCAGTGGCGGCAGGAAATGGGCACCGTCGGAGGTGCCGTCGAAGCCCACCACGCTGACGTCGTCCGGCACCCGGCGGCCCGCCTCGTGCAGCGCCCGCAGCACGCCGAGGGCGAGTTGATCGCTCGCGCAGAAGATGGCGGTGACGGACGGATCGCGGGCCAGGCACGCACCCTGCTCGTATCCCGTGGCGGCACTCCAGTCACCGGGCAGCACCGCAGGCACCGGCGCACCGGCGGCCCGGAGCGCGTCGCGCCAGCCGTCGACCCGCTCAGCCGCCTCCGGCCAGTCATCCGGGCCGGCGACGTGGTGAACGGTGGTGTGCCCCAATTCGAGCAGGTGGCGGGTGGCGAGCCGCGCGCCTTCGACGTTGTCGATCTGGGCGCTCGGAACCGCCGGACTGCAGCCGCCGCCCGCGGTCACCGAGGCCAGGCCGGAGGACGCCTCGGCGAACGCGTTGGCCATCGTGGGCTTGGGCGCGATGGCGATGATTCCTTCGACCGAATGCCGGCGCAGCCAGTCGACCGCGTCGAGCACCGACCGGTGGTCCAGGTCGCGCACGCTGGCGACGCTGACGAAGTAGCCCGCGGCGCGGGCCGCGCCCTCGATCGCGTACAGCATCGAGGTCGGCCCGTAGAGCGGGCTCTCGTAGCCGATGACGCCGAGCGTGCCGGATCGGCGGGTGACCAGCGCCCGGGCCGCCGGATTTCGTTGGTAGTTCAGCCTGCTCATCGCGTCCAGGACCCGTTGCCGGGTCCGGTCAGCGACGTGCGGGTGCCCGTTGATGACGCGGGAAACCGTCTGCGAGGACACTTTTGCCAACTCCGCGACGTCGCGCATGATCGATCGGTCGGGATGTCTGGTCGCCCCTTCGGCTTCGTCGCGCCGTGCCGGGGTGGACGGGGGTGTTCGCCCGTCACGTCCGTCGTCTTCGATCACCCTGCATCCCCTCGTCAGGAGGTCGCGACGTGTGCCGCCGGCGACAGGTGGTCCTTTCGTGCACCTCGACCAGGCCCGGCCGCTTGGTCTCTGACAATGATTGCCGAAAACGGTTTCGGCAATGGCTGTCAGGAGATTTGCAGCAAATGGTCGGTACGGCACGCACCCGGTTTCGGCACCGGCACTACCATGGACACACCGTCTCCGTGATCGACAGCGCAGTACGGGATTGACGTCCCGGCAGCGGCCGGCGGGCCTGTCGCTGCCGGGACGCGGATCCTCAGCCGGTGACGACACGGGCTTCGGCCGCGTGATCGGCCACGTTCCAGTCCCGGCCGAAGCGTTGAATCTGGCGGAGCGGGACACTGGGCCTCCCCGGATCGGTGGGTCAACCACGGGGTTGCCGGGGAGGACTATGCGGACTTCATGTTGACGAGGCGAGCCCAGCACCGGCCCTGACCATCACCGCCTTCATGCTCTGGATCCAACGGACAATGACGCTTCGGTGTGAAGGAACCACGCTGTCGGCAGACGTCGGCCACGGTCGCTGACCTGCGCGCCGCGTCGGGCGGCGTCCGTCTTCGTAGTACGTCGTCGGCCGCTTGGCTGTACGGGTGGCTGTACAGCCAGGCTCAAGTGTCCAGATGCGCTCGCATCAACGTCTCGAAGCCCGGCGGCACCTGGAGCCGCTACGCCGTCCCCGGCGGGTAGCTGATCTCGGCGAGATCTTCAACGAGGTCCTCCATCGTCACGTGAGGATTCAGGCGCCGTACCAGGTCCTCGGTGAGCGGGCGCAGCGCGAGGACTTCACTGACAGCCTCGATGTTCACGCTGGTCTCGTAGTAGTCCTCGGCGAAGCGTTGGTACCCCATAGGCGTGGGGTCGACCAGCACCTCGAACAGTCCGTCCGCACCGTCGGGGTCGTCGCCACCGGGAAAGTCGATGTCGCCAGCCTGCCACCGGTCGTCGTCGACCTGGCGCCACAGGCACACCGTCGCGGACAACATGCCCTTGTAGCCGAACGCCGGCTCGTTCACATGCGCGGAGAACACCTCCGGCACGGTGTCGACCAACCCCGGCCACAGCTCGTCGTTGCGAGCCGGGCTCATCGGCGACTCGTGGTCGAGCCCTCTGATGAACGCGCCGGGTGGCGAGAACACGATCGAGTAGGCGTCACCCGAGCCGTTCCGCATGGACGCCATCTCCTCGCCGGGCCCCCCATCGCGAGTCGAAGGAGTAGTAGCGGAACTCCCAATCCGGGCTCATGATCGCGTCCAACATCGCCAACGCCCGGCATCGGTCGCGAAGCGTTGCGATGTCCGGCAGGGCTTGAGCTACAGCATGAGCGGTCACGGCCACATCCAACCCAACGCGCGTATGGCGGCCTGAAACGGACTAGACAAGGGGACTGCCAGTTTGGAAGAACTGCTCAACTGGTCGTGCTGCCCGAAACTCGTACACCCGGGGGGCCTACCTGTTTGCCTCTCGCGCCCGCTCGTGCCCGATGGGTGCCATGTCACTACTCGCCACGATGGCCCGTAAGTCCAGGCGTCACCTGGCTTGGAACCGGCCAGTCAGGCGATACGCGGTGTGCATTTCCAGGACAACTCGGGTCTGTGCTTGCAGCGGGCCGGGTGGCGTTGCGGGGTCAGCGAAAACCACTTCGAGCACCTCGGTGCTTTCCGGCTCGATCACGCCCGACCATCGTCGCGCTTGGAAGCACATGGCGAAGCAGTGCATCCGGTCCCCGTTGGGATAGGTGATGACGTGAGCATCCGGCTCAGACAGGCAACCGAAGGCGACGAGATCGGAGCTGTCGACTATGAGTCCGGTCTCCTCTCGAACCTCGTCGATCGCGGTACCGACGAAGCTTCCTCCTGGCTCGGCGGCCCCTGCCGGTATCTCCCACAAACCAGAATCACGACGTCGCTGGAACAAGACGTGCCCAGCCGCGTCGAGGAGAACGACCTGCGCTCCGGGCATGAGCAGCAGTCGAGACCCGACCAACTGTCGAAGTTGCCAGGTGTAGGAACCGACATAACCCATCCGGTGATCAAACCAGAAGCGTGGCGTTGCCGCGCTAACCACGGAGCGGCGGATTGACCCCCGGCAACCAACACTGCCCGCTGACCTGCCGCTACATGCCCGCCGATCGGGCAGACGGTCCACTGACGTCTATGAACGTCCCCCGCCATGCAGCCCGAGAGTCACCCACGGCCCGGCGGCCACCTGCTGGATGCTGCGCAGCCGCTACAGTCGGCTTCCATGGCCGAACGCGTGTCTGTCGACGACCTGGGAATCTGGGTCGTGCACCGACGGGACTACGGGACTTCCCTGGGTGGAAGTAGCCAGCGTCGCCGTGTACGCCTCACTGCTACCTCCTGACGATCAGCACATCGTATGGATGGATGCCACGCATGTCTCGGGTGAGTTCGTGGAGATCAATAACATGACCGAGGGGTTCAACGAAGCCGTGGCCGCTGTCATCTCCCGGTCGGGTCGTGACCCCCTGGACCTGTCCCGCTTGCAGGCGTCGGAGCCCCCTGTCGAGATCTACTGCGCGGAGCTATAGGAAAATCGCGATGCGGACCGCCAGTTGGTGCCGAGCATCCGCCTGGAAATCGGATTGATACATCCTTGGTAGCCGCACTGCCTAGCAGAAGCGCGCGGTGCGTTCACCGTGCGGCCTTCAGGGATGCCGTTATAGGCCGGTGTTGACCGCTGGATCGGGTGCGTGCCGGGCACGCCAACCCCTGATCCCCGCTGACGGCCCAGGAGATCTACGATCGCGGTTCCCGGCACTGTTGGAGAGGTGGCGGCTATGGGCTTCTGGGATGTCGGTCCGTCCGGCAACGACGACGGCTGACTTCGCCGGTGACCTGGATGAGGCGACGGTGGAAGCACGCATCGAGCTGGCCGGCAGCGTGCTAGAACGGGTCGCCGGCGCCACTGACCTCGACATCTTCGACGCCCCTCGGGCCGTCGCCGCTGCCGCCCTGGCCGCTGCCCAATGCCCTGGCGGCGAGCCGATCGACTCCAGCTCCAGGTCCGCGCACGCCGATGCCGCCGCGCCCAGGCCGGCTGCCGGCCCAGTTCCCCACTCATCGGCCTGTCGTTCTGCGGCGACCCCCGGGCTCCCCGCTCTCCGCGCCAGCCGCCGGGCGTTCGGCGTGACGGCCGCAGAGCGACAGCGGCAGCGGCCGGCGCGCGCCCAGGCGGCGGCGCGTGCGGCCCGTCTCGGGCCGCCTTGATAGACGTACAGAAAGTTCTCACCACTCGGGCCGGCAGCCGGCTCACGGTGGGGTCCGCGCCGACTGCGGTTCGAGGCCGGACGTCGAGGTGTGACTCCGCCGCCAGCCCGGGCGACCGTTTATCGGATCCTGCGCCGCAACAACCTCGTCCCTGCGGTGCCGCGCAAGCGCCGGCGGGAGGACTACCGGCGGTGGGAACGCCCAGAACCGATGGAGCTGTGGCAGATGGACATCGTCGGTGGTGCCATGCTGGCCGACGGCACGGAGGCGAAGGTCGTCACCGGCTTGGACGACCACTCCCGCTACTGCGTGATCGCCGCCGTGGTCCGTCGGGCCACCGGCCGGGCCGTGTGCGTCGCATTCGCCGCTGCCCTGACCCGGTTCGGGATGCCCGGGGAGGTGCTGACAGACAACGGCAAGCAGTTCACCGGCCGGTTCACCAAGCCCCGACCGGGTGAGGTGTTGTTCGAGCGGATCTGCCGGGAGAACGGCATCGTGGCCCGCAACACCAAACCCCGCTCGCCGACTACCACCGGGAAGGTGGAACGCTTCCACCAGAGCTTGCAGGGCGAATGTCTGGACGGGCAGGTGTTCGCCACCGTCGAGCAGGCCCAAGCCGCGGTGGACGTGTTCGTCGCCGAATACAACTACGACCGGCCGCATCAGGGCATCGACGATGCCTTCCCCGCCGACCGGTTCCACCGACTGACCCCAGGGCGGGACCGGTCCGGAGCAGAGGCACTGCCGCTGCGCCTGCCATCCGGGTTGCTGCCCACCGCACCACCGGCTCCGAGAACGCCACCCGTCGTCGAAGTCGACGTCGCTTCGCTGACCGTGTCAACCAGCCGTTCCCAGCCGGTGCAACTCGTCCGCGTCGTGCCACCCTCAGGCAACCTGACGGTCGCCCAGCAGCAGGTGTGGCTCGGCCCCGCCCTCGCCGGCACCCCGGTCACGATCTGGGTCGACACCGACCGGCTGCACGTCCTGACCGCCGACGGCGCCCGCATCAAGTCCAGCGCATCCAGGCTGTCCCAACGCGACCTGGCCCGGCTCCTGGCCGACGGCGGCACTCCCGCCGGCCCGCCCCCACTGCCGCAGCCCGAGCCGCAGAGCACCGCCGTCGAGGTCGACCGGGTCGTCAACGCCTGCGGCGGCATCAGCATCGCCGGGAGGCAGATCAGCGTCGGCATGCCCCTCGCAGGCCAGCGGGTCCGGATCCGCCTCGACGGCATCCTCCTGCAGGTCATCGACGAGGCCGGGCAGCTGCGCCGCACCCTGCGCTGCCCACTACCGCCCACCGCCTGCGGCCGCATCCGCGACGCCCGACCCGCCTCCCCGATCCCACCCCCAGCCGCCGCGCCCGCCGTCGAACGGGTCGTGTCGGTCACCGGCAGCATCCAAGTCGCCGGGCAGCGCATCCAAGTCGGCGTCGTGCACGCCCGCAAACTCGTCACGGTCGCCCTCGACGAGCACGTCGTCACGGTCTACGACGCCGACACCCCAATCAAGGCGGTGCCCCGCCGCAGCACCACCGACCTAAACCGCACCAAGGCCAAACACCAGATCACCATTCCGGGTCAGGCTCAGGGACGTCATCAACAGTCCTGACCCGGCAGTTGTCCTTGCCCATCAGGTTGACCGCAGGCCGAGCGCGCTGTGTTCAATGAGGCCGGCTGGAAGATCTGTGCGTCCGGACGCCTGCGATGTCAGAGCAACCAGCTCGGCGCGCAGGTCCACGGCCGGCTCACCAAGCACGATCCCGCTGAGCACAAGCTCGAGCATCACCCGGTCGTATTGATCCGAGCTGCGCCGGTAACGCGACGGATCGGACTCCACCGCCGCCGCTGAGATGCGCCAGCCACCGCCGACCACGGGCGAGAATGACGCTTCGAAGATTCCATGGCCGGTCCAGCTGCGATGCAGGAACGCGACCTCGTCCTCAACGAACACGTTCCACTTCTCATCCATGCCGCGAGCCTCGTAACCGAGCTTGATCCGTTCCCACTGCTCGTCGGACCAGATTCGGGTCGGGAGCACCGCCACGGACATCGGCGCCACTATCGGCGAGACACGGTTCATGGACGACCGGGTCACCGGCGAAGGTTCGATCATCAGCAGATCCTACGAGCGCCCCCGCCGATCACGACCAAGACAACCGGCTCCCAGCACTCGACACCCGTACCATCGGCCCTGAACACCAGGACACAACCAGCAATCGATCTCGGCCTGGTGTCAAGCGTCCTGCGACGCCGTTCCGTCAACCATCATGCGAGACCAGGCACGGGCCGGCTGTCGGTGTCGTACTCCGCTTGACGCGCTACTTCAGTTGATGGGTTACACGGGCCTTGAGCGTGCCGGGTACAGACCGTGACGCTGGTTGTCCACGACGGCCGGTGTGCCAGTCATCCGCTTCTGCCGAAGAGCGGATGCCCAGGCCTCTACTGACAGCGTTCGAAAGTCGCTGCGATAACCTCCGCAGCTTCGCGGGTCTGTGTCGAGTGCGCCAAGAGCGCCTGAGCCGTCAAGACCAAGACATGGTCCGAGTCGTACGGGATCGTCCAGTGCCCCTGCCACCACGGCTCTTCGTTGTGTTCATAGCCCAACTCGATCAATCTGGAGCCGTCGTCGGCCACGCGCTGATCCAGAACTCTCTGCCCAGCGGCGACAAGGGCGCGGGGATCTACTAGTCGTTCCTTCGCTATCGGGCCTTGAGGGAAGATGACCGCCTCGCCCCGTCCGTGCAGGTAGAACGGTGTGCCATCGCCTTGATCCTGGGGTGACTCAACGGTGAACTGAGTGGGCCAGCGCAGACGGAAGGTAGACGTCTCGACGAACCAGCAGGGATGGTTCGGCCCAACTGCGACGTCCACGACGTCTCCACCGCCGGTGAGTTGATGGGGCTTGATTACCACCTGCGCGGGACCGGAGGGAGTCCAGCGAGTGACCCGTACGGCGTCCGAGTCGGCCTGGTGTCGCTCGAACATGTACGGCCAGTGCGGTGTCAGCGCTATTCCGTAGCCGGCCAGCCGGGCGAGGACATGTCCCACGGTCTCGCAGCGTAGCTGATCATCGTGCGAGCGCTGCCCGCCGCCATCAGGTGCACGCTTCTGCCGCTGACCGCGCGCGTTCGGCGCCGCCCTGTCGTGCTGATGCCCGGATGTCGATCGGCTGCCGTGCCGCGGTCCCTTTCCGGCGAAGGAAGAAGCTGTCCCAACCGCATACGCGAGGTGACGTCCGGCCCAGATAGATGCCAGCCGACGGGCTGACCGGCGGCAGCGGTGCCGTCAAGCCATTGCGGGGAGGATGACCCGTTCCAGCACCGTGAGCGGGGTCCGCCACTGGTCGGGGTCGTCGTAGTTGCCGGCGGTGACGGCTACGGTGAGGTCCAGGTCGGGCAGGACGAACAGGCGCTGGCCGCCGTTGCCCATGCCGGCCACCAGCCGATGGCCCTCGATGGATTCGATGTACCACTGGTAGCCGTACTGCGCGCCCCAGCTGGTCTGCAGGCGTGGCTGGAGCATCGTGCGGATCCAGTCGGTGGGGACGATTCGCTGACCGTTCCAGGTTCCCTCGGCCAGCAGCAGCTCGCCGATCCCGGCCAGGTCGCGGGGCGCGAGTCGCAGCCCGGACGCGGCGGAGGCCACTCCGTCCGCGCCGGTCATCCACTCGAAGCTGCGGATGCCCAGTGGCGCGAACAGCACGGACTGCGCGTACTGCGGCAGCGACTGCCCGGTGCCGTCGGCGATCAGTCGGGCGAGCAGAGCCGTGGCACCGCCGCAGTAGGTCCATCGGGTGCCGGGCGGCTCGAGGATCGGCCGCTCCAGGATGTACCGGTACCGGTCCGGCGCCAGCTCCATCGCGATCTCGGCGTTGGCCGCGCTGTTGTACGGGAGATCCTCGCGCCATTCCACACCCAACGACATTGTCAGCGCGTGCTCGACGGTGAGCCGGGCACGCTGAGGGTCGACCGCCAGGTCGGGGTACTGCGGGAACAGCCGCAGGAGCGGCTCCGCCGGCGGCGGGACCAGTCCTTCGCCGAGCGCAATGCCGTACAACAGCACGGTCACGCTCTTGGTGACGGACCGGATGTCGTGCAGCGTCTCGGGCCCGAACTCGACGACGCCCAGCGAGTCGCCCCAGGCGAAGTCCTCGCCGGCTCTGTAGTACTCCAGCAAGGTTTGACCACCGCGAACCGCCGCGACGGCGTGCAGACCGCCGACCTGGCCAGCTTGGAGTATTTCGTCGAGACGGTCACGCAACTGCGTCGTCATTGGCACTCCAAGGGGGCGATGTCGGCCGACGGAACAGCATGCTCGTTATACCGGGATTTCTCTGTTGGAGCGGCCCGGGTGGGCGGGCCCAGCCCCGCCCGCCGCAGCCAGAATTCGTTGTGAGAGACGGCCACCTCCTGGCGCAGAGCCTCGACGTTGACGTCCAGAACCCGTGCCGGCCCATTTTGCGTACCAGACCTTTAATGAGGTCGCTGTAGATGGGTGCGCGGGGTGGCGCCGAGCACAAGCAGCACAACCCGCCACGCCCAGCGCGAGCTGCCGGCGCGGATCCGCATCTGCCGCTAACCGCGCGTCTTGACCCGCGTCGGGGATCGCATGCTCCAGCGATAGGCGGCACCCCAGTTACGCGCTGTGACAGCCCGACCCGGGGAGAGCCGGCCGACTGTCACGCTCCAAGTGAAGCCGATGTGTGACGGATCAAGTGGAAGCCCGACACAGGCCGGCTGTCGGGCTGCTGCGGGCCTCGACCCGCGCGACTGGGCTCCCCGCGAACTGCGGCACAGCTTCGTGTCCAAGACGACCCGCGAGGCCCTGCGGAGGCTCGGCGAAAGCCTCGATCAATGAGCCGTTGCTGTACTTCACTGCCGTACAAGATCAGAAATGGCCATCCGGGAGATCCCGAATGGCCTCTGACCTGCGTCGGGACGGCCGGATTCGAACCGACGACCCCTTGACCCCCAGGACGCTTCGCCACACGTCCACGCACGTCACGCACGCCATCTTCAAAATCAGGCCGTGCGGTCGACGTCGGGCCGCGCGCCATCGCGCAGGCCGTGTGGTCCCTACTTGGTCCCCGGGACGCTGACACGCTCGATGACCGCAGCGCGCGGTTTAGGAAGTGTGGTTACGGGCGGAGATCGCTCGGCAATGATCTGGCCTGACCTGCGCCGTCATGCTGGCAGCCACCTCCAGAAGCTGACCGCCGTTGACCCTCGACGCCCATCCGATCGGGCACGCAAGGGGCACGGGCCAGTTGGGGCGCCGGTAGGTTGCCGTTGGCGAAAATCTATCCGCCCTAGCCGTCGGGTTGGTAGCCGGGCGGTGCGATCCGCCCACCAGTTCTTCAGAGGAGTGCACTCATGATGGACTTGGTCGAGACACTGTTGCGTCTGGCGAAGTCAGATGACTTCGCGGAGCGGGCGCGGGCCGGCACCGAGCTGAGCCGGTTCGCTGGATCCGACAACATCGACGAGGTGCTCCAAGAGCTCCTGCTAGATGACGACAACACCTCTCCCGTTCAGGAAACAGCGGAAGCCTTGATCAAGCGTGGTGACAGAGCAGCGCTCCGTCCATTCGCCGCAGCCTGGCAACGAGCTAACTCAGCGCAGGACAACACCCACCTAACAGAGGTCGCTGACTACCTCTACGGCGCCACCAGCTACGGCCTTTGGCTTGACTCGACTGAACCTCAGCGCACCGGCCTCCAAACGGTGCTTGCGACACTGCTCGATGACCAAGACGAGTCGGTCCGCAAGGGTGCCGGCAGCCTGCTCAGCACGCTCCCCGGTGCTTGCTAGGGCTCGATGCAGCGGATCTGCGGGACTGGCCGCCGGGTGCGGCGGAGCCCCGAGGTCTTCATGGTCCGGGTCGCCTACCAACGTGGCCGGCCAGCCCGGCCGATGCCGGCCGGAGGTCGCCAGCAGGCCGGGGTAGGCCAGCGCGGCCCGCTTCGCGGGCCGCCTTGATCCAGAGAACGAACAATTCGGCAAATGACCCGGGTAGCCACTGAAACTTGACCAACGGTCAAGCAGCGCCAAACCAGCTCCAACTTGACTGATCTTGGTCCCCAAAACGGCGAAAGGGCCGACCCGATTTCCGGACCAGCCCTCTGACCTGCGTCGGGACGGCCGGATTCGAACCGACGACCCCTTGACCCCCAGTCAAGTGCGCTACCAAGCTGCGCCACGTCCCGCCCTCGCGTGGTCTCCCCCGCGACAGCCGGTACAGCTTAGCGCAGCAGCCCCCCGTCGTCCGCACAGGCCCCACCCGGGTCGCTCCACGGCCGAACCACCGCACAACCCATAAGGCGTCCTAGGAGGATAGGGAGAAGATTGGGTGCGAAAATGCCGGATGGGCGGGTGCCCATCCGGCATTTCCGAGCAGACAGATCAGCCGTGTGCCTTGCCTCGGCCGCCGGGGCCGAGCTTCTTGCGGGGGCGGACCGAGATCTCGATCGGGCTGCCCTCGTACCCGAACTCCTCACGGAGCTTGCGCTCGACGAAGCGCTGGTAGCCGGCGTCGAGCGGGCCGGTGGTGAAGAGCACGAACCGCGGCGGCGCCACTCCGGCCTGGGTGGCGAACAGGATCCGCGGCGCGCGTCCACCGCGCACGGGGTGCGGGGTGGCCTGCACCAGCGCGGTGAGCCACTGGTTGAGGTGCGCGGTCGGCACCCGCGTCTCCCAGCTGGCCAACGCCTTGTTCAGGGCCGGGGCCAGCTTGTCCACCGCGCGGCCGGTCATCGCCGACAGGTTCAGCCGGATGGCCCAGGGGATGCGGCGCAGTTCGCGCTCGATCTCCTTGTCCAGGTAGTACCGGCGGTCGGCGTCGACCAGGTCCCACTTGTTGAACGCGATGACCAGCGCCCGGCCGGTCTCGGTCACCATCGACAGGATCCGCTGGTCCTGCTCGCTGATGGGTTCGCTGGAGTCCAGCAGCACCACGGCCACCTCGGCGGCCTCGATGGCCGCCGCCGTGCGGAGGCTGGCGTAGTACTCGGTGCCGCTGGCCTGACCAACCCGCTTGCGCAGCCCGGCCGTGTCCACCAGTTGCCAGGTCTGACCGCCGATCTCGACCAGGCTGTCCACCGGGTCGACGGTGGTGCCGGCGACCGCGTCGACGACGGCGCGCTCCTCGCCGGAGAACCGGTTGAGCAGGCTGGACTTGCCGACGTTCGGCCGGCCGACCAGCGCGACCCGGCGCGGCCCGCGCGGCCGGTTCTCGACGATCGCCGGCGCCTCCGGCAGCGCGGCGAGGATGGCGTCCAGCAGGTCGCCGGAGCCTCGCCCGTGCAGCGCGGAGACGGGGAACGGCTCGCCGAGGCCGAGCGACCAGAGCGAGGTGGCCTCCATCTCGATGGAGGTGTTGTCGGCCTTGTTCGCCACCAGGATCACCGGCTTGGCGCTGCGCCGCAGCATCTTCACGGCGGCCTCGTCCACGTCGGTGGAGCCCACCATCGCGTCGACGACGAAGAGCACCACGTCGGCGGTGACGACCGCGGTCTCGGCCTGCGCCGCGATGGCGGCGGCGCGGTCCTTCGCGTCCGGTTCCCACCCGCCGGTGTCCACCACGGTGAACGCCCGGCCGTTCCACTGCGCGTCGTACGGCACCCGGTCCCGGGTCACGCCGGGGATGTCCTCGACGACCGCCTGCCGGCGGCCGATGATCCGGTTGACCAGCGTGGACTTACCCACATTGGGGCGGCCGACCACGGCCACCACCGGCTGCGGGCCGGACGGATCCTCGGAGTCGATGTCGGGCTCGCGCAGCTCGACCCATCCGTCACTGTCGGTCATGCCACTCCCAGATCGGATCAGCAGTTCGCGAAGCGGACGGCGACACGTCGCCGTTCCCGCTCCGGAGCTGAGAAGCACGACCGCGTCCGTCGCCGCCGTGCCGGTACACTTGATCCGTCAATGCTACTGTCCGCATTCGCGAACGCCCGAGGTCCCTGCCAAGCTCACGTCGGCGACGCCACGTAGGCTTTTCAACGGGTGACCTCTACTCATCTTCCCACCGGCCGGTGGGAGACCGGACGGATGGCAATGAACGGGATTCTGGCGGTAGTCGGGCTGGCGGGCACCGGGAAGTCGACGGTCGTCGCCATGGTGCAGAAGGCGACCGGTGCTCCCGTCGTCTACTTCGGCGGCGTGATCGTGGGTGAGGTGCGACGCCGTGGTCTCCCCGTCAACGAACAGACCGAACGCACCGTCCGGGAAGAAGTGCGCCGCCTGCACGGTATGAGCGCTGTCGCCCAGCTCGCCGCCGACGACATCGGCAAGCAGCTGACCGAGCAGCCGCTGGTCATCATCGACGGCCTGTACAGCTACGCCGAGTACGAGTACCTGACCGAGCGTTTCCCGGACACGCTGCGCACCCTGGCCGTGCACGCCCCGCGTGAGATGCGCGAGGAGCGACTGGGCAAGCGTGCCCACCGGCCGCTGACGCCTGAGGAGATCACCTCGCGTGACCTCCGCGAGATCAGCACCCTGGACAAGGCCACGCCGATCGTGCTGGCCGACTGGCACGTCGTCAACGACGACAGCGTCGACGTCCTCGCCGAGCGCCTGGACCGGGTGGGCCTCACCGACGTGCGCATGTCCCGCTGACCGTCGCCGACAACCAGCGCGCCGCGTGGTGTGATGGGCCGGTGGAAACGGGACTCCGGTGACGCGACACCCCCGGGGTCCGGCACTCGTGGTGGCGGTCGAGGGCCTGGAGGGCGCCGGCAAGACCACGGTGGTGCAGCGGTGCGCCGCGATGCTGTCGGCCCGGTCGGTGTCCGCCACGGTGGTGCCGGAGTTCACCAGCTCACCGCTCGGCAGCTACCTGATGACCCGGCTCTCCACCGACCGCTTCCTGCGTGACCCGGCCAACGTCCCGTCGGCGTGGACGCAGGTGTTCTCCGTCGTGGCCGACCTCGCGTACGCGGTCGAGTACGCGGTGCCGGCGGCGGCCCGTACCCACACGGTCGTGCTCAAGGACCGGTGGCACGAGAGCGTGGTGGCGTGCCAGCACGTCGCGCTGGCCGACGAGTACGGGCTGGACGACCGGGTGGCCTGCGGGATGATCGACGGTGTCGTGCGCACCCTCCCCGACCCGGCGGACGTCAGGATCTGGCTGCACGCACCGGAGGCGGTACGCGTTGACCGGTTGCGGGCACGGGCCGACTACGACCCCGAGGACCTGCCCGTGCTGCGGCGGCGGGAGCGGGCGTACCAGCAGTTGCTGAGTGACCCGCGGCGGCGCGGCGGGTTCGTCTTCGTGGATTCGTCGCGGCCGGTCGGCGAGGTCGTGGACGCGGTGCTGGAGACGATCATGACGGCACTCGACGGCCCGTCGCGTTAGAGGACCAGCTTGGGCGCGGCCAGCCCCACCTCGCGGTACGCGAACCACCGTTGCAGCACCCGCTTGACGTCGGTGCTGCACTGCGACGCGGCCAGGCCGGCCAGCCCCACCCAGCGGATGCTCACGTGCTCGGTGCTCAGCACGGGGACGGCCGTGGGTTCGACATCGACCGCGAAGTTGAACTGTCGGGCGAGCCGACCGTCGGAGTCGACGTAGTCGAAGATGGCGAAGATCTCGGAGGCGGCGCGGACGCGCAGGCCGGTCTCCTCGAAGACCTCCCGGGACAGGGCGTCGAGCAGGGTCTCCCCCGGCTCCACCTCGCCACCGACGATCTCCTCGAAGCCACCCATGAAGTCGTCGGGACGCCGCTTGGCCAGCAGCACCTCCGTGTCGCCGTCCACCAGGCGAGGGACGACGGCCCCGACCACGAAGCGCTCGATCTGGTCGGCGGCGGCCGCGGCCACGGCGGCGGAGACGGAGACGGAGACGGGATGCCGGGCCGGATCGGCGTCCGCCATGTCGAGTTCGTCCAGGGCGCGCGCCAGACACGCACCCAGTGCCCGGAAGCGCTCGGCGGTGCCCGGGTCCTCCCCCACGGGCACCGGGACCCGCACCACCGCGGACTGGAGGTGTTCCGCCACGGGGACCGGCCGCCGCAGGCTGACGCCCGGCTTGTCGGTGACCGGGGATCGGGGGTGCTGGAAGAGGTGCCAGTGGGAGAGGCTGCCGAAGGTGCCCGCGCCGGTCAGCTCCTGGTAGCCGGCCTCCCGCACGTACGCGACCAGCCGCCGCACGTCGGCCGGCGGTCGGTGCACCACCAGGGGCAGCGCGTAGTAGGAGCACTGGACCTCGGGCGACGGCGGCAGCAGCGGCGAGATCGCGTCCACCGGCCCGAGCGCCTCCAGGAACCGCTCGACGTGGCGCTGCTTGGCGACCAGCCAGCGTGGCAGCCGGTCGAGGTAGACGGCGGCCATGGCGACGCCCAGTGGGTGGGCGCGGTACTTCAGGCCCAGGCCGGTGTCGGCGTACCGGTGCAGGGGATGGTCCTGCGGTATTTCGTTGATCGACCGACGGTTGAAGTGCCCCAGCAGGTTGGCCCGGACGTAGATCTCCTGGTCGTCGGTGCAGAGCACACCACCCTCGCCGGCGGACACGATCTTGTTGCCCTGCAGGCTCCAGGCCGCCACGTCGGCCAGGCCACCGACGGGTTCTCCGGCCACGGACGCGCCATGGGCGTGCGAGCAGTCCTCGACCAGCGCGATCCCGTGCCGGTCACAGAACTCCCGGTACAGGCGGACCGGCTGCGGATAGCCCCACATGTGGGTGATGACCATCGCCCGGGTCCGCGGGGTGACCAGCCGTTCCGCGAGGTCGAGGTCCAGGAGGCCGGCGACGGTCGAGTCGACCAGCACGGGAACGGCCCCGAGTTGGAACAGCGGCAGAGCGGTGGCGAAGAAGGTGTACGCGGGGCAGAGCACCTCGTCGCCGGGCCCGATCTCCAGGGCGTAGTACGCGCTGTGCAGTGCCGCCGTTCCCGACGAGGTGAGCAGGGCGTACCGGGAGCCGGGCAGACGCCGGAACCGTTCCTCGAAGTCCTTGAGGACGCCGGACCGGTCGTAGATGGACACCGACTCGTCGAGCTGGCGCAGCACGGCCGCCCGGACCTCGTCGTCGATCGGCGGCCAGGCCTCCGGCCCGGTGGGCGTCGGCTCAGGCGTTTCGGGAGACACCAGGTTCGTCCTCTCTCACCAGTTGCCCCGCCGCGTCCGTGCGGTACGCGTCAGCGATCGCGGCCATCACCCGCAGCCCGTGGCGGTTCTCCCACCTGGCCCGGCGGCGCGAGGCCAGGTCGGCCACCGCGCTGCCGATGGTGTGGGAGGCCGCCGAGACGGGGTCGTAGGAGAACCGCCAGCTCCGGCTGGCACCGCCGGGCAGCCGCATCTGCAGGTACGACAACCCGGCCCGGATCACGGCGCCGTTGCCCACGAAGATGTACCGCTCATCCGCCACCTCGGCCAGCCTGGAGATCTCCATGGTTCCCCGGCTCCCGTCGCGGTGCACGCAACCGAGCCGGACCTGCTCGTCGACCAGGTAGCCCGGGCGGCGCGCGATGTCGGTGACCGTGAGCAGAGTCGGCCTGCCGAGCAGCCGCAGGACCAGATCCAGGCAGTGGTAGCCCATGTCGGAGATCACGCCGTCGCCGGCCATCTCCGGGTCGTTGCGCCAGGTCTGCCGGTACGACGCCGACGGCCGCCAGTATCGGGCCCGGTAGCGGACCGCGGGGCCGAGCCAGGGCAGCAGGCGGGCGAGCAACCGGAAGACCGGCAGGAACGGTCGGTCGACCAGGGGGTGCAGCAGGTCAGCGGCGTCCCGGTACAGCCGGCGAGCGTGCGACAGGTCGCGGGCGTACGGCTTCTCCTTCAGGACCGGGCAGCCGAGCTGGGTGAGGTGGCGGGTGGTCCGCTCGTGCGCGCCGTGCGGCACGGCGACCAGGGCGAAGTCGTACCGTTCGGCCACGGCCGGGAGGCCGGGCAGGAAGCGGGCCTCCGGCGTGACCCAGCCGGCCGCCTGCGCGGCCCGGAACGCGTCGAGCCGTTGCGGCGACGTGTCCACCACGTCCACCACCCCGATGCCGCACCGGGCCAGCGCGGGCAGCAGGACCCGCTGCGACCGGTCTCCGAGACCGACCAGCAGGCAGCCCCGCCTCGGGTTCGGCTCGCCGACCCGGCGGAAGGCCGACCGGCCGCGAACACTCACGCGGGTCGGGCGTCGTTCCACAAGGCGTCGACCTCGTCGCCGAACTGGCGATACCACCGGCCGTCCGCGGCGGTGACCCGGAGCCAGGGCTTGTCGTAGTTCTCCAGGCGGTACGTGTAGTACTTGAGGCAGATCAGGCCGTTGTCGGTGCGGTAGTCCGCCGCCACCACCCCGAAGGGGAACGGCGCGGGCGAGAAGCGGACCTCCGCCCGGGCCTGCGGAATGGCCATGAGCTGACGGAAGTCCGCCGCGCCGTCATTGATCAACCCGCGCTGCCGATCCTTCAGGAAGGGCCGCTTGGACCGCATCACCGCGTAGTCGACCGCCGGCCCGTCCGGGTCGTACAGCATGACCCGCAGTTCCTTGCCGGCCTTCACGAAGGCCGTCAGGTGTGACTCGTAGTTGCTGAAGGTCCGGGCCAGGTCCACACCCGCGAGCACCACCACCGAGCTGCCCGCGAGGAGCGCGGGCAGCTCGTAGGGAGGCTCCTGTTGAAACCGCGCCCCGGCCGCCGCCCTGCGCAGGTCGGCGACCATGTCGGTGAGCTCGAACCGCAATCCCAGCAGCGCGAGACCCAGCGCACCGATTCCGGTCACCGTGAGGGCGGTGATCAGCTTGTCGTCCGCCCAACCGAACAGTGACGCCAACACGGCGCCCAGGCTCACCAGCAGCACCACGGCCAGCTCGACGTGCTGCCCGCGGCGGAACGCGCCCACCATCCGGCGGAATCTCACCGCCGCGCCTGTCTCGTCGCTCGCATTCGCGAAACTCTATCCGGCCTCCGCTGGGCGCGGAACCGCCGGAACTGACAGCAAGAAAGGACGATCGGGACGGCGACCCGGTCGAATCCGGCTCCGGACGACGACGGTCGGTGGGCGCCCGCCGACGGTCAGTCGCCGACCGCGTTGAACAGGGCGGCGACCTCGGCGTTGGTCAACCGCCGGATCCGCCCGGTGCGCAGGTCACCGAGCCGGATGGGCCCGATCGAGGTACGCACCAGCCGGGTGACCGGGTGTCCGACCTCGGCCAGCAACCGCCGGACGATGTGTTTGCGCCCCTCGTGCAGGCTCAGCTCCACCTGGGCGCTCTTGCCCAGGGTGTCGACCACCTTGAACGAGTCGACCTTGACCGGCCCGTCCTCCAGCTCGACGCCGGCCAGCAGCCGCTTGCCCAGGTTGCGCGGGATCGGCCCGACCACCTCGGCGAGGTACGTCTTCAGCACCTCGTACGAGGGGTGCATGAGCTTGTGCGCGAGGGTGCCGTCGTTGGTGAGCAGCAGCAGGCCCTCGCTGTCCGCGTCGAGCCGCCCGACGTGGTAGACGCGCTGCTCCACCCGGTTGCCGATGAACTCGGCCAGCTCGTTGCGGCCCTTGTCGTCCGCCATGGTGGTGACCACCCCACGCGGCTTGTTCATCGCCACGTAGACCAGGCGGGTGTCGACCTGGAGGCGCTCGCCGTCCACGTGGATCACGGCGGTGGCCGGGTCGACCTTGTCGCCGAGCTTGGCCACCCGGCCGTCCACGGTGACCCGGCGGCGGAAGATCAGGTCCTCGCAGGCACGCCGGGAACCCACGCCGGCGGCGGCGAGCACCTTCTGCAGGCGCTCGGCACCCTCGTAGACGGGGGCGTCGGGTTTGGGGGAACGGTTATCGGGTCGCATCAGCAAGCTCTTCTACGTCGTCGGGCAGGAAGGGTGCGAGGGGCGGCAGCTCGTCGACGGTGTTCAGCCCGAGCTTCTCCAGGAAAAGCGTGGTGGTCCGGTAGAGGAACGCCCCGCTGTCCGTTTCGGTGCCGCACTCCTCGACAAGGCCGCGCGTAACCAGCGTACGGATGACCCCATCGCAGTTCACACCCCGGATGGCCGAGATGCGCGAACGGGTTACCGGCTGCTTGTAGGCGACCACGGCGAGGGTCTCCAACGCCGCCTGGGTCAGCCGTACGGACTGCCCGTCCAACACGAACCGTTCGACATAGGTCGCGTATTCCGGCCGGGTGTACAGCCGCCAGCCGCCAGCGGCCCTGCGCAGCTCGAACCCGTGCCCGGCGGCCGTGTAGCCGGCGGCGATCTCGTCGAGCATCGGCCCGACCCGCTCGGCCTGCTGCTCCAGCACCTGGGCCAGGACCAGCTCGCTCACCGGCTCGTCGACCACCAGCAGGATCGCCTCCAGCGCTCCGCGCAGCTCGGCGTCGGAGAGCACCGGCGCGGGCTCCGGCTCGACCGGCGCCCTCCGCCGCCCCACAGCCTGCCGACGGGGT
The DNA here is from genome assembly GCF_052601155.1 of Micromonospora yongxingensis. Lineage (NCBI taxonomy): Bacteria > Bacillati > Actinomycetota > Actinomycetes > Micromonosporales > Micromonosporaceae > Micromonospora > Micromonospora yongxingensis. Next base: position 30,258 of record NZ_JBQXEO010000036.1, read on the forward strand.
ACGTCTGCGACCCCGCCCTCCCCCGCACCCTCCGCGCCCGGCTCGACGGCACCCGGCTCGCCCTCAGCCGACTCGCCCGCGCCCGGCTCGCCCGCGCCCGCGCCCGGCTCGCCCGCGCCCGCGCCCGGCTCGCCCGCGCCCGGCTCGCTCGGCTCGCCCGCGATCTTGGCAGAATCCGGCCCCCCGTCGGCTCCGGGAGCGGTTTCGACGACCTCGGAGGCGGTGGGGGCGGGTGGGCGGGGGCGTTCCCACGGCGGAACCCAGGCGGCGGCCTGATCGGCCAGGGAGTCCCGGCGTTCCTCGTCACTCATCCCGCTCACCCTCCGTCGTTTCCGTCCCGTCCGGTCGCTCGGCCGGTCCTGCCGACACTGCCTCCGGCTCGGGCACAGCCTCCGGCCCAGGCGCCGATTCCGGCTCGGCCGGGGTGCCGGCGTACTCGTCGACGTGCAGTTCGGTGTCGCCGTCGGCCGGGCCGGTCCAGCGCACGGTCAGCTCCTCCAGGGCCTGCTCCTGCACGAAGGCCACCAGGCCCTCCCGGTAGAGCTCCAGCAGCGCGAGGAAGCGGGCGACCACCTCCAGGGTGGCTTCGCAGTCGGCGCAGAGCAGCGAGAAGGTCGCCGTGCCGGCGCGGCGCAGCCGGGCGGTGAGGATCGCCGCGTGCTCCCGGACGCTGACCCGGACCATGTGCACGTGGGCGATGGAGACCTCCGGCACCGGCTTCGGGGTCATCGCCTTCACGGCCAGTTTCAGCAGTCGCTGCGGGCCGATGCCGAGCACCAGGTCGGGCAGCGCCTCGGCGTACCGGGGCTCCAGGCTCACCGCCCGCGGGTAGCGCCGACCGCCGACCGCCTCCAGCTCGGCGATGTGCGCCGCCGCCTCCTTGTACGCCTTGTACTGCAGCAGCCGGGCGAAGAGCAGGTCCCGCGCCTCCAGCAGGGCGAGGTCCGCCTCGTCCTCCACCTCGGCGGCGGGCAGCAGCCGGGCCGCCTTCAGGTCGAGCAGGGTGGCGGCGATCAGGAGGAACTCGCTGGCCTCGTCCAGGTCCCACTTGTCGCCCATGGCGCGGATGTAGGCGATGAACTCGTCGGTGACCTTGTGCAGGGCCACCTCGGTGACGTCGAGCTTGTGCTTGCCGATCAGTTGCAGCAGCAGGTCGAACGGGCCGGTGAAGTTCGCCAGCCGGACGGTGAAGCCGGACGTCTCGGGAGCCTCGGGGGCGGGCAGCACGCCGTCGACCTCGGCGGCCAGCTCGGCGGCGACCGCCGGGGCGGTGGCCTCGTGCGGCCCGGCCGGCGGGTCGAGGGGTGGCGCGGTCACCGGACGACCGTAGTGCACGAGGCGGACACCGGGTGTTCCGGCTACCGCTCCGACTGGGCGGCGATCACCTCGCGGGCCAGCTGACGGTAGTTGCGCGCCCCGGAGGACGCCGGGTCCATCGTGGTGATCGGGGCACCGGCCACGGTGGACTCGGGGAACTTCACCGTCTTGGTGATGACCGTCTGGTAGACCTTGTCGCCGAACGCCTCCACCACCCGCTGGAGCACCTGACGGCAGTGCGTGGTGCGGCTGTCGTACATGGTGGCGAGGATGCCCTCGAGCTCCAGGTCGAAGTTGAGGCGCTCGCGCACCTTGTCGATGGTGTCCAGCAGCAGCGCCACACCCCGCAGGCTGAAGAACTCGCACTCGAGCGGGATGAGCACACCGTGCGCGACGGTCAGCGCGTTGATCGCCAGCAGGCCGAGTGAGGGCTGGCAGTCGATCAGGATGTAGTCGTACTCCTTGCGGACCGAGCGCAGCACCCGGGCCAGGGCCATCTCCCGGGCCACCTCGTTGACGAGCTGGATCTCGGCGGCGGAGAGGTCGATGTTGGCCGGCAGCAGGTGCAGGCCCGCCACGTCGGTCTTGATGAGGACGTCCTCGGCGGTCACGTCGTCCTGCATGAGCAGGTTGTAGACGGACAGGTCGAGGTTGTGCGGGTTGACCCCCAGGCCCACCGAGAGCGCGCCCTGCGGGTCGAAGTCGACCAGCAGCACCTTGCGGCCGTACTCGGCCAGCGCCGCGCCCAGGTTGATGGTGGTGGTGGTCTTGCCGACGCCGCCCTTCTGGTTGGCCATCGCGATGATGCGCGCCGGACCGTGCCGGTCGGTGGGCATCGGCTCGGGAATGGGCTTGCGCATCGTGTAGGCCGCCGGATCCGCCGGACCCAGGTCCGCGCCGAGCGTGGCCTGCTGCTCGCGGAGCTCCGACGTCCAGGTCTCGGCACGGTCACCGTTGCCAGCCATGTCCTCGTTGCCCCCTCCCGACGACCCACCCGGCGTCGGAGCCGTCCGACGTCCTTCGCGGCGCCGCTGCGCACCCCGGTCTTCTCGCCCCAGGAGGTCCGCGCCGATGCCGACTGTACGCCACCGACCAGCAGGGGGTTCGGCACCGGCCCGGCGTGTCGGGGCCGACCGCGACGAGGGCTCAGCCGCGGGCGCGTGGGTGGGCGGTGGCGTACACCTCGCGCAACCGCTCGACGGTCACCAGCGTGTAGACCTGGGTGGTGGTCACCGAGGCGTGACCGAGCAGTTCCTGGACCACCCGCACGTCGGCGCCGCCGTCCAGCAGGTGGGTGGCGTACGAGTGGCGCAGGGTGTGCGGGGAGACCGCGGCCGGCCCGTCGACCGGCAGCCCGGCCCGGGCGGCGCCGCGACGCAGGATGGCCCAGGCGCCCTGCCGGGTCAGCGCGCCGCCGCGCGCGTTGAGGAAGACCGCCGGGGTGCCCCGGCCGGCGGCGGCCAGCCCGGGTCGGGCCCGGACCAGGTAGGCGCGCACCGCCTCGACGGCGTACCCGCCGATCGGCACCAGCCGCACCCGGCCGCCCTTGCCGCGCAGCAGCACGGTGCCCTCGTCGGTGTCGAGGTCGTCCACGGCGGCGCCGACCGCCTCGGAGATCCGCGCGCCGGTGCCGTACAGGAACTCCAGCAGCGCCCGGTCGCGCAGCGCGAGCGGCGCGCCCTCGCCGGTCGCGGTGACCGGGCCGGCGGTCTCCAGCAGCCGGACCACGTCGTCGACCGGCAGCGCCCGGGGCAGCCGGCGCGGCGGGGTGGGTGGGCGGACCTCGCGGCTCGGGTCGGCGCCGGACAGCCCTTCGCGCAGCGCGAAACGGTGCAGGCCGCGCACCGCGCTGGCCGCGCGGGCGGCGGAGGAGACCGCCAGCGGGGGGTGCGTGTCGTCGCCGGCGCGCAGCCGGGCCAGGTGCGACTCGACGACGCCGGCACCGACCGACGCGAGGTCGGCGACGCCGGCATCGGCGAGGGTCGCGAGGTACCGCTCCAGATCCCGGCGGTACGAGGCGAGGGTGTTCGCGGACAGGCCCCGCTCGACCGTGAGGTGGTCGAGGTAGCCGCGCACGGCACGGCGCAGGGCCGGCGCGGGCTGTACGTCCGCGCCGGCCGGGGCCGGGATGCCGGTCAGGCCGCCACCGCTCAGGCCAGCGCGTCGGCCAGCGGGAGCACGCCCATGCCGTGCGCCTCGGCGACCGGGCCGTAGGTGACCTGGCCGTCGTGGGTGTTCAGGCCCAGCGCCAGCGCCGGGTCGCGACGCAGCGCCTCGCGCCAGCCGTGGTTGGCCAGCTCCAGCGCGTACGGCAGGGTGACGTTGGTCAGCGCGTAGGTGCTGGTGTTCGGCACGGCGCCGGGCATGTTCGCCACGCAGTAGAAGATCGACTCGTGGACCTTGTAGACCGGGTCGGCGTGCGTGGTCGGCCGCGAGTCCTCGAAGCAGCCGCCCTGGTCGATGGCGATGTCGACGAGCACGCTGCCCGGCTTCATGCGGGAGACCAGCTCGTTGGAGATCAGGGTCGGCGCCTTGGCACCGGGCACCAGTACGGCGCCGATGACCAGGTCGGCGTCGAGCACCGCCCGCTCAATCTCGTACGCGTTGGACGCGACGGTCTGCAGGTGGCCGCGGTAGATGGCGTCGGCCTGGCGCAGCCGGGCGACGTTCTTGTCCAGCAGCAGCACCTCCGACTGGAGGCCCAGCGCGATGGCGGCGGCGTTCATGCCGGAGACGCCCGCGCCGATGACCACGGTCTTGGCCGCGTACACGCCGGAGACGCCGCCGGGCAGCACGCCGCGCCCACCGCCGGTACGCATCATGTAGAAGGCGCCCACCTGCGGGGCGAGCCGGCCGGCGACCTCGGACATCGGGGCGAGCAGCGGCAGCGACCGGTCGGGCAGCTCGACGGTCTCGTACGCGATGGCGGTGACCTTGCGGTCGATCAGCGCGTCGGTGCAGACCTTCGAGGCGGCCAGGTGCAGGTAGGTGAAGAGCACCTGCCCCTCGCGCATCCGGTGGTACTCCTCGGCGATCGGCTCCTTGACCTTGAGCACCAGCTCGGCGGTCTCCCACACCTCGTCGGCGGTGGCCAGGATCTTGGCGCCCGCCGCGGCGAACTCCTCGTCACTGATGCTGGAGCCGACACCGGCGCCGGATTCGACGAAGACCTGGTGACCACCGCGGGTGAACTCGTTGACGCCCGCCGGCGTGATCGCCACGCGGTACTCGTGGTTCTTGACCTCGCGTGGGATTCCGACCTTCACGATGCAGACACCTCTCTTCGGGGCTGCTCTCCCCCGACTGCTCGGTGCCGCGACGGCCCCATTGCCACCGCGGTCCACCGGTCCCGCCGGCGGCAGTCTAGGCGCGCCCGGCGCCGCCGCGAGCCAGCACAGTGCCATCCGGTGCCCGGCTGTCCTGACGGAGTGTCAGGGCTGTCGACCGGGCCGGCAGTGGGAGGCAACCTCAGCCGACAGGACATTGTTCGCCCATTATCGTCCCATCTGGCGGGTACCGGTGCGGACAGCGGGCGAGTGGATCACTAGTGTGTCGGCCCATGACCACTCCTCCTTACCAGCCGGGGTACGCCCCGGGTTACTCCGACAAGAGCAAGGTCGTCGCGGGCATCCTCGGCATCCTGCTCGGCACCTTCGGCGCCGGTCGGTTCTACACCGGACACACCAAGATCGCTGTGCTCCAGCTCGTGGTGAGCATCGTGACGTGCGGTGTCGGCGCGCTCTGGGGCGTCATCGACGGCATCCTCATCCTGGTGAACGGCGGCACGGACGCGCAGGGTCGACCGCTGCGCGACTGATCCACCCGGACCAACGGCGAAGGGGCCCCGCGGCTGACCGCGGGGCCCCTTCTCTCGTACCCCCGTGCCGGCTGGACCGGCGGCGACTCTCAGCGTGGCAGCGGCGCGTCCGCCCGGCGCAGCGCCGACCAGCCGGTGTCCCGGGCGCGGGCGGCGGCCAGCAGCCCGGCCACCGCGGAGGCGTTGGTGATCTCCCCGGCCAGGACCATGGCGACCGCCTCGTCCAGGTCGACGCGGACGACCTGGAGGTCGGCCTCCTCGTCGTGGCGTTCGTGGCGCTCGCCGGCCGGCACGTCGGCCAGGTCGCGGGCCAGGTAGACCCGGACCAGCTCGTTGGTGAACCCGGGCGAGCTGTGCAGGTCGACCAGCACGTCGATGCGGCCGGCGGTGAGATCGGCCTCCTCGGCCAGCTCCCGCAACGCGGCGGCCGGCAACTCCTCACCGGAGACGTCCATCAACCCGGCCGGCAGCTCCCACAGGTGCCGCCCGACGGGGTGCCGGTACTGCCGGATCAGCACCACCTGGCCGGCGTCGTCGAGCGCCACCACCGCCACCGCCCCGACGTGCCGGACGAGGTCACGGCGGGCCGTCCCGCCGCCCGGCATGGTCACCTCCTCGGTGACCACGTCGAAGATCCGGCCCCGGTAGCGCTCCTCGCTGGAACGCACCTCGTAGCGATGCTCGACCGCACTCACGACGCGGACGCCGCCTTCGTCGCGGCGCCGTTGCGGGCGGCCCTGCGCGTCGACGGGGCCTCCGTGGCCGCGTCCAGGTCGACCGGCAACTGGTCGGCCTGCGAGTACGCCACGGCGGCCTTGACGAACGACGCGAACAGCGGGTGCGGGCGGGTGGGGCGGCTTTTCAGCTCCGGGTGCGCCTGGGTGGCCACGAAGAACGGGTGCAGATCCCGGTCCAGCTCGATGAACTCCACCAGCCGGCCGTCCGGCGAGGTGCCGGAGATGTGCAGGCCGGCCTTGGTCAGCGCGTCCCGGTAGGCGTTGTTGACCTCGTAGCGGTGGCGGTGCCGCTCGCTGATGTCGGTGCTGCCGTACGCCTCGGCGACGATCGAGCCCTCGGTCAGCGTCGCCGGGTACGCCCCGAGCCGCATGGTGCCGCCCAGGTCGCCCTTGCCGGCGACGATGTCCTCCTGGTCGGCCATCGTGGCGATGACCGGGTGCGCGGCCCGCTCGTCGAACTCCAGGGAGTTGGCGCCGTCCAGGCCGGCCAGGTGGCGGGCCACGTCGATGGTCATGCACTGCAGGCCCAGGCAGAGGCCGAGCAGGGGGATGCCGTTCTCCCGGGCGTACCGCGCGGTGCCGATCTTGCCCTCGATGCCGCGCACCCCGAACCCGCCCGGGATGAGGATGCCGTCCACGCCGGCCAGGGCCGCCGCGGCACCGGCCGGGGTGACGCACTCGTCGCTGGGCACCCAGCGCAGCTGCACCCGGGCGCGGTGGCCGAAGCCGGCCGCCCGGATCGCCTCACTCACCGACAGGTACGCGTCGGGCAGGTCGACGTACTTGCCGACCACCGCGACGGTGACCGTGTGCCGGGGCCGGTGCACCCGCTCCAGCAGGTCGTCCCAGCTGGTCCAGTCCACGTCCCGGAAGGAGAGCCCGAGCCGGCGCACCACGTACGCGTCCAGGCCCTCGCGGTGCAGGACCTTCGGGATGTCGTAGATGCTCGGCGCGTCCGGCGCGGCGACGACCGCCTCGGCGTCGACGTCGCAGTAGAGCGACAGCTTCTCCTTGAGCTTCTCCGGGATCTCCCGGTCGCAGCGCAGCACGATGGCGTCGGGCTGGATACCGATGTTGCGCAGCTGCGCCACCGAGTGCTGGGTGGGCTTGGTCTTCAGCTCACCGGACGGCGCCAGGTAGGGCACCAGCGAGACGTGCAGGTAGAAGCAGTTGTCGCGGCCCAGGTCGTGGCGGACCTGACGGATCGCCTCCAGGAACGGCAGCGACTCGATGTCGCCGACCGTGCCGCCGACCTCCGTGATCACCACGTCGGGAACGTGACCGTCGTCGTCCGGGTCGCCCATGGAGAGGATCCGCGACTTGATCTCGTTGGTGATGTGCGGGATGACCTGGACGGTGTCGCCCAGGTATTCGCCGCGCCGCTCCTTGGCGATCACGTCGGAGTAGATCTGGCCGGTGGTGACATTCGCCTTACCGGACAACGCCCGGTCCAGGAACCGCTCGTAGTGCCCGACGTCGAGGTCGGTCTCGGCGCCGTCCTCGGTGACGAAGACCTCGCCGTGCTGGAACGGGTTCATCGTTCCGGGGTCGACGTTGAGGTAGGGGTCGAGCTTCTGCATCACGACGCGCAGCCCGCGCGCGGTCAGAAGGTTTCCGAGGCTGGAGGCGGTGAGGCCCTTACCCAGCGAGGAGGCGACGCCCCCGGTGACGAAAATGTGCCTGGTCGTCCGTGCTGATGGGGCCAAGGCCTGCTCCCGTGTCGTCTGTCGCGGTCATGCAGACCGCCGTGCTTGATCAGCAAAGTGATCACGCGATCCACGGGATTCCACGGTAACACCTCTCGTGAGGGTCGTCGCAGGCCGCACCCCCGGTGCGACACCAACGGGCCAGCACGACGACGCCCGGCGCTCAGGGCGCGGAAACCTCGGTCGATGCCCGGGTGACCTGACGGGGCAGTCCCGCCACGGCGTCCGGCGTCGGCCCGCCCGGGGTCGGCTCCGCCGATCCGTCGGCGGCCGGACCGCCGGGCGTCCGGTCGGCGGGAGCGCCGGGCGCCGGCACCGACCGGCCGGCCGGCGGCCCGCTGATCGGGCGGGGATGCCCCGCGCCCAGGGGTCCACCACCGCCGGTCGGGCCGTCGCCACCACCGGCCGGACCGGCCCCGCCGGAGCCGTCGTCGGCGCCGTCGTCCCGGGAGCGCCCCCCGGCCGGGCGGGTGCGGTCGGCGGCGTGCCCGAGCACCCGCAGTGAGGCCAGCGCCGCCATCGGCACCACCAGCGCGGCGGCGGTGCCGGCGACGTCCAGCGCCGCACCGTCGAGCACGCCACCGAGCACCGCGGCGACCGCGGTGCCGGCCAGTGCGGCCCGGACGGCCGGGTAGATGCCGAACAGCCGCATCAGCCCGCCCCACGGCTGCAACAGGGCGAACCACACCAGCAGCCCGCCGACCAGGGCCAGCACCGTCAGCGGGCTGTTCACCAACGTCTCGAAGTTCTCGGTGCTGGAGCGGTGCACGGTGAACCCGCCGGTGCCGTCACCGACGGCGGACAGGAAGCGACCCAGGCTGCCCCGTTCCGCAGCCGGACGCCGCAGGTCCACCACGGCGAAGCCGATGCCGACCGCCAGGGCCGCCATGGTGGCCCAGGCCAGTCGGCTGATCGTCAACCAGCCGCCGGCGCTGATCACCGCGGCCACACTCAGCCCCGCCGTGAGCGCGATCGCGCCGACCGGGTCGGCCCCCAGGTACGGGCTGCCGACCACCACCACGGCCAGCCCACCCACGGCCACCATCACCGCCGGCCGCCAGCCACGGTGCACCCGCTGGGCGAGCCAGCCGCCGCTCAACAGCGCGCCGGCCAGGAACACCCCCAGCCCGACCGTGCTCAGGCCCGCGTACCGGCCACCCTGCAACGCCGAGTAGCCCACCACGCCGTTGAGCTGCAGACGCGCCCCGGTGAGCACGTCCAGCCCGACGACGAGGGTCGTGAGGCCGGCCACCGCGCCCAACGGGCCGAGGGTGTTGCCGTACCCGGGGGCGAACCGGACCGCCGCGGTGCCCGCCGCGACCAGCAACGCCGTGACGCCGGCGAAGATCCAACCGGGGTGCTCGCCCCGCCACCAGGGCACGGCGTCGGCGAGCAGCGCGGCCGGCACGGTCAACGCCGCCGCCACCAGCAGCAGCTCCACCACCGACACGACCCGCGCGGACACCGGCGTCGGCCCGCTCGGGCCGGCGTGCGGGCGGGCCCGACGCAGCAGCGGCAGCACCGCGAGGGCCAGCAGCACCTGCACCCCGGCGAGCAGGGTGAAGAACCCGCCGGACACCGTCCGCTGGGCGGCCGCCTCCCGGTCGGCGTCCGCCGGGGCGTTGATCGCCACCGCCAGGTCGGCGGGCCGGCCGTCGGTGCTCACCGCCGGCCGGCCCAGGAAGAGCCGCTCCGGCATCGGCCGGCCCAGTGCGGCCAGGGCGGTCGGTGCGAGGTCGACAAGTTGCAGGTAACCGTCCCGCCCGGTGCTGGCCGAGGTCAACCAACCCCGCTCCCAGCCCGGCCCGTCGGCGACCGCCACGTGCAGCCGGGACGGCTGGGCGGTGTCGGAGATCCCGGCGACCAGCACCAGCGACCTCGGCGGCCGGGCGGCCAGCACCCGGGCCAGCTGCGCGTCCGCCACGCGGGCGGCCTCGGCGCGGGCGGCCGGGTCGGTCCCGTCGACCGTGCCCAGGTCGACGACGCTCAGCACGCACGAGCCGAGCAGCGCGCGCGGATCGGCCGGCAGCGCCGAGGCGTACCGGTCGACCCGGCCGAAGGGACGTGCCGCCGCGACGGCCGCGCCCGGGCCGACCGCGACGGAGCAGCGCACCGACTCCGCCAGCGACCCGGGCATGGTGCCCCAGGGCAGCCGTTGCTGGTTGTACTGGACCACGCTCTCCTGGTCGGGCAGGTTCGCGCCGATGCCGTCCGGTTGCTCCACGGTCACGCCCGCCGCCGGGCAGCCACCGGCGGGCCGGCTGCCGTTCCACGCGGCGAAGCTGCCCGCGCCCAGGGTCAGCCAACCGTCCACCGGGCAGGTGGGCCGGTGGGCGGACCGCACCGACAGCGAACCGATCGACCCGTCCTGGGCCATCCGCCACAGCGTCGGGGTGCTCTGCGGATCCACGTCCTCCCAGCGCAGCCCGGCGATCCCGGCGAGCACCACGAAGTCGGCGGTGCGCTGCGGGGTGCCCTGTGGCGGGCGGGCGGCCAGCGCGGTGATGCCCAGCGCCACCACGAGCACGGTCAACAGGGCGGGGGCGAGTCGGCGCAGCATCACCGGTGTCCCGTCATCGGGGCGTCGGAGTCCGGGGCCGCCGGACCGGCAGGTTCGGCGGCCAACTCGGCGTAGAGGGCGGCCAGCGCGGCGACCGTGTCCGCCTCGGTGGGCCACGTCGCCGCCCGCTCCGCGCCGCGTCGACCCAGCTCGGCGCGGGCCGCCGGGTCGTCCAGCAGCGCCCGCACCGCCGCGTCGACCGCGTCCACGTCGCCGGCCGGAACCAACGTGGCGGCGTCCCCGACCAGCTCCGGCAGCCCACCGACCGCCGTGGCCACCAGGGGTACGCCGGCCCGCAGCGCCTCCTGGGCGAAGAGCTGCCGGGCCTCCCAGTCGCTGGTCACCACCGCGAGGTCGGCGCCGGCGAGCAGGTCCGCCACGTCGGTACGGTGCCCCAGCAGGGTCACCGGGGCACGGGCCGCGGACGTCCGGGCCGCCAGCGGCAGGTAGGCCGGCCCGCTTCCGGCGATCACCACGACCGGCGGTGGCGTACGCGTACGCCACCGGGCCGCGGCGTCGATCAGGACGTCGTAGCGCTTCTGCGGATGCAGCCGGCCGACCGAGACGATCAGCGGCTGATCCGGGCGGACACCGAACTCGGCCCGCACGGCAGCCGGACGTCGGCGCGGAGCGGGCAGCGTCGGCGCGGCGACGGGGGCGAGCCGGGCATCGGCCGCTCCCAGGGCGGCAGCCCGCTCCACCAGGTCCGCGGAGGCGCCGAGGGCCACCCGGGCGCCCCGGGCCACCACCCGCTCGGCGAGGCGGGACACCCCGCCCCGCAGCCCGCCCGTGAGCACCGCGTTGTGCCAGGTGACGATCAACGGTGCCGCCGGGCGAGCCAGCACGGCGACCAGCCCGGCACGCAGCCCGTGCGCGTGCACCACGTCGACCCGGGCGGCGGCGAGCGTCCGGCGCAGGGCGAGCACCGCGCGCGCGTCGGCCGGGGTCGGGCTGGCCGGGATCTCGACCGGCTGGAAGCGGGCGCCGACGCCGGTGAAGTCGAACTGCTCCTGCGTCGCCGCCGGCCCGCAGACCAGCACGTCGGCGCCGGCCGCGACGAGACCGCGGGCCACCGACCGGACGTGCTGGCCGACCCCGCCGGTGCTGGAGGCGAGCAGCAACGCGACGCTGCCCGACCACCCGGTGGGCAGAGCTGGCTCACTCCCCGCGCTCATCGGGCCACCGTCTCCTTCCCGTCGCCCCGCTCCGGTGGGACCGCACCCGGCGTCGACCCGCCACCGCGGTCCCCCGGCCCTCGCCGGCCCAGGCGCCGCAGCACCCCGGCGAGCAGTGGCCGTACGTCCCGCCGGTCGACGAACCAGACCACGGCGAGGAAGACGGCCCCGACCAGAACTCCGGACAGCATGCCCTGACCGAGTGCCGCCGCCATCGTCGGGGTGCCGCCACCCGGCGTGTCGAGCCACCGGACGACGCCGGCCCCGGCGAACGCGGCGAGCGCCCCCGCCAGCACGCCGGCCGCCCCGGCCCGGGCCGCGCCAGCCAGCGCCGCCCGCCCGGCGCCGCGACGCACCGCCACGACCAGCAGCGCCCCGAGCACCAGCATGCCCACCGAGTTCGCGACGGCCACCGCGAGCACCCGGTCGGCGGTGGGCAACAGGGCGGTCAGCGGCAGCGCCACGGCCGGAACCACCAGCCAACCGAGCGTGATCGCCACGGTCGCCGACCGGGTGTCGCCCCGGGCGTACAGCGCGCGCGACAGGACCGCGAACAGGCCGTAGCCGAGCAGGCCGGGGGCGAACCCGGTGATGGCCGCCGCGGTGGACGCGGGATTGTCCGGGTAGAAGACGGCGGCGATCGGCCCGGCGGTGCCGATCAGCGCCGCGACGCCCAGGCAGCTGAAGAGCAGCACGCCGCGCACCGTCGCGGAGAGGGTCTGTCGGTAGCCGGCCTCGTCGCCCGCGGCGGAGGCGGTGGCGAGGGTGGGATAGGAGGCCACCGCCAGCGGCACGGCGAGGACCGCCCACGGCAGCAGGAAGATGGCCTGGGCCAGGTTGAACACCTGCGGGGAGCCGGTGGGGCCGCCGGAGACGCGGTTCAGGATCACCAGGAGCGCGACCTGCTGCGCCGCGACCGTCACCGCGCCGGCTGTGGCGAGCCCGCCGATCCGGCCCCGCGCGTCGGCGGAGAAGGCGTACCCGAACCGGGGCCGGAGCCGGAGTCGGCGCAGCGGGATCAGCAACGACAGCGACAGCACGACCACGCCGAGGGTGGTGCCGGCGGAGAGGAGCAACTCGCCGCCGCGGCTGACCTGCGCCACGCTGGCGCCGCGTCCCGCGCCGGCGCCGAAGGCCAGGTAGACGACGACCACGGTCAGGCTCGACAGCAGCGGAGCGATCACCGGCCAGGCGAAGCGGCGGTGCGCCTGGAGTACGCCGGTGAGCACGATGCCGATTCCGTAGAGGGGCAACTGCGGGGCGAACACCCGCAGCATCCGGGCACCCGCGGCGAGTTCCGCCGCCGAGCGTCCCTCGCTGATCAGCGAGATGATCGGGTCGGCGAACAGGCCGACGAGCACGGCGAGGGGCACCAGCAGGCTCACCGTCCAGGTGAGCAGGGCGCCGGTGGTGGCCGCCACCGCCCGCCGGTCGCCGGCCGCGACCGCGCCGGCCAGCAGCGGTACGACCAGGCTGGCCAGAGCGCCACCGGCGACGATCTCGAAGACGATGTTCGGCACTGTGTTCGCGATGACGTACATGCCGCCGAGGTCGCTCTGCTGCACCACCCAGGTGAACACGGCGGTACGGCCGAAGCCGGCGAGCCGGCTGAACACGGTGAGGACGGCGATGAGCGCGGCTGCCCCGGCCAGCCGGCCGGCGCCGGCGAGGGGTGCCGGTCTGGTCACGTCAGTCGGCGCGCCGGCCCAGTGCGTCAAGCTCCCGCAGGCCCGGGGTCTGCTGGATCACCGCCGTGAAGCTGACCTTCTCGCTGGCGGCCGTGAGACCGGCGAGCACGGCGAGCAGCCCCGCCCGGCCGAGCGGGCCGGTCCGGGCGGCGAGCGCGACGCCGAGCAGCGCGCCGAGCGCGTTCGCGCCGCTGTCGCCGACCATCACCTCCTCGCCCAGGTCGTCGCGGAGCAGGCCCGCGGCGGCGCCCACGGCACCGGCGGCGATACCGCCGTGCGGGCCGCCGGTCAGTGGCGCGCCGAGCAGCAGCCCGGACTTGAGGGCGCGGCCGGGCCGCAGGTCGAGCAGGTTGAGCAGGTTGGCGGTGCCGGCGATCACCCCGGCGCCGAGCAGCACGTCCACGCCGCGACCGAACGCGCGGTGGCGCTGGCGGCGCGGGTGCGCGGCGACCCGGGGGTCGGCGGCGAGCAGCGCGGCGGCGCCCAGCCCGGCGGCGCCCACCCCGACGACCTTGACCAGCCCGGCGGTGACCCGGCCCTCACGCAGGGCGGCGAGGTGGCCGGCGAAGCCCTTCGCCGCCTTCTGCTCCGGCCGGCCGCCGACCACGTCGTCGTACAGCCCGACACCGCCGGCGCCGAGGCCGGCGACCAGGGCGGCACCACCGGAGGCGGCGCTGGTGGCGCCGAACGCGCCGGCGGCGGCCGCACCGGCGGCGAGCGCCGGCCCGGCGGCCAGGGTCACCGTCCGGCCGCGGAAGTTGGTGCGCTCCAGCGCGGGCCCGGCCGGGGCGCTGCGCACCTCGCGCAGGGCGTAGCGGGCCGCGGCGGCTCCGGCGCCGGCGATGAGCAGCCGGCCCAGGGCGCTCACGCCGCCGCCTCGTCGGTTTCGGACACGGGTGTACGTCGTTCGCTCACTGGGGCAGTCTAGGCAGCAGCGAGGCGGCATTGTCGCCGACGCCGTACTGACCGGCCTTCTTCTCGGTGAGCTGCTGCACCAGGGCGAGGGTGGTGACCAGCTGACCCTGCACCGTGTTGGCGTTGTCGACGGTGGAGATGGTCTGGGACAGCACCGGGTCACCACGGACCACGGCCACCACGTTGCCGCCGGCCGAGCCGTTGCCGCCGACCACGATCGAACCGGTGCGGTCGAACTGCTCGGCGATCTTGACGACCGACTCGTCGCGCTTCGCGGAGTCCTTGTCGACGTACGGCTGACCGCTGACCACCACGACGGCCTCGGCCGACCCGGTGACCTTGTTGTCGTCGGTGGTCAGGTAGCCGGCGTTGTTGTACGCGGCGAGCACCGCCCGCCGGTCGGCGTCGCTGACCGGCGCGGTGCCCTGCGCCCGGTCCAGCAGGACACTGGCGAGCAGGGCGCTGGAGGTCTCCACGCCGTGCCCGTTGCCCGGCAGGCCGGTGGTCTGCGCGGTCGGGCGGGCGGCGGTGACGGCCAGCTCCAGCAGGTTGGTGTTGTTGTCCGGGTTGATGAACTTGTCCTGCAGGTCGACCCGGCCGGTGAGGGTGGCCCCGGCGAGCTGGAGCTTCTTGAGCACGCCCTCGGTGTGGTCACGGCCGTTGGGCAGGCTCAGCACCAGCACCCGGCGCCCGGTGAGGGTGCCCGGCAGGACGACCTGGGACATCTCCTCGGCGAACTCCTCCTCCAGCCCGAGCTGCTTCTCCATGTTGTTGACCGTCTGGCGCCACTGCTGGTTGTCCTTGCGCAGCCCGGTGACCTGCTCCTTGAGGGAGTCGGCGACGGGGCCGTTGAGCGCAGCCGTTCCGACGACCAGGCCGATCGCCAGGGCCAGGAAGACGGCGGTGAGGGACACCACGTGGTAGCGGAAGTTGATCACGCTTGCAGCCTCTTGATCCGTCGGAAACTAGAAGAGCCGGTACAGCTGGAACACGAAATTGTCCCACCATTCGGCGACCACGCCCAGGTACGCCTTCCCGACGGTGGACACGGCCACCGCGGAGGCCATCGCGGAGATCGCCGAGAGCACCAGCAGCAGCAGTGACGAACCGGAGATGCTCTGCCGGTAGAGCCGGCTCACGCCCTTGGCGTCGACGAGCTTGCCGCCGACCTTCAGCCGGGTCAGGAACGTCGAGGCCATCCCGCCCCGACCCTTGTCCAGGAACTCGACCAGCGTGGCGTGGGTGCCGACCGCGACCAGCAGCGAGGCGCCCTTCTCGTCGGCCAGCAGCATGGCCAGGTCCTCGCTGGTCGCCGCCGCCGGGAAGGTCACCGCCGGGACGCCGAGGCCGTTGACCCGGGGCAGGCCGGGGGCCCGCCCGTCCGGGTAGGCGTGCACGATCACCTCGGCGCCGCACCGCAGCACGTCGTCGCTGACCGAATCCATGTCGCCGATGATCATGTCGGGGGTGTACCCGGCCTCGACCAGCGCGTCGGCGCCGCCGTCGACGCCGATCAGCACGGGCTTGAACTCCCGGATGTACGGGCGCAGCACGTCCAGGTCGGCCTTGTAGTCGTAGCCTCGCACCACGATCAGGCAGTGCCGGCCCTGCATCTGGGTCTCGATGTCCGGCACGCCCACGCCGTCGAGCAGCAGGTCGCGCTCCTGGCGCAGGTAGTCCATCGTGTTGGCGGCGAACGCCTCCAACTGGACCGAGAGCCCCTCCCGGGCGTCGGCCATCGCCTTGGCGACCGACTCGGCGTCCTGCAGGCTGCCGTGCGCCACCGGCTCGTCACCGGCGAAGACCGTGTTGCCCTCGATGCGGACCTGGTCGCCCTCGCGGATCTGCTCGAAGACGCCCTCGCCGAGGTCGTCCAGGAGCGGGATGCCGGCGGCGATCAACACCTCGGGGCCGAGGTTGGGGTACCGGCCGGAGACCGACGGCTTGGCGTTGAGCACCGCCGCGACACCGACGGCGACCAACGAGTCGGCCGCGACCCGGTCGAGATCGACGTGGTCGATGACCGCGATGTCACCCGGACGCAGCCGGCCGACCAGGCGTTTTGTCCGGCGATCGAGGCGCGCGGTGCCGAGGACTCTGCCCGGCTCCGTGCTCCGGTTCCGGCGCAACGTGGGTAGACGCATCGTGACCATCCTGGCATGTGGGGCAGGCTTTTCTGTCGCGACATGCCTGAGCAGGGCCGCCTACCCAGGGAAGCACACGTCGGCACAGGCCGGTGTGCTTGCCGTCACAATACGCGGCGTCACGGGCGCCTTTCCTTCGCCGCCACGGCCAGAAGCTCCTCGGCGTGGGCGATACCCAGATCGGAGTCCGGTAAACCAGCGAGCATCCGCGCCAGCTCCCGGGCCCGTTCGGTGTCCTCCACCACGCGCACCCCGCTGGTGGTCACCGCGCCACCGGTGTCCTTCGCCACCACCAGGTGGCGATCGGCGAAGGCGGCCACCTGCGGCAGGTGGGTGACGACCAACACCTGGTGGCTGCGGGCCAACCGGGCCAGCCGCCGGCCGATCTCCACCGCCGCCTGACCGCCGACGCCCGCGTCGACCTCGTCGAAGACCAGCGTGGGCGGGCCACCCGAGCCGGCGAAGACCACCTCGATGGCCAGCATCACCCGGGACAGCTCACCGCCGGAGGCACCCCGCTGCAACGGCAGCGACGGCGCGCCCGGGTGGGCCAGCAACCGCAGCTCCACCTCGTCGCCGCCGTCCGGGGCGACACCCACCTCGACGCCGTTGACCGGCAGCGCCGGCTCCGACCGACCGACCGGGCGGGGCAGCACCGCCACCTCGATCCGGGCGTGCGGCATGGCCAGCCCGGCCAGCTCGACGGTGACCTGGTCGGCGAAGCGGACGGCCGCCTCCTGCCGCGACGACGACACCCGGCCGGCCAGGTCGGCCACCTCGACGGCCAGCCGCTGACCCTCCCGCTCCAACTCGTCGAGCAGGTCGTCGGAGGTGTCCAGGTCGGACAGTCGGGTGCGGGCCCGCTCGGCCCACGCGATCACACCGTCGACGTCGTCGGCGTACTTGCGGGTCAGCCCGCGCAGCGCGGCCCGCCGTTCGTAGAGGTGCTGCAACCGGGCCGGGTCCGCGTCGAGCGTCGCCAGGTACGTCGACAGCTCGGCGGAGACGTCGGTGACCAGGGTGGCCGCCTCCTCCAGCCGGGCCGCCAGCTCGCCCAACGCCGGGTCGGTGCCGGCCTGCGCCTCCAGCGTGCGCCGCGCGGTGCCGAGCAGCGCCGCCGCGTCCGGCGTCTCGTCGGTCACCTCCGCGCCACCGGCCACGCACTGCTGGGCCAGTTGCGCGGCCGTCCGCAGCCCCTCGGCGTGCTCCAGCCGCTGCGCCTCGGCCTTCAGGTCGTCATCCTCGCCGGGCTGCGGATCGACCCGGGTGATCTCGTCGAGGCCGAGCCGCAACAGGTCGGCCTCCTGGTTGCGCTCGCGGGCGTTGCGCCGCCGGTCGGCCAGGTCGTCGACCACCCGCCGCCACCCGGTGTACGCCTCACGCAGCGCGTCGAGCAGCTTCTCGTGCGCCGGGCCGGCGAAGCGGTCCAGCGCGGCCCGCTGCTCGGCCGGGCGCAACAGCCGCAGCTGGTCGGACTGGCCGTGCACGGCCACCGCGTGCTCGCCGACCTCACCGAGCATCGACACGGGCATGCTCCGGCCACCGAGATGGGCGCGGGACCGGCCCTCCACCGTCACCGTGCGGCTCAGCAGCAGCGAGCCGTCGTCGTCGGGCTCGCCGCCGGCGTCGGTGATCCGCGCGTGCACCGTGTCCGCGACGCGACCTTCGAGGCGCAGCCGCCCCTCCACCACGGCGCGGCCGGGTTGGGCGCGAACCCGCCCGGCGTCCGCCCGGCCGCCGAAGAGCAGGCCGAGGCCGGTGACGACCATCGTCTTGCCCGCACCGGTCTCGCCGGTGATGACGTTCATGCCGCCGGTCAACGGCAGCGTGGTGTCCTCGATGACGCCCAGTCCGGTGATGCGCAGCTCTTCCAGCACAGCAACCGACAGTAGACGCGAGGGCCGACAGTTGACCAGCCGACCGGGCCGCGGTACGCCCGCCACCTGGCCGACGTACAGTTCTGCCCCGTGTTGGACGTGATCGGCCTGAGCCCGGCTGAGGAGGAGCTCTACCGCTGCCTGCTCCAGCTCACCACGGCCCGGATCGACGAGCTGGTCCGCCGGCTGCACCGCCCGCGCGAGCAGGTCGTGGCCCAGGTCGAAGCCCTACGGATCAAGGGCCTGGTGCAGCCCACCGACGCCGACCCGGACGCTCCCCTGCGCCCGACGGCCCCGGACGTCGCCCTCGGTGCGACGCTGCTGCGCCGCCAGGAGGACCTGGAGGCCGCGCGGCGGCGGGTCACCCAACTGGCCGAGGAGTACCGGTCCGGGCTGCGCCGGCACCACGTCGACCACCTGGTCGAGGTGATCACCGGTGCCCGGGTGCTCCGGGACCGGTTGCGCGATCTGCAGAATGCGGCGCGTACCGAGGTGCTCTGGTTCTGCCGGGCTAACCCCCTCGCGATGGCCGGCCCGGAGAACGTCGAGGAGTTCGACGCGCTGGCGCGCGGGGTGAGCTACCGGGCCATCTACGAGCGGGACCTGCTGCTGGAGCCGGGCGCGCTGGCCGACCTGGCCAAGGGCGTCGGCGCCGGTGAGCAGGCGCGTGTCCTGGACCGGCTGCCGGTCCGGCTGGCCATCGTGGACGCTCGCACCGCGATCTGCCCGCTGGTGCCCGACCGCGACGGCGGCGAGCCGAGCGCCGCCGTGATCGGCCGCAGTCAACTGCTCGACGCGCTGCTCGCCCTGTTCGAGAGCCACTGGCGGGTGGCCACCCGGCTGCGGCTGGAGGACCCGCTCGCGGTACCGGTGGCCGAGGGCCGGCGGCCCGACCCGGACGACCGCCCCGGCGACGGCTACCAGCCGGACGCCGACGAGGCGCGGCTGCTGTCGCTGTTCGTGGCCGGCGTACCGGACAAGTCCATCGCCTCCCAGCTCGGGGTGAGCCGGCGGACCGTGCAGCGACGGCTCGCCGAGCTGATGGCCGCCGCCGGCGTGGACACCCGGCCCGGGCTGGCCTTCCAGGTCGCCCGGCGGGGCTGGATCTGAGTCGGAGCCGTTCGGGGCGGGACGGCCCACGGCCGCCCCGCCCCGCTCAGGTCAGCGCAGGCCGTACGCGTCGAGCACGGTCTGGTCGACGGTGTTGCCGGCCCGGTCGCGGGCGTGCACCCGCAGCGACACCGTGCCGTGCCCGGCGGGCACCTCGGCGGTGAACCGGGTCCCCGAGCCGCGCACCGGCGTCGACCGCCAGGTCTTCCCGCCGTCGAACGACACCTCGACCGTCAGGCTGGTGCCGGTGGGCGCCGGTACGCCGGCGGGCTGCCGCAGCGTCAGCCCCAACCCGTGCGGCCGACGGCCGGCCACCTCACCGCGCAGGTCCGCCGGGACCTGGTAGTCCACCTGCAGCAGTGACAGCGGCCGGGCCGCGTCCCCGGTCGGGCGGGCCGAGGTGAACTGCCAGGCCGTGTCGGTACGGGTGGCGTAGCGCCACTCCTCCGAGGACCGCTGCGTGGTCAGGTCGAGCCGGTAGCGGGCCGATTCCGCCGTGGTGGGCACGGGTGCCCAACCGCCGGAGAGGTCGGCGATCTGCTTCCCGTCGCGGCTGAGCCGGGCCTGCACGGTGTCCGGCTCCTCGCTGCCGCCGGCGGGGGCGTAGTGACCGTCGGCGTCGACGTACTCGGCCACCCGGAGGTTCAGGGTGTCACCGGTGCGACTGGGCACCGGCGCACCGGCAGCCGCCGGTACGGCCGGCCGGATCACCGGGGCGTGCCAGGTCTCGGTGTCCCGGTCGTCGGCGGCGTACCGCCGGGGCTGCTGGGTCAGACCACCGGTCAGCTTCCCCCAACCCGAGAACATGATCTTGTGCAGCACCCGGTGCTGCCACCAGCCGTCCCCGGAGCTGACGAACTCCTGCCGCGTCGTGCCGGTACGCACCAGCCGCTGGTCGTCGTTCCAGGAGGTCTCCTGCCACGGACGCCAGCCGAACCGCTGCTCGGTGGCCCACTCCGAACCACCGACGTCGCCGTAGTGGGCGGTCACCTCGGCGGTGTTCTTCGCGGTGACGGTGTGCAGGATCCGCTCCGGCACCCGGCCCTTCGAGACCTGCCACACGTCGTACAGGTAGGGGCTGTCCACGGTCAGCGTCAGGTCCAGCGTCGCCCGACCGGTGCGTGCCGCGGCGATCAACCGCTGCCCGTCGTCGTACGCCACGGCCAGGGCGGGCACGGGCAGCCGGTCACCCTGTGGTGTCCAGACCGTCCACGCGCTCTGGTCCGCCGGCCGGACGATGAGCACCGTCTTCGCACCGGCAGCCGCGGCCGCCGCGATCTGCTCGTCCTCCGAGACGTCCGGGCTGGTGGTGAGCAACGCCGCGGCGCCGCGCACCCGGGCCAGCTCGGCGGGGGTACCGGTGCCGGCCCAGACCAGCGGCAGCTTCTGCCGGCCGGTCGGTGCCGGCGAGTAGCCGAGCAGGTTGATGTCGAGCGGACCGGAGACCCCGCTGATCTTCGCGTCCACCATCGGTGCGACCAGTTGCCAGCGCGAGGAGAACTCGAACTCACCGCGGCGCACCTGCCGCGTCGGGGTGACGTTGACCTGCTGGATGGTGCTGAAGGTCATCACGCCGTGGTCGACCTGCCGGCCGTTGCCGAAGATCCGGTGCTCGTAGAAGCTGATCGTCGCCCGCTGTTCGGTCGGCTTCGGCGTCTCGATCCGCACCGGAGTGCCCTTACGCGGGTCCACCATCACGGTCATGTCCCGGTCGACCACCAGCTCCGGGTCGGTGACCAGGGTGATCTGCTCGTCCAGCGGGGCGCCGTGCTCGACCAGCGCCTGGAGCAGGTAGGGGCCCTCCTCGACCTGGACCTGCGTCTCGCCGGCGCTCCAGCCGAGGAAGTCGGATTCGGGCTGCTCGCCGAAGAGGGTGAGCACCGGCGACAACCCCGGCTGGCCCTTCATGTCCAGCACCTTCATGGTGACCGTGTGCAGCGGGCCGCTGAGGGTCAGCGCGACGGCGGTCCGCACCGCGACGCCGTCCGCGCCGGTGGCCACCAGCCATCCGCTGTGCACGCCGCGGTCCAGCTTCGCCGGGTCGGCGCGCAGCGGCACGGCGACGCTACCGCCGGCCGGCACGGTGACCTCGCCGCCGGCACCGGTGACCGCGTCGGTCTCGGCCGCGCCGCTGTCCAGGTTGCGCAGCTCCAGGGCCAGCCGCAGGGTCCGCGGGGTCCCGGTGGTGTTGGTGTACGTCACGGTCCTCTCGGCCGCCGCACCACCGGTGCTCAGCCGGCCGAAGTCGGCGGTGGCGCTGCCGTACACCCGCTGGCCGAGCGCCCGGGCCACGTCGACCCGTCCACCGCCCTGCTCGAACACCGTCAGCTCCGGGTTCGCCTTCGTGGTGCTGACCAGCGCGTCCTTGAGCTTCCCGGCGACCCAGTCGGGGTGCTCCTGGGCGAGGATCGCGGCCGCGCCGGCCACGTGCGGGGTAGCCATCGAGGTGCCGGACGCCGTCGTGTAGGCGTCGCCCACCGGCGTACCCATGGTGGTGCCGGCGGCCCGGGCGGCGATGATGCCGACGCCCGGCGCGGTGATCTCCGGCTTCAGGCCGTTGTCACCGAGGCGCGGTCCGCGGCTGGAGAACTCCGCCAGGTTGTCGTTGCGGTCGACCGCGCCGACGGTGAGGGCCGCGGCGGCGGCACCCGGCGTGCCGACGGTACGCGCTGCGCCCTCGTTGCCGGCGGCGATCACGAAGAGTGCCCCGGTCTCGGCGGTCAGGTCGTTGACGGCCTGGCTCATCGGGTCGGTGCCGTCGGTCGCGGAACCGCCGAGGCTCATGCTGACCACCTTGGCGCCGGAGTGGGCGGCCCACTCCATGCCGGCGATGATAGAGGAGTCGTAGCCGGAGCCGCCGTCGTCGAGCACCTTGCCGACCAGCAGTTGCGCGCCGGGAGCGACCCCCTTGCGGAGCCCGTCGGAGGCGGCGCCGCTGCCGGCGATGGTGGCCGCCACGTGCGTGCCGTGGCCGTGCCCGTCCCGTGCGCTGCCGCTGCCGGAGAAGTCCTGCGCCTCGGCGATCCGGCCAGCCAGGTCGGGGTGGGTGGCGTCGACGCCGGTGTCGAGCACCGCCACCTTCACGCCGTTGCCGTCGCGGCCGGCCGCCCAGGCCGTCGGAGCGCCGATCTGCGGCACGCTGTGCTCCAGCGCCGGACGGACCTTCCCGTCCAGCCAGATCCGGGCGACGCCGGCGCCGAGCCGGGCGGGCGACCCGGCGGCGGTACGCGCCTGCGGCGCGCCACGCAGCGTCGTCCAGAAGCCACCGAGGTCGCCCTTGCCGACCCGCACCGCCGCGCCGTTGATGCTCTCCAGCGGACGGGCGTCGGTGGCGCCGGCGAGCGGCCGGACACGGCCGGCGGCCGGCTCCTGGTAGCGGACGATCAGCGGCAGCGTGCTCTGCGCGGCGTCGCCGTACCCGTCGGCGGCCAGCTCCTGCACGTCGAACAGGTTGGGGTCGAGCACGCCGGAGGAGAGGTACGGCACGACGTCGCTGGGCAGCACCCGCAGGCCGCCGTCGACCTCGAGGGTGTGGAAGGTGATCCGCTCGCGGCCGGGGGCGGGGCGGACGGTGGCGGCGACCCGGCCGGGCGCGGCCTGGGCGAGGTCGACCTGGTCGCCGGTGATCAGGGTGATGTGAACGGGCGCGGTGCCGGGTGCGGGCGTGGCCGGGTTCGGGCCAGTGGGCCGGGCCGGTGGGTCGGCGGACGCCGGTGCGGCGAGTCCGACGACCAACGCGCCGACCGCGCCGGCGGTGAGCCAGCGTGGGGGCCTGTGCATGGGTTGGGCTCCTCTACTCCAGGGGACCGGTCTCAGGGAGATCGACCGATCGGAGTCTGCGACGGAGCGCCTCGGGTGGTCACTAGCTGCGGCACGCCGCACCGGCGACATGTCGCCAGGTGGACATCGGGCGGCGGGTGCGGGGCCGCCGGATGTCCGGCGGGTTTCCGCCGGACAAACCGGGCTTCTTCGGTCCCGTCAGGGGGTGCCGGGCGGCGGTCAGCGACGAGAGCCGCGCCAGCCGTGCACCGGGAGCCCGAACTTGGCGACCAGCCGGTCGGTGAACGGGCGGGCCCGCAGCCGGACGATGCGCACCGGCAGGGCGCCCCGACGGACCGTGACCCGGGCACCGGGCGGCAGGTCGTAGACCCGCCGGCCGTCGCAGCAGAGCACGGCGAGGGTGGTGAACGGGTCGACCGTGATCACGAACGTGGACGTCGGGGCGGTGACCAGCGGGCGGCTGAACAACGCGTGCGCGCTGATCGGCACCAGCAGCAGGGCCTCCACCTCCGGCCAGACGACGGGCCCGCCGCCGGAGAACGCGTACGCCGTGGAGCCGGTGGGGGTGGCGCAGACCACGCCGTCACAGCCGTAGCGGGACAGCGGCCGGCCGTCCACGTCGACGAGGAGTTCGAGCATCTGCGCCCGCTCGCCCTTCTCGACGCTGATCTCGTTGAGCGCCCAGGACTCGATGGTGGGGCCACCGTCGAACTCGGCCGTGACGTCCAGGGTGAGCCGCTCGTCCACCGTGTAGTTGCGCCCGACGACGTCGCGGACGGCGGTGTCGAGGTCGTCGATCTCGGCTTCGGCCAGGAAGCCCACCTTGCCGAGGTTGATGCCGAGCAGCGGCGCCTTCGCCGGCCGGGCCAGCTCGGCCGCGCGCAGGAAGGTGCCGTCCCCGCCGAGCGCGAAGACGATCTCGGCGCCCTCGGCGGCCTCCGGGCCGACCACCGGCACGACGCCGGGCAGGTCGAGGTCGTCGGCCTCCTCGGCGACCACCCGGACCTCGAAACCCGCGGCGATCAGATCGGCGGCGACCGCCCGGGCGTGCTCGGTGCTGCGCCGACGGCCGGTGTGGGTCACCAGCAACGCCGTGCGGCTCATCGGACCGACCGCCCGTCGACGAGCGGACGACGCTCCGCCGTCACCGCCGCGCCGGTGCGGCCGCGTGTCCCGCGGGCCGTGCCGAAACGCTCGCTGCGCGCGTTCACCCTGCGACCTCCTCCGCCGCCCCGGCCGGCACGTCACCGGCCGTTGTCGGGCCGTCCGGCCCGGCCTCCACCACGGCCCGCACCCGCTCCGGGTCGGCCGCTGGTGCGCCCCGGCGCAACCATACGAAGAACTCCACGTTGCCGCTCGGCCCGGGCAGCGGGCTGGCCGCCACGTCGGCCAGGCCGAGGCCGAGCTGCGCCGCCGCGGCGGCCACGTCGAGCACCGCCTCGGCGCGCAGCGCCGGGTCGCGGACCACACCGCCGGCCCCGACGCGTTCCTTGCCCACCTCGAACTGCGGCTTCACCATCAACGCCAGATCGCCGTCGTCACGGGTGCAGCCGGCCAGCGCCGGCAGCACCAGCCGCAGCGAGATGAACGACAGGTCGGCCACCGTGAGGTCGACCTGGCCGCCGATCGCCTCAGGATCGAGCGTACGGACATTGGTGCGTTCCAGGACCCGGACCCGCTCGTCGGTGCGCAGCGGCCAGGCGAGCTGCCCGTAGCCGACATCCACGGCCACCACCTCGGCGGCGCCGCCGCGCAACAGCACGTCCGTGAAGCCACCGGTCGACGCACCGGCGTCCAGGCAACGCCGGCCGGTCACGCTCAGCCCACCGCCGGCGAACACGGCCAGCGCACCGGCGAGCTTGTGCCCGCCCCGGGAGACGTACTCCTCGGTGGGGTCGGCGCCGGTGACCAGCAACGGATCGGCGGGGTCGACCATCGCGGCGGCCTTGCGCGCGCGCACCCCGCGCAGCTGGACCCGCCCAGCCTCCACCAGCGCGGCGGCCTGCTCGCGGGAGCGGGCCAGGCCGCGGCGGACGAGTTCGGCGTCCAGCCGGTTGCGACGTGCCATGGGTGGTTGTTCTCCGGTCTGCTCAGGCCTGGTCGTCCCGCTCAGGTCTGGTCGATGGTGGCGAGGGTTTCCCGCAGCGTCTCGTAGGCCGCCTCGTACTGCGCGATCTGGTCGGCGGGGGCGAGCGTCGCCGCGTTGGCCATCGCCCGCAGGGCGGCGTCGACGGCGGGGTGCCGGGCCTCGTCGTCCCCGACCTCCGGCAGCGGACCCGGGCCGGCACCCACCGGTGGACCCGGGCGGGCGGCGAACGGGCCGGGCCGGATGCCCGGCGGCGGTCCCGGGCGGGCGCCGGACGGCGGGCCCGGGCGGACGTCGCCGTTCACCGGAGGCTCCGGCCGGTCAGCGCGGCGCTCACGGGGTGCCGTCCGGATGCTGCTCGCCGACCGCCTTCTTGGCCGGCATGTCAGCCGGGGTCGGCGTCTCGTCGGTGGTCCGGCTGAGCGTCGCCGGCGGCTTCTTCATGACGGCCTTCTTGGCGACGGCTTTCTTGGCGACCGCCTTCTTCGCCACGGCCTTCTTCGCGACGGCCTTCTTGGCCACCGGCGCGGAGACCGGGGCGCCCGCCTCTCCGTCCGACGGCACCAGACCGGCGTCGGGCTGCGCGGCGCGAAGCTGGTCGGGCTCCGGGGCGGGACCGGTGGACGGGCTGGGGGCCGGCTCGGCGGCCCGCGCCTCGCGCAGCTGCCGTTCCAGGTCGCGCACCCGTCGGGTCAGCTCGGCCACCTCGTCGGCGGTTGCCAGGCCGACCGCGCCGAGAGCCCGGTCGACCTCGAAGCGGACCAGCTTGGTCAGCGCCTCCCGGTTGGCGGCGCCGGTGGTGAGCAGCTCCTCACCGAGAGCCTGCAGTTGGGCGGCGGTCGCGCCGCCCGAGCCGACGAGGCGGCGGGCCACGTCCTGGGCCTTCTTCCGGGGCGCCTCCGCCAGGCCCATGGCCAGTTCGAGGTAGGCGCGCCACGCGTCCTGCATGCCTGAATCCTTCCGCGGGGCGGGGTGTGCAGGTGTCACGCTACCGGGCACCCCGGACTGCCCTGTGCGGTACGGTGCCGAGGACGGTGTGGTGATCAGCGAGGGGGAGACGTGGCCAGCGTGGACGAGTGCCGGCAGGCATTGCAGGAGCTGGCCGCCCGGCTGGACCGCAACGCCGAGACGGTACGCGAGCGGATCGACCTGGACCGGACGCTGGCCTGCCGCATCACGGACCTGGACACCGCGTTCCACGGCCGGATCACCGGCGGTCGCCTGGTCGAGCTGACCGACGGCGACGACCCCAAGGCCAAGATCGCGCTGAGCACGTCCAGCGACGACCTGCTCGCCCTGGTGCGCGGCGACCTGGACGTCACCGGCGCGGTGGCCTCCCGCCGCGTGTCGATCAAGGCCAACCCGTTCGATCTGCTGAAACTGCGCAAGCTGCTCTGACGAGCGTCGCCGCTCGGCCAGCCGAGCGGGAGGTCACGCGCCCGTGGGCAGGCCGAAACTCTCCAACGCGTGGTCCGCGTCCGGGCCGGTCGGGCGGATTTTCGGCGAAGCCGAGGCCGACCAGGCCGCCCCGCAGAGCGCGGCCAACGCGTCCAGCGGCCGGCCCGCACCGCCCAGCTCCAGCGTGCCGTCGCGCTGCGTCACCGTCCAGCCGCCGGCGTCCGCCGGGCCGGGGACCCGCACCGCCGCCGCCGGGTCGAAGAGACCCGCCAAGTCCCGCGAGACGTACGTGGGTCGGCGCTTCGGCTCGGCGGCCAGCAGATCG
The DNA here is from genome assembly GCF_052601155.1 of Micromonospora yongxingensis. Classification (NCBI taxonomy): domain Bacteria; kingdom Bacillati; phylum Actinomycetota; class Actinomycetes; order Micromonosporales; family Micromonosporaceae; genus Micromonospora; species Micromonospora yongxingensis. The sequence goes on from NZ_JBQXEO010000036.1 coordinate 56,893, forward strand.
GGTACGCCACTGACTCCGGTGAGCACGAGCAGGCTGTCCAACCCGGCGCGCCGGGCACCCTCGATGTCGGTGTCCAGCCGGTCGCCGACGACCAGCGTCCGGCCGCCGTCGCTGCGCCGTGCGGCGGTCTCGAACAGCGCCGACTCCGGCTTGCCGACCACCACGTCCGGATCCCGCTCCAACGCGGTCCGCAACGCAGCCACCAGCGAACCGTTGCCCGGCAGCGGTCCCCGCCCACTGGGCAGGGTCCGGTCCGTGTTGGTGGCGATCCAGAGCGCGCCGGCCCGCACCGCGACCGACGCCTCGGCCAGGTCCGCCCAGCCGACCTGCGGACCGTAGCCCTGCACCACCGCGGCCGGCTTCTCGTCCGCCCGGGAAACCGGGGTCAGCCCGACCGCGCGCACCTCGGCGCGCAGCGCCTCGGCACCGACCACGAGCACCGGCGCTCCCGCCGGCAGCCGGTCCCGCAGCAGTTCCGCCGAGGCCGCGGCGGAGGTGAGCACCTCCTCCGGCCGGGCCGGCACACCCATCCCGGTCAGCAGGTCGGCGACGTCACTCGACCGGCGGGACGCGTTGTTGGTGGCGTACGCCACCGCCCGCCCCTCGGCGTGCAGCCGGGCCACCGCCTCGACGGCGCCGGGGATCGGCCGGTCGATCAGGTAGATCACCCCGTCCAGGTCGAAGACCACCAGGGTGTACCCGTCGATCAGCCGATCCCCCGCGTCCGCGCTCACCGCTGCGTCGACCCCGACTCGTCGCCCCGGGCCGGAGCGGTCTCGTCGGTGTTCACCGCGTCGCCGTCGGCAGCGCGGTCCGTCTCGGCCTGCCCGCTCTCGTCGGGGTGGCGATCCTCGTCCTCGCCGTCGACGTCCTCGTCGTCGCCGGAGCGGCCGGCAGCGCCGTCCTCCTCGTCGTCGTCGAAGTCCTCGTCCTCGTCGCGGTCGTCGTCCTCGTCGCGGTCGTCGTCGTCGTCTTCGTCGTCGTCTTCGTCGTCGTCTTCGTCGTCGTCTTCGTCGTCTTCGTCGTCGTCTTCGTCGTCGTCGTCGTCGTCGTCGTCGTCGTCGAAGTCTTCGTCGTCTTCGTCGTCGTCGCTGTCACCGGCGGTCAGGTCGGTGTCGGGTCGGGCGGGCACGGCGCCGGGAGCGCCCGGGCCAGCGGCGATCTCCTCGGCCGTCTCGTCCTCGTCGTCGCCCTCGATGACCACGCCGTCGAGCTCCAGCAGCCGCTCGGCGGCGTCGGTCTCGCCCTCGGTGTCCACGTCGGCGGCCCGGGAGAACCACTCGCGGGCCTCCTCGCGCCGGCCCACCGCGAGCAGCGCGTCGGCGTACGCGTAGCGCAGCCGGGCCGTCCACGGCACGGTGGCCTCGCTGGTGAGGTCCGGGACCTGGAGCATCGCCACCGCGGCGTCCTTCTGCCCGAGGTCGCCCCGAGCACCGGCGGCGACGATCAGCAGCTCGATCGCGACGGCCTTGTCCAGCTTCTCCTGGTCGGCGCCGCGGAACAGGTCGATGGCCCGCTCCGCCCGACCCAGGGCACGCTCGCAGTCCGCGAGGACAGCCAGGTGACTCTGCAGCCCGGTCATCCGGTGGTACGTGCGCAGCTCGGCGATCGCCGTCTGCCACTCCCCCGCGTGGTACGCGGCCAGACCGACCGCCTCACGGACGGCGGAGATGCGCGACGCGAGCCGCCGGGCGGCCAGCGCGTGCGCCAGCGCCTCGGCCGGGTCCTCGTCGATCAGCTGACCGGTGGCGACCAGGTGCCGGGCCACCGTCTCGGCGACCGGCTTGTTCAGCGAGAGCAGCTCGGCGCGAACGTCCTTGTCCAGGTCGGTCGCGACGATGTCGTCCGGCAACGCGGGGGCCGAACTGCGCCCGCCCTCGAACGACTCGGAGCCCGCGCCACGGTCGTCGCGGCGGAAGTCCCCCTCGCGACGCGGCCGGTCGTCGGCCCGGTAACCACCCTCACGGTCGCCACCACGGAAGCCACCCTCACGGGGCGCGCCGCCTTCACGGCGGTCACCACCCCGGAAGCCGCCGCCCTCGCGACGGTCACCACCACGGAAGCCACCCTCGCGGGGCGCGCCGCCTTCACGACGGTCCCCGCCACGGAAACCACCCTCGCGGGGCGCGCCGCCTTCACGACGCTCACCGCCACGGAAACCACCGTCACGGTCACCGCCCCGGAAGCCGCCGCCCTCGCGGCGGTCGCCGCCACGGAAGCCACCCTCACGGGGCGCACCACCCTCACGACGGTCCCCGCCACGGAAACCACCCTCACGGGGCGCACCACCCTCACGACGGTCCCCGCCACGGAAACCACCCTCACGGGGCGCACCACCCTCGCGACGGTCCCCGCCACGGAAACCACCCTCACGGGGCGCGCCGCCTTCACGACGGTCCCCACCACGGAAACCACCGTCACGGTCACCGCCCCGGAAGCCGCCACCCTCGCGGCGGTCGCCGCCACGGAAGCCACCCTCACGGGGCGCACCACCCTCACGACGGTCGCCACCACGGAAACCACCCTCACGCGGAGCGCCACCCTCGCGGCGGTCGCCGCCACGGAAGCCACCCTCGCGCGGCGCACCACCTTCACGACGGTCCCCACCACGGAAACCACCGTCACGGTCACCGCCCCGGAAGCCGCCACCCTCGCGGCGGTCGCCGCCACGGAAGCCACCCTCACGGGACGGGCCGGAACGGGTGCGGTCGCCGCCCTGGTAGCCGCCTTCGCGACGGTCCCCGCCACGGAAACCACCCTCACGGTCACCACCACGGAAGCCGCCCTCACGGGGAGCACCTGGACGCGAGCCGCCACGGAAGCCGCCGTCACGGTCACCGCCACGGAAGCCACCGCCCTCGCGCGGGGCACCGGGCCGGGACCCATCGCGGAAGCCGCCCTCGCGACGCTCGCCGCCACGGAAGCCACCCTCACGGTCGCCACCGCGGTAGCCACCCTCACGGTCGCCGCCACGGAAACCACCCTCGCGGGACGGGCCGGAACGGGTGCGGTCGCCGCCCTGGTAGCCGCCTTCGCGACGGTCGCCACCGCGGTAACCACCCTCGCGGGGGGCGCTGGACCGCGAACCATCGCGGTCACCACCGCGGTAACCACCCTCGCGGGGGGCGCTGGACCGCGAACCGTCACGGTCGCCGCCACGGAAGCCGCCCTCACGCGGGGCGCCCGAGCGCGAACCATCGCGGTCGCCGCCACGGAAACCGCCCTCGCGACGGTCCCCACCGCGGAAACCACCCTCACGCGGGGCGCCCGAGCGCGAGCCATCGCGGTCGCCGCCACGGAAACCACCCTCACGCGGAGCACCGGAACGTGAGCCGTCACGGTCGCCGCCACGGGAGCCACTGTCGCGGCCGCCGGCGTATCCGCCTCGGCCGCCGGCAGCGTTGTCCCGGTCTCCCCGGTACGGGGGGCGGTCGCGGTCGTCACGGCGCGGGCCGCGGTCGCGTCCACCCGGGCCGTCAGTGCGGTCTTCGTAACGACGGGGACGGTCTCCGCCCTGCGGTCCTGAACTCACAGGTACATCCTTCCTCATTGCGCCACCAATGGCGCTACGCAGTCGAGGGCCGACCCGAATGGGGCGGCCCTCGACTGG
>NZ_JBQXEO010000037.1:0-58709 GCF_052601155.1 Micromonospora yongxingensis
GGTCACCGTCGAGCACCTCGCCGACTGGATCGCCACCCGCGGCTACGCCACCAGCTGACCCCGCGGAAACCACACGACAAGGGCCGGACCCCACACAGGGGCCCGGCCCTTCGTCATGCCCGGATCAGGATTCGCCGCCCGCGCGCACCGGCTCGGCGTCCGGCGTCGGGTCGGCCGACTCGAACCGGTGGGCCCTGCGGCGTAGCCACCAGGTGCTGGCCAGGCCGGCGAGCACCGCGAGGACCAGCCCGGCCCACGAGATGTCCTTGAGCCAGTGCTCGGCGGCCCGACCCACGGTGAACAGCAGGTACGTGGTGCCGAACGCCCAGACCAGCCCGCCGGCCGCGTTGGCCACCAGGAACCGCCGGTACGGCACGTGCAGCGCCCCGGCCAGCGGGCCGGCCAGGATCCGTAGCAGTGCCACGAACCGGCCGAAGAAGACGGCCCAGACGCCGTACCGGGCGAAGCTCTGTTCGGCCCGGGCGAGCTGTGGAGGACCGAGATGCCGGGGGAAGCGCCGGCCCAGTCGGGCCAGCAGCGGGCGGCCACCTCGGCGGCCCACCGCGTACCCGATGGAGTCGCCGACGATCGCGCCGGTGGCGGCGGCGGTGGCCACCCACTCCGGTTCGACGACGCCGGTGGCGGCGAGCAGCGCGGAGCTGACCAGGACGATCTCGCCGGGTAGTGGGACGCCCATGCTCTCCACACCGATCACCCCGGCGACGAGCAGGTAGACCGCGATCGGTGGCAGCGACACGAGCCAGTGCTGGACGTCGAACACGGTGACCCCTTCCCCGGCCGGCCTCGAACCCTACCCGCGGCGGGTCGAGCCGACCTGCCCGTGCGGTGCGGGTGCCACACCCCGTAACGCGTCCTAGGAGGCTAGGGATAAGGGGGGAGCGCGGGGTCGATGCCGGGTTGCGCAACTAGCAAGACGGACGTACGGTTTTGTTGAGAGCGGAATCGGCGGTAAGTGTTACCTAACCTCGGCGGCACCCCGGCCGGTGCGACAGACTGCTCAGGACTACTCACGGTCGCTGGTGTGAAGGAGTACGACGTGGCGAGCCTCGACACCTTCGGTGCGAAGACCCAGCTACGCGTCGGAGACGCGAGCTACGAGATTTTCCGGATCGACAAGGTGGACGGCCACGCCCGGTTGCCGTACAGCCTGAAGATCCTGCTGGAGAACCTGCTGCGGACCGAGGACGGCGCGAACATCACCGCCGATCACATCCGCCAGCTCGGCGGGTGGGACTCCACCGCGGCCCCGAGCGTGGAGATCCAGTTCACCCCGGCGCGGGTGCTGATGCAGGACTTCACCGGCGTGCCCTGCGTGGTCGACCTGGCCACCATGCGCGAGGCGGTACGCGACCTGGGTGGCGACGCCACCAAGGTCAACCCCCTCGCCCCGGCCGAGCTGGTCATCGACCACTCCGTCATCGCCGACCTGTTCGGCCGCGCGGACGCCTTCGAGCGCAACGTCGAGCTGGAGTACGAGCGCAACAAGGAGCGTTACCAGTTCCTGCGCTGGGGCCAGACCGCGTTCAACGAGTTCAAGGTCGTCCCGCCCGGCACCGGCATCGTGCACCAGGTCAACATCGAGTACCTGGCCCGCACCATCATGGAGCGCAACGGCCAGGCATACCCGGACACCGTGGTCGGCACCGACTCGCACACCACGATGGTCAACGGCCTGGGTGTGCTGGGCTGGGGCGTCGGCGGCATCGAGGCCGAGGCCGCGATGCTCGGCCAGCCGGTCAGCATGCTGATTCCCCGGGTCGTCGGCTTCAAGCTGCACGGCGAGATGCCGGCCGGCACCACCGCCACCGACCTGGTGCTGACCATCACCGAGATGCTGCGCAAGCACGGCGTGGTCGGCAAGTTCGTCGAGTTCTACGGCCCCGGCGTGAGCGCCGTGCCGCTGGCCAACCGCGCCACCATCGGCAACATGTCGCCCGAGTACGGCTCCACCGTGGCGATCTTCCCGATCGACGCCGAGACCGTCCGCTACCTGAAGCTGACCGGCCGGGACGAGGCGCAGGTCGCGCTCGTCGAGGCGTACGCCAAGGAGCAGGGCCTCTGGCACGACCCGGAGGCCGAGCCGGACTACTCCGAGCGGCTGGAGCTCGACCTGAGCACCATCGAGCCGTCCCTGGCCGGCCCGAAGCGCCCGCAGGACCGGGTGCCCCTGGGCAGCGCCAAGACGTTGTTCCGCTCGGCGCTGACCGACTACGTCGCCAACGACGAGGCCGGTGAGCGCGACCTCAAGCCGGGCGTGCCGCGCGAGCAGCTGCCGATCGGCGCCAACGGTCCCGCCGACGAGGCGAGCGCCGAGTCGTTCCCGGCCAGCGACCCGCCGGCCAACGAGTTCAGCGACCCGGCCGACGAGCCCCGCGACCTGGAGACGGCGGCGGTCGGCTCCGGCGGTCGGGCCAGCGACCCGATCCGGGTGACCGGCGCCGACGGCGTGGAGTACGAGCTGGACCACGGCGCCGTGGTGATCGCCGCGATCACCTCCTGCACCAACACCTCCAACCCACAGGTGATGATCGGTGCCGCGCTGCTGGCCCGCAACGCGGTGGAGAAGGGCCTGACCCGCAAGCCGTGGGTCAAGACCACCCTGGCGCCCGGCTCCAAGGTCGTCATGGACTACTACGAGCGGGCCGGTCTCACCCCGTACCTGGACAAGCTCGGCTTCAACCTGGTCGGCTACGGCTGCACCACCTGCATCGGCAACTCCGGCCCGCTGCCGGAGGAGGTGTCCGCCGCGGTCAACGAGAAGGACCTCGCCGTCGTCTCGGTGCTGTCGGGCAACCGGAACTTCGAGGGCCGGATCAACCCGGACGTCAAGATGAACTACCTGGCGTCCCCGCCGCTGGTGGTCGCGTACGCGCTCGCCGGCACCATGGACATCGACCTCGCCAACGAGCCGATCGGCGAGGACAGCGAGGGCAACCCCGTCTACCTGCGCGAGATCTGGCCGAACAGCGCCGAGATCCAGGACGTCATCGCCCAGGCGATCGGTGCCACCGGGTTCAGCGCCGCGTACGCCGACGTCTTCGCCGGCGACGAGCGGTGGCAGTCGCTGCCCACCCCGACCGGTGACACCTTCGCCTGGGCGGACGACTCCACCTACGTGCGCAAGCCCCCGTACTTCGAGGGCATGCAGCAGGAGCCGAGCCCGGTGACCGACATCGCCGACGCCCGGGTGCTGGCCAAGCTGGGCGACTCGGTGACCACCGACCACATCTCGCCGGCCGGCTCGATCAAGGCCGACTCCCCCGCCGGGCGGTACCTCGCCGAGCACGGCGTGCCGCGGCACGAGTTCAACTCGTACGGCTCCCGCCGGGGCAACCACGAGGTGATGATCCGGGGCACCTTCGCCAACATCCGGCTGCGCAACCAACTGGTGCCCGGGGTGGAGGGCGGCTTCACCGTCAACCACCTCACCGGCGAGCAGTCCTCGATCTACGACGCCTCCCAGGCCTACCAGGAGGCCGGCATCCCGCTGGTCATCCTGGCCGGCAAGGAGTACGGGTCGGGCTCGTCGCGCGACTGGGCGGCCAAGGGCACCATGCTCCTGGGTGTCCGGGCGGTCATCGCCGAGTCCTACGAGCGGATCCACCGCTCCAACCTGATCGGCATGGGCGTGCTGCCGTTGCAGTTCCCGCTGGACACCACCGCCGAGTCGCTCGGCCTCACCGGCACCGAGACGTTCACCATCACCGGGGTGACCGCGCTCAACGACGGCGACGTCCCGCGCACGGTGACGGTCACCACCGACACCGGCGTCGAGTTCGACGCCGTGGTGCGGATCGACACCCCGGGCGAGGCGGACTACTACCGGCACGGCGGCATCCTGCAGTACGTGCTGCGCCGCATGATCGCCAACTGACGTACCGACGTCACCAGGGCCCCTGACCGCCGCGAGCGGTCAGGGGCCCTGTCGCGTTCCGGGACGCCCGGCTACGGCGCGAGTTCCGCCGCCCGGCTCGACAGGGCACGCCGCTCGGCGGCGGAGTCCACCGCGTCGGCGGCCTGCCGGAACAGGGCGGCGGCACGCAGCCGGTCGCCCTGCCGGGCCACCAGGTCGGCCTCCACCGCCACCGCGAGCGGGTAGCCGTCCAGCCCGCCCCCGGCGCGGGCCGCCTCGAGCAGCGCCAACCCGGCGGCCGGACCGTACGCGTAGCCGTGCGCGACGGCACGGTTGAGTGCCACCACCGGCGAGGGCCGGAGGACGGTGAGCGCGTCGTAGGCCCGGGCGATCGCCGGCCAGTCGGTTGCCTCGGCGGACGCGGCGGTGGCGTGGCAGGCCGCGATCCGGGCCTGCCACGCGTACGGCCCGTCGTCGCGTACCCGGGCCAGCGCGTCGAGCGCCTCGGCGATCGCGGCCTGGTCCCACCGGCGGCGCTCCTGCCGCTCAAGCGTGAGCAGCGCACCGGCGGCGTCCCGGCGCGCCTCCCGGCGGGAGTGCTGGAACAGGAACAGCGCCCGCAGCGCGGCCACCTCGGACTGCGCCGGCATGAGCCGGTCGAGCAGCCGGGCCAGCCGGACCGCCTCGTCGGCGAACGCCGGCTCGCCGTCGGCGACGTAGCCCCTGGTGAAGAGCAGGTACAGCACGGCGAGTACGCCGGGCAGCCGCTCGGTCAGCGCCGGCCCGCTGGGCACCCGGTACGGGATGCCGGCCTGCGCGATGCGCGTCCGGGCCCGGGTCAACCGCCGGGTCATGGTCGACTCACTGACCAGGAGGAGCCGGGCGATGGCGGCGGTCGGTACGCCGCAGACGGTTCGCAGCGTCAACGCCACCCGGGCGTCGATCGCGAGCGCCGGGTGGCAGCACGTGAAGATGAGTCGCAGCCGGTCGTCCACCACGTCCTCCCCCATCCCGTCCGAGGGTTCCGCGTCGACCGGCGTGAGCACCGCCAGGTCGTGCAGCTTGCGGCGCTCCACGGCGGCCCGGCGCAGCACGTCGACCGCCCGGTTGCGCGCCACCGTCATGAGCCACCCGCCCGGGTTGGCCGGCACGCCGTCGGCGGGCCAGCGTTCCAGGGCGACGGTCAGCGCCTCCTGAGCGCAGTCCTCGGCCAGCGCCCAGTCTCCGGTCACGCGGATCAGGGTCGCGACGATCCGGGGGTACGCCTCGGCGCCGGCGGCCGCGACGGCGTCCGCCGCCGCGGCCGTGCCGGTCACCGGGCCGGCGTCTCCGTGCCGCTCGGCGGCTCCGGCGCGGGTCATCCGGTCAGGCGGGCAGGCCGGCGTACGGGCGCAGTTCCAGCCGGCCGTGCCGCGCCATCGGGTGGGCTCGCGCCACCTCGATCGCCTCGTCGAGGTCGGCGCACTCGAGCAGGTCGAAGCCCACGATGACCTCCGTGGTCTCGGCGAACGGCCCGTCGGAGACGAGCAGCTCAGCGCCGCGTACCCGCACCGTGGTGGCCGCGGTGGTGGGTGCCAGCGCGTCGCCGTGGACGCGGCGGCCCCGGGCATCGTTCTCGGCCACCCACGCGTGGATGTCGGGGACGTCGGTCGGGTCGGTGTCCGGCTCGCTGTCGGTGCAGACGAACATCATGTACTTCATGTGGGCGCTCCCTGTTGTTTCCGGGTATCGCCAGCATGACGATCGGCCGTGGCCGTTCCGGACACCGGGTGCCGGAAATCTCGCCGACCGTCGGTCAGTTCGCGCCGGCTGCGCGGCGGCGGGCCTCCCGGGTCTTCATGGCGTGCTCCATGAGCGTCACGAGCACCTCCTTGCTGGACTCCCGCTGGCGGGCGTCGCAGAGCAGCACCGGCACCCCCGGGTCCAGGTTCAGAGCGGCGTGCACCTCGTCGAGCCGGTACTGCCGCGACCCCTCGAAGCAGTTCACCGCGACGACGAACGGGGTGCCCCGGCCCTCGAAGTAGTCGATCGACGGGAAGCAGTCGGCCAGCCGGCGGGTGTCGGCCAGCACCACGGCCCCGATGGCCCCGAGCGCCAGTTCGTCCCAGACGAACCAGAACCGGTCCTGCCCCGGCGTACCGAACAGGTAGAGCACCAGGTCGTCGCTGATGGTGATCCGGCCGAAGTCCATCGCCACGGTGGTGGTGGTCTTGCCCTCCACCCCGGAGAGGTCGTCGATGCCCACCCCGGACTCGGTCAGCACCTCCTCGGTACGCAACGGTCGGGTCTCGCTCACCGCGCCGACCATGGTGGTCTTGCCCACGCCGAAGCCACCGGCGACCAGGATCTTGATCGCGGTGGGCAGTGGGGTCGCTCCCGCCGGCCGGTCAGAGTGCCCGTAGTCCATTGATTACCGCCTCGAAGATGCTGTTGTCGGGAAGACCGGCCGTGGTCTGCGGCTCGCGGACCTGAACCAGGCTGCGAGCCGCGAGGTCACCGAGGAGCACCCGGATGGTGCCCACCGGCAGGTCGAGATGGGCGGCGATCTCGGCGACGGACTGCATGCGCTGACACAGTCCGACGATCGCCAGGTGCTCCGGACCGAGGCCGACCTCCGGTGTGACGTCGGCTCGGGTCGCGGTGACCAGGGAGATCAGGTCGAACGTGCCGGTGACTGGGCGGGCCCGGCCGCGCGTCATCGCGTACGGGCGCACCACCGGACCCGCATGGTCATCCACCCACTGCTGGTCCGCGGACTCTCCCTGCACCGTCATGGCCGCTACTTCTCGCCGGCCGGCTGGTCGGCGCCGCGCGAGGGTGAGGCCACGTACTTGCCGACCCGGGTGACCAGCATCGCCATCTCGTACGCGATCAGGCCGACGTCGGCGTCCTCGCTGGCCAGGACCGCCAGGCAGGCGTTGCGGCCGGCCGCGGTGACGAACAGGAAGGACGACTGCATCTCGATGATGGTCTGCTGCACCTGCCCGCCGCCGAAGCGCTTGCCAGCGCCCCGGGCCAGGCTCTGGATGCCAGCCGCCATCGCCGCGAGGTGCTCGCCGTCGTCCCGGCTCAGCCCCTGCGAGGAGGCCATCAGCAGCCCGTCGGTCGAGAGCGCGACCGCATGCTCGGCCTGCTTCACCCGGCCCACCAGATCATCCAGCAACCACGTCAGGTCGGCACTCGAAGCCGTCTTCTGGCCCACTCGTCGTCCTCTTCTCCCCCGGCTGTTGTCGCCGTACTCGTCTGGGGCTGACCGTCACACCACGCGGAAACCCGGTTCGGTGCAGGTCAGGTAGTTTGGGGGTCCTCGTCGGTCGGCTCCGGTGGCGCGCCGGACCCGCCGCCGAGCAGTCGCGCCGCGTCGGTCCGACCGCGCCGGGTGCCGGTCTGGTAGGAGCTCATCATCCGGCGCACCTGCTCCGGCGGGCGTGCCACGTCCTCGTCCTCGGTTGTCTCGCTCGCCGCCGGGTCGTCGCGCAACTCGGGCACGATGTTGGCCTGCCGGATCCGGACGGGCAGGCCGGAGCCGGTGCGGTCCGTCTCGGCCCGGGCCGGCATCGGCCCCCCGTCGCCGTCGGTGCCCGGCGTTCCGGCGCCGCCGCTGTCCGCCGGCCCGACCGCGGGCAGGCCGGTGGGCACCGTGGGGCCTTCCAGAGCCGGCTGGCCCGGGTCGCGCCGGGACCGGCTGGGCAGGTCCGGCGTCGCGGTGGCCGGCGTCGTCCTCTGTCGGGTGGGCAGGGCGGCCTCCACCTCTGTGCCGTCGGTCTGCGCGGTCGGGGTGCTGGTGTCGGCCGCCGACGGGGCGGCCGGGGTCACCGGCTGCGGTGCGTCCGGCGTGGCCGGGGAGGCCAACGCGACCGGCGCGAGGAGGGCCGGGCGGCCGGTGTCGGTGGGGCCGGCGGTCGGCGTCGAGGGCAGCGGGACGGCCGGCGAGCCGGCCTTGATCGCGCCGGAGTCGTCCGGGTCCACGCCGTTCCCGGTGACCAGCTCAAGCGGAATCAGCACCACGGCGGTGGTGCCGCCGTACGCCGACTCCTTGAGTCGTACCTTCACGCCGTGGCGCTCGGTCAGCCGGCTCACCACGTAGAGCCCGAGGCGGGCGGCGTTGGCGAGGTTCAGCTCGGACTGGTCGACGATCCGGTGGTTCGCCGCGGCCAGGTCCTCCTCGCTCATGCCGAGGCCCCGGTCCTCGATCTCGATGGCGAACCCGTTGGCCACCAGCTGACCGCGAACCTCCACTGTGGTGTGTGGCGGGGAGAACGACAGACCGTTCTCGATCAGCTCGGCGAGCAGGTGGATGATGTCGCCGACCGCGCGACCGGCGAGCGAGACCGGCCCGAGCGGCAGCACGTTGACCCGGGTGTAGTCCTCCACCTCGGCCACGGCGCCGCGCACCACGTCGACCATCGGCACGTTGCGCCGCCAGGCCCGGCCCGGCGTGGAGCCGGAGAGCACGATCAGGTTCTCCGCGTTGCGCCGCATCCGGGTGGCCAGGTGGTCGACCCGGAACAGGTCCTCCAGCTCCTCCGCGTCGTGTTCGCGCCGCTCCATGGCGTCCAGCAGGGTGAGCTGGCGGTGCACGAGCGCCTGGGTGCGCCGGGCCAGGCTGAGGAAGACCTCGCGGACGTTGCGGCGCAGCTCGGCCTGCTCGACGGCGGTGCGCAGCGCGGTCTCCTGCACCGCGTTGAACGCCTTGCCGACCTGGCCGATCTCGTCGGTGCCGAACTCCAGCGGAGGCGCCTCGGTGGCCACGTCGACCTCCTCGCCGTGGCCGAGCCGCTCCACCACCCGGGGCAGGCGCTCGTGGGCGAGCTGCCAGGCCGCCTGGCGCAGCCGCTCCAGCTGACGCAGCAGGGTCCGGGCCGTGGTGATCGAGACGACGACGGAGGCGATGACGGCGAGCAGGCCCAGGCCGGTGGCGAGCACCAGCCGGACGACGACCATCACGGCGACACCGGTTGCCCGGCCCACGATGCCCTCGCCGCCGGCGGCCACCGCCTCGTTCACCTCGGCCAGCGCCGGCTCGACCGTGCCGCGCCACTGCTCGGCGCTGACCGGCAGCTGGGTCGCGGGTCGGCCCTCGCGGATGATGCCGTCCTGCACGGCGCGCAGCCGGGTGAACTCCTCGCCCGCGACGAGCTGCTGGTAGCGGCGTTCGTCGGCGTCGCCCAGGCGGGCGCGGGTCTCCTCACCGAGGAACCGTTCGGCGCCGACCAGGGCGACGTAGCGGGCGTACTCGGGCCCGCTCATCCGGCCGTTGCCGAACAGGCCGCTGAGCAGCGCGTCCTCCTGGGAGATCAGCTCCTTCATCCGGTTGAGCTGGATCAGGGCGGCCGCGTCGGCGGCGATCTCCTTGTCGTCCAGGCTGCCGGTGACGTCGTAGATCTGGAAGATCGACTCGATCGCGCCGGTGTACGCGTCGGCGGCGGCGATCCGGTCGATCGAGCGGCCCAGCACCGCCGCGCGGGTCTGCTCGAGCGCGTTGATCTGGGTGATCGACGTGGCCAGCTGGGTGTCGAGCGCCGAGCTGCCGGCCACGTCGACCTGCCAGTTGCGGACCGAGTCGGCGAAGTCGGCGGCCAGCTGAGCGGACTTGCGCTGCTCGGCCTCCAGCGCCGCCCGCTGCTCGGCGTCGGGGTTGCTCAGGTACGCCTGCGTCAGCCGCCGCTCCAGCTGAAGCTCCTGGAGCAGCGGTTCACTCGGCGCATAGACCTTGCTGTTGAGCAGCTGGACACCGAGAAGGTTGAAGCCGTCACGCAGGGTCACCCACGCCGCGAACATCCAGAGCGCGACAAGGGAGAGCAGCAGGGCGACAACCTTGGTGCGGATACTCGTACCGCGAGAACGCATTGAACCGTCCCAGGCAGGGCGTTGACTCAGCTCATCAACGGGTGATCATGGAGGGCGACGTCCCACCGCAGCGGGGCATACGGGGCTGAGGCTCTGCGTACGCTAGCAGTGTCCACACAACCCCTCAAGTTGTTGTTTTTGTTGCCCGGTAACCACAATCCACCACCGAACGGCCGAGACCCTCGGTGCGGATCGCGGCCAGCCGGCAGGCGGCGAGCACCGCGGAGCGGACGATCGCCAGTGGACAGTAAAGCTCCTTGCCGTACCACAGTGGAGGGTGGTCCCGGAGGGCCGGTTCGTGCAGGTAGGCGTGCCCGCGAGCCACCGCGTCGTCGACCCCCGCCACGACTGTCGGCGCCGCCAGCAGGATCTGCAGGGCGTACGCCGTCTCCTCGACGGTGCCGACCCACCGCCCCCACGAGCCGTCGGCGCGTTGGGTCTCCAGCACCCAGCGCACCGCCCGCCGCACCGCGTCTGCCACCCCCGCGCCCCGGCCGAACTCCACCAGCGCCAGCACGCAGCAGGCGGTGGCGTAGTACGGCGAGGCGTGCCACCGGTCCTGCCAGCCACCATCGGCCCGCTGGTGCCCGGGCAGGACGACGCTGAGCCGGTCGACGGTCCGCCGGTACCGCGCGTCGGCGTCCGGGTGCGCGGCGAGGTGCTGGCCGAAGGCGTCGAGCACGTGCGCGTTGGTGGTGACCGAGAAACCGTCCTCGCTCCCCGGCCAGGTGCAGAAGCCGTCCGCGGTCTCGTACGCCCACAGGCCGGCCGGGTCGGCCGGGCGGCCGAGGCGGGCCAGCGCGTCCAGCGCCACCGACGTGGTGTCGGCGTCGGTGGGCAGGCCGTCGCCGGTGGCGATGCCCTCGGCGCCGGCGGCCCCGGTCAGGCTCTCCAGGACCGCTGCCGGCGGGTTGACGGCGACACCGGCGCGACGCAGCCCACTGAGCACCCACGCCCGTTCGAACACGGTGATCGGCGCCGGGCAGGGCACCGGGCCACCACCGTCGCGGATCAACTGCCGCAGGAAGGCGTGCGCGGCGGGGCCGGCGTCCGGGCCGGCCCTGGTCAGCCAGGTCGCGGTCGCGGCGGGCGACGCGCCCACGGCGGTGAGGGTGGGTCCGGCGTCCGCCGGCGTCGCGTCCAGCACCTCGTAGAAGTGGGCCAGCTTCGCCGGCAGCGGCACGCCGGCGGCGACCGCCGCCCGCACCGCGTGCAGCCGGTCCGGGCCGAGCCCGGCGGGCAGCCCCAGCGGTGGGCGGGGCAGCCGCTCGGCGGTCGCCCGGTCCAGCCGGGTCAGTCGGGCGTTGATCGAGTCGACGAGCGCCGGGACGATGAGGTCCAGCGCCGGAGTGTCCGGCAGTGCCCGGGCGTCGGTGGCGAGCAGCATGCCGGCGAGCGCGCCCAGTCCACGCGCGACCGGCGTCACCAGGTCCGCCGGAGCCCCGCCGTCGGCCAGGGCGGCGAGCAGCGCGTCGGTGGCGCTCAGCGTGGGCACCAGCGCGTACCCCTCCGGCGGGCCCCACGCGCCGTCGGTGCGTTGGGCGCGCAGCAGGAACCCGATCCGCTGCTGGTGCCCGGCCAGCCAGGGCGCGTCGGCGACCAGTCGGCCGGTCTCGTACACCGAGGAGGCGACCTGCCCCCAGGGCCGCAGTGCCAGGCCCGCGATCAGCTCGCGCGCCGCGTCGGTGGCCGGGTCGCCGCCGGTGGCCGGGTCGGCCAGCACCCGGTACGCGCGGTCACTCATCACGCACCCCCCAGAAGTCCGACACCTGGTAGAAGCCGCCGGTGAAGGAGATCTGGCGGTGCAGGTAGTCCGCCTGGCGCGGGCACCGCTCGCCGAGGGCGGCCAGCTCCGCCCGGGACCGGGCGGTCAGCTCGGCCAGCCGGGTGTGCACCTGTGCCGGATCGGCGACCAGCAGCAGCGCGTTCAGGTCGCCCCACTCGGCGTCCCGGCCGTGCGTGGCCAGGTCGTTGACCAGCCGCAGCACCCGCTGCACGCCACGCCCGACGGCCAGCAGGTCGGTCAACTGGGCGAGGGTGTCGTCGTCGCCGGTGGCGATCCAGTGGGTGACGTTGACGAAGGAGCAGGCGAGGTTGTCGGCGTTGTCCAGGTAGCCGTCGAGGTCCGGCAGGCGTTGCCCGGTGGCCGGGTCGGTCGGCAGCTTCTTCCAGTCCCACTCCCGGGCGACCGCGTCGAGCATCCGGGCCAGTTCGTCGCGCCAGACGGGCCGCAGGCGGGCGAAGGCCGGCACGGCGGCCAGGTCGTCGCGCAGGTCGGCCAGCAGCCGGGCCAGGTGCCGCCCCGGTGGTGGCGTGGCCCCGTCGGCCACCGCCAGGCAGTCGGTCACCACCGCCCGGACGTCGTCGGCGGACCGGGCGAGATAGTCGACCTGCCAGTCGGCGGCGAAGACCCAGAGCAGGGTACGGGTGGTGATCCGCAGCTCGGCGGCGGTGTGCCAGGGCGCGGTGAAGGCGATCGCCGTGGCCACCGAGCTGAGCAACGCCGGGTCGAACGGCCCGGCCGCGAACAACTCGGGGTGGGTGGCGGTGACGTCCTGCAGGTCGCGTACGCCGCGCACGGCGAGTGCGGAGACCCGGCCCTGCTCGGCGACGGCGTCGTGATCGGTCTGCACCGGCCGCGGCGCCCCCGTCACGATGCGACCGGGCGTTCGACCGGGGTGAGGATCAGCTCGGCGCGCTGCTTGGGTTGCAGGGAAGCGCCCATCCGCGGCGTCAGGTCGACCGGTTGGCGCAGCCGGAAGCGGTAGCGGCTCAGCACGGTGCTGACGATGAGCTGCGCCTCCAGCAGGAACAGGTACTGCCCGAGGCACTGGTGCGGGCCACCGCCGAACGGGAAGTAGGAGTAGCGGTAGGGCCGGCGGGGCCGCTCCGGGGCGAAACGCTGCGGGTCGAAGAGATCCGGGTCGTCCCAGAACGTCGACATCCGCTGGGTGACGTACGGGCTGACCAGCACCGTGCCGCCGGCCTTGATCCGCACCCCGCCGAGCACGTCGTCGCCGACGGCGGTGCGGGGAATCATCCAGCCGGCCGGGTAGAGCCGCAGCATCTCGTCGAGCACCATCCGGCCGTAGCGCAGCTCGGGCAGGTGCTCGCGGCGGACCCGGTCGGTGCCGACCACGCGCTCGATCTCGTCGGTCATCAACTCGGCCACGTCGGGCCGGGACGACAGCACCGGCCAGAGCCAGGAGAGCAGGGCGATGGTGGTCTCGGTGGCGGTGGAGAACATCGCCACCACGTCGCCGCGGATGGCGTACTCGTCGGGTTCGCGCCCGTCGGCGCGGGGCCGGCAGAGGGTCGAGATGATGTCGTCGCCGTCGGTGGGCCGCGCCCGGGCCTCCCGGATGATCGGCAGCACCACGTCGTCGATGGTCCGCACCGCCTCGCGGAAGCGCCGGTCGCCGGGCATCGGCACCGCGTACGGCACGAAGGGCACCAGCAGGCGCGGGAGCATCGCGGTGGTGACGGTGTCCAGCGCGGCGCTGATCCGTAGCGCGTCCGGCACCGAGATCCGGTCGGCGAAGAGCACCCGCATGGTGGTGCGCAGCACGATCCGGGTCAGCTCGGCGCCGCCGTCGATCGGGCGGCCCTCGCGGGCCGGCTCCAGCCACTCGTCGACCGCCTCGTTGATCGCCTCGGCCATCCTGTCGACCAGTGTCTCGGCGCGCTTGGCGGTGAACAGCGGTTGCAGCGCTCCCCGGCTGGACTCCCAGACCGCACCCTCGGCGACCAGGATGGCGTCGCCCACGATCCGGCGGACCGGCCGCCAGAGCAGTCCGTCCCCGTCACGGGTGTAGTTGGCAACGTTGTCCCGCAGCACTCTCTGCAGGTGCTCGGGGTGACTGACCAGGTAGGGACGGAACGAGCCGAGGTTCAGCCGGACGACCTCGCCGGCGGCGGCGTCCGCGAAGCCCACCAGGGCGCCCAGCGGGTCGCGGGCCAGCGCGGGCAGGACGCGACGAAGCGGGATCATCCGGGGTTCGGTGCTGACGGGGGCGGGGCCGGCATCGGACACCTGGGACATCGCAACCACGTCTCCTCGTCGTACCGCTGGCCGGAGCGGTCCACTTCGGCCGGTCGGGACTGTGGAACTTCCACCTTCTGGGCGACGGAAGCATCTCACCAAATGCGAAGCACCTCCAGACCTGTGTTCGTGGAGATTCCCTCGCCGCGCCAAGCTCCCACCGGCGGACGCGACCCCCTGGTAGTCCTGAGTGGACGCTCAGGAAGGCTTCCGCCGCAGGTCGGGCAGCACCCCGCCCGAACGGCCCCGGGCGCGCTGCCCGGGCGGCCGTCAGCGCCGAGGGACCGGGACACCGGGGCCACCGGGCGACGCCCGACCGGCCGCGACCGTGACGTGACCGGGGACGCACCGGTACCCCCGAATCCGGGCGATGCCGGGCACCCTGTGCCAGGCTCTGTGGCATGGACGACAAGACCATCCTGAACCGGATCTCCGAGCTGGTCGACGAGGAACACAAGCTGCGCGCGGCGGCCCAGGCCCACGAGTCGGGCACCGAGGGCGAGGCCAGCGAGCGGCTGCGCGACCTGGAGGAGTCCCTCGACCAGTGTTGGGACCTGCTGCGCCGCCGCCGGGCCGCCCGGCAGAGCCACGGCGACCCGGACTCCCAGGGCGAACGCCCCAAGCCCGAGGTGGAGCGCTACCTGCAGTGACCCGCACCGGCGGGTCGGACGGCCAGGTTGGCCGTCCGACCCGCCGGCGTCAGCGGATGCCCGCCTCGCGCAGCAGCTCCCCGGTCAGCGTGCCGGGATCGACCTGCTCGGCGGGCAGCCCCCGGGCCACGAACCAGGCGCCGACGACCCGCACGTCGCGGGCCAGGAACTCGGGTCCCTGCGGGTTCGCCACCACGTCGACCACCTGCGGCAGGTCGATCACCACCAGCCGGCCCTGGTGCACGAGCAGGTTGTACGGTGACAGGTCGCCGTGCGCGTAGCCGGCCCGGGCCAGCACCCGCAGCGCCTCCAACAGTTGCGCCCAGAGGTCGCGCAGCTCGGCAGGGCCGGGCCGAAGCTGAGCCAGCCGGGGCGCGGCCTGCCCCGACTCGGCGTCGCCGACGAACTCCAGCATCAGCTCGGTGCCGCGTAGCTGCACCGGGTACGGCACCGCGATCCGGTCGTGCCCGGCACCGATCTCCCAGAGCCGGGCCAGGGCGTCGAACTCGGCCGCCGCCCACTGCCCGGCGATCATCTGCCGGCCGAAGGCGGTCCGGCCGGCCATCGCCCGGTTCTCGCGGGACCGGCGCACACGGCGGCCCTCCAGGTAGCCGGCGTCCCGGTGGAACAGCCGGTGCTCGGCGTCCCGGTACCGCTTGACCGCCAGCAGGCACGAGCGGTCGGTGTCGGGCACCGCCCGGCGGACCAGGTGTACGTCCGCCTCCTTGCCGGTCTTCAGCACACCGAGTTCGGTGTCCTTGGCGGCCAACTCGGTGACCAGCCAGTCCGGGTACGGCTGCGGCCCGTGCACGGCGTCGTCCCAGGACGACCAGCGGTCGCCGGTGTCCGGGTCGGGTTCGCCGTCGGGGTCCGCGGGCGGCTCGGTGGGCCGCCCGCGCTTCAGAAACTGCGGTTCGTCGTCGTCAAAGCGGCTCCTGCCGCGGCTCCGGCGCTCAAGCGCCGGAAGGTCGTGATCGCGCACTGTGGTGAGGTTCCCTTGGTCGAGGCTGATGAAGGCAGCTGGAAGCGACCTGCGAAGACGGCCATGACCGACCCCCTCTCCTCGACCGGGCGCACGCCCGGGGTGCACGATGCGCCGACAATGCTCGCCGCCGACGCGGCAGCGGTCAACCGAATTACCGAAGCGCCGTCCGTCAGCCCGCGAGCACGGTGGCGACGGCGGCGATCAGCCCGTCCACGGTGCGGCTGGGCGCGAACCGGACGTCGGACCAGGTACGCCCCCGGTGCAGCCAGACACTCGGCAGGCCGACCGCGGCGGCGCCGCCGATGTCCGCCTCCGGGCTGTCGCCCACCACCCAGGCGCCGCGCAGCGGCATCCGGACCCGCTGCGCGGCGAGCGCGAAGATGCGCGGGTTGGGTTTGCTGACCCCGGCCTCCTCGGAGATGACCCAGTCCGCGACGTAGCGGTCCAGGCCGGTCTGGCGGATCTTGGCGTCCTCCACCCGTACCGTGCCGTTGCAGACCACCACCGGCACCCAGCCGGCGTCGTCGGCGATCCGCAGCGCGCAGGCGGTCAGCGGATCGAGGCGGGTCTGTGCCACGACCCCGTCGTGCAGCTCCTCCACCAGGTCGATCGAGGGCATACGCAGCTCGTAGCGGTCCCGGATGGCGTCGGCCAGGTCCCAGCGATCGGTCAGCCCGTCTGCGTCGATCGAGATCAGCCAGTCGATGTCGGTGGAGGGCGCGCCGATGCCGTCCAGGAAGCGCTCACCCCAGCGGCGGAACGGCCCAGCCCGATCCAGCAGGGTGTTGTCCAGGTCCAGCAGGAGCAGTGGCACTCGGGCACCCTACGGGACCGACGTGTCCGCCAACAGACCCGCCGGTATCGACCTGACGACGGGGGTCAGCCCGTCAGCGACACCCGCGGACCGCCCTGGTGCGGCAACCGGTCGGCGAGCATCGAATGGGCCGCGCGGGTGGCCGTCAGCTCGGCCGGATCCAGCGTCGCCACCAGGACCGACGTGCCCTCGTCGGCGCCCCGGGCAAGCGCCCGTCCCTGCGGGTCGTAGATCGCCGCGCCGCCGTTGAACCGCCACGGGTCGGCACCCCCGACGGCGTTGGCGAAGACCACGAACATGGTGTTGTCCAGGGCGCGCGCGGCGTAGTACAGGTCCCGGCGGTGCTCGGAGCCGGCCAGGTAGCCGCTGGGACACAGGTAGCCGTGCGCGCCGTCGAGCGCGGCGGCCCGGCCGTGCTCGGGGAAGCAGCCGTCGTAGCAGATGCCCAACCCGAGCCGCCAGTCGTCGACGAGCAGCGTGGCTCCCCGCCCGCCGGGGACGAACAGCTCGCGCTCGTCGCCCCACAGCTGCTGCTTGTCGTACCCGACGCGCACGGTGCCGGCCCGGTCGACCACCAGGGCGGCGATGGTCCGCCGGCCGTCCGGGTGCCGGACCGCGGCGCCGACCAGCACGGTGACGCCGGCCTCGCGCGTCGCGGCGCGTAACGGGTCGAGCCGGGGGTCGGCGACCACCCCGGCCGGGTCGGCCGCGACGTCGGTGCCGGCCGGGTCGGCCGCGAGGGTCGGCGGGTGGTACGCGCAGAGGTACAGCTCGGGCAGGACGGCCACCCGGGCGCCCTGCCCACCGGCCCGGCGGACCAGGTCGGCGGCGGCGACCGCGTTGCCGGCGACGTCACCGGGCGTGGGGGTGGCCTGGACGGTGGCCACGGTCAGCGGAGCGGTGGGCGCGGTGCGGGGCGGGGTCACGGGGCGATGGTAGCGGTGAGCTGCCCTGCGGCATACCAAGCCGTACGTACGGTTTGCACGGCCCGGGGTGACCTGCGACGATCGACGCGTGCCCAGAGTAAGCCAGGATCAGCTCGACGCGCGCCGGCAGGAGATCCTCGCCGCCGCGCGGGCGTGTTTCGCCCGGCTCGGCTACGAGGGGGCGACCGTCCGTCGC
The DNA here is from genome assembly GCF_052601155.1 of Micromonospora yongxingensis. Classification (NCBI taxonomy): domain Bacteria; kingdom Bacillati; phylum Actinomycetota; class Actinomycetes; order Micromonosporales; family Micromonosporaceae; genus Micromonospora; species Micromonospora yongxingensis. The sequence goes on from NZ_JBQXEO010000037.1 coordinate 17,338, forward strand.
CTCGAGGAGGCCACCGGGCTCTCCCGGGGCGCCATCTTCCACCACTTCCGCGACAAGGACTCGCTCTTCCTCGCCGTGGCCGAGGACGACGCGGCCGCCATGGTCGAGACGGTGGCACGCAACGGCCTCGTCCAGGTGATGCGCGATCTCCTGGCCCGCGCGGTCTCCCCGGACACCACCGGCTGGCTCGGCAGTCAACTGGAGGTCTCCCGCCGCCTGCGCACCGACCCGGCGTTCGCCAAGCGGTGGGCGGAGCGGTCCGCCGCCATCGCGGAGGCGACCCGGGACCGGCTGGCCCGCCAGCGCGACGCCGGCGTGCTGCGCGAGGACGTACCGATCGACGTGCTGGCCCAGTTCCTGGAGCTGGCCTACGACGGCCTGGTGCTGCACCTGGCGATGGGCCGGCCCGCAGGCGAGATGGGCCCGGTGCTCGACCTCGTCGAGGAGGCCGTCCGCCGTCGCTGAGCGGGCCGCCCCGCCGGACGTGGCGGCGCTGCTCCACAATGGGGCCGCCGATCCCTGCGGCGACAGGAGCAGCCGATGATCGATCTCGCCTCGTCGGGCGACACCTGGGGCATCCCCGGCCCGACCTTCCTCCGGCTCTACCTGCTGGCGACCGCCGTGGTGGTGGCGCTCGCGGTCTTCTACCGGGTCCGTCCGGGGGCTGGCTCCACGGACACCAGCGCCGGGCCGCTCGGTCCGCAACAGGTCGCGTACCTCAACGGCGGGCCCCGCCTCGCGGTGCACGCCGCCGTCGGCGGTCTGCGCAGCAGTGGCGCGATCGGCGTGGGAGCGGATCGTCGGCTGCTCACCACCGGCCCGACGCCGTCCGGGCTCACCCCGCTGGACCAGGCCATCCACTGGGCCGCCCACCAGCGGGCCCGGGCCGGTGACCTGCCGCAGGACCGGCGGGTCCGCGAGGCGCTCGACCAGCTCCGGGTCGGCCTGGAGCAGCGCGGGCTGCTGCGGAGCAAGGCGCAGCACGACACCGCCCGCCGCTGGGCGGGGTTCGTGCTGGCCCTGCTGGGCCTCGGCGTCATCCGGGTGGTCTCCGGCCTGTTCAACGACCGGCCGGTGGGTTACCTGATGCTCGCCCTGATCCCGGTCTTCGTCGCCGCGCTGCTGCTGCGCCGCGTGCCTGAGCGCACCCGCGCCGGCCGCGCCGCCCTGCGCGACGTGCGCCGCCAGCACACCCACCTGGCCCCCGCCTCCGCGCCGGCGTTCGCCACGTACGGGGCGGCCGGCGCGGCGATGGGTGTGGCCCTGTTCGGCACCGCCTCGCTCTGGGCACTCGACCCGGGTTTCGCCGAGCAGGCCGAGATCCAGCGCCAGGCGGCGTCCGGCGGCTGGTCGGGCTCCAGCGGCGGGACGTCGGGCGACGGCGGGGGCAGCTCGTGCAGTGGTGGCAGCTCGTGCGGCGGTGGCGGCGGCTGCGGCGGTGGTGGGGGGTGCGGCGGATGACGGGACCGTCCGGCGTCGGCATCGGCTGGCGGCCGGAGATCGCCGGCTTCGTGGCCGAGCTGCCCGGGCTGCGCTTCGTCGAGGTGGTGGCCGAGTCGGTGCCGGCGAAGGGGCCGCTCCCGTCGGGCCTGGCGCAACTGCGCGAGCGCGCCGTGACCGTCGTACCGCACGGGGTGCGGCTCTCCCTCGGCGGCGCCGAGCCGGTCGACCCGGCCCGCGTCGCCCACCTGGCCGCGGTGGCGCAGCGGGTCGACGCCCCGCTGGTCAGCGAGCACATCGCCTTCGTCCGGGCCGGCGGCCTGGAGGCCGGGCACCTGCTGCCGCTGCCGCGCAGCCGGGAGGCGGTCGACGTGGTCTGCGCCAACGTGGCCCGGGCGCAGGCCGAGCTGCCGGTGCCCCTCGCGCTGGAACCCATCGCCGCGCTGGTCGACTGGCCCGACGACGAGCTGGACGAGGGCGACTTCCTCACCGAGATCCTCGACCGGACCGGGGCGCTGCTGCTGCTCGACGTCGCCAACGTGTACGCCAACGCCCGCAACCGGGGCACCGACCCGCTCGCGCTGCTGGACCGGCTGCCGCTCGACCGGGTCGCCTACGCGCACGTCGCCGGTGGCGCCGAACACGGCGGCTACTACCACGACACGCACACCGACCCCGTGCCGCCACCGGTGCTGGAGCTGGTCGGCGCGCTCTGCGCCCGCCGTCGACCGCCGGCGCTGCTGCTGGAGCGCGACGGCGGCTACCCACCGGCGGCCGCGCTCCGCTCCGAACTGGACGCCCTGGCCGCCACCGCGGGCTTCCCGGCCGTGACATGACCGACGCCTCCCCGCCCACCAGCGCTCCCGGGAGCGATCCGCACGGCGGCCGCCTCGCCGAGCGGCAGGCGGAGCTGGTCGCGGCACTCGTCGCCGGGGGTCCCCCGCCGGCCGGGTTCGCCCCGGGTCCGCTGGCCGCCACCCGGGCGGCCCTGCTCCGCAAGCGGGCCGGCGAGGTCGCCCGGCACTGGCCGTTGCTCGCCGCCGGCCTCGGCGCCCGCTGGGCCACGACCTTCGCCCGCTGGGCCGCCGACCGCCCCACCGCCGGGTCGCTGCGCGACGGATGGGACCTCGCCCGGGCACTGCACGAGCGGGGCGTGCTGCCCCCGGCGGGCGCGGACGAGCTGGCCGTCCGGGAGGCGGGTCTGCGCTACGACGGGCGACGGGCGCCGCGTCCGCGCCGGCTGCCGGCGGTGACCCGCGCCGACGGCGCCGTCGCGGTGCAGATCGCCGGTCGGGTACGCCTGCTGCGCCCCGCTCCGCGCCCACCGGCGCCGCCCCACGCCGATGGCGACGGTGCGGCGGATGCGGCAGGATCGGCGGCATGGATCTCGGACTGACCGACCGGGTGTACGTCCTCACCGGCGCCTCCCGCGGCCTGGGTTACGCGACCGCTCAGTGCCTCGTCGCCGACGGGGCCCGGGTGGTGCTCTCGGCCCGGGACGCCGACGCGGTGGCCGCCGCCGCCCAGCGGCTGGGCGGACCGGAGCGGGCCGTCGGGCTGGCCGCGGACCTGACCGACCCGGAAACCCCCGGGCAGCTCGTCGCGGCGGCCCGGGAACACTTCGGCCGGCTCGACGGCGCACTGATCTCGGTCGGCGGGCCGCCAGCGGGCAAGGCGGCGCAGATCAGCGACGAGCAGTGGCGGCGGTCCTTCGAGACCGTCTTCCTGGGCACCGTCCGGGCGGTACGCACGGTCGCCGACGCGCTGCCCGAGGGCGGCGCGATCGGGCTGGTGCTCTCCACCTCGGCCCGTGGCCCGGTGCCCGGGCTCGGCATCTCCAACGGTCTGCGGCCCGGTCTGGTCGGGGTCGCCAAGGACGTCGCCGACGACTACGGCCCACGCGGCGTGCGGGTCGTCGGTCTGCTGCCCGGCCGGATCCTCACCGACCGTAACCGGGAGCTCTTCGCCGCCACCGGTGACCCGGAGCGGGCCCGCGCCGAGGCGGAGGCCACCATCCCGCTCCGGCGCATCGGCGACCCGGCCGAGTTCGGGCGGGTGGCCGCGTTCGTGCTCTCCCCCGCCGCGAGCTACCTGACCGGCATCACCGTGCCGGTCGACGGTGGCGCGCTGCGCGGCCTGTGACGCCCGAACCGCGCCGGCGGGACAGCGACGGTGCCGGGCATCCCCGGCCAACCCGCGCGGAGCTGGCCGCCGCCGCGGACCGGACCATCCCGGACGTTCTCGCGCCGAGGCTCGCGGTGCTCTTCGTCGGCATCAACCCCGGCCTCTGGTCGGCGGCCACGGGCTGGCACTTCGCCCGACCCGGCAACCGGTTCTGGCCGGCGCTGCACCAGGGCGGGTTCACACCCCGGCTGCTGCACCCGAGCGAGCAGGACGAGCTGCCCGCCCTCGGGCTCGGCATCACCAACATGGCCGCCCGGGCCAGCGCCCGCGCGGACGAACTGAGCGCCGCCGAGCTGCTCGACGGCGCCGGAATCCTGACCGCCAAGGTGACCCGGTACCGGCCGCGCTGGGTGGCGGTGGTGGGGGTGACGGCGTACCGGGTCGGGTTCGGCCGGCCGAAGGCCACCTTCGGCCCGCAGCCGGAGCCGCTGGCCGGGGCGCGGCTGTGGGTGCTGCCCAACCCGAGCGGCCTGAACGCGCACTTCACGCCGGTCACCCTGGGCGCCGCGTTCGCCGAACTGCGCGTCGCGACCGGCCTGCCCGACCGCCGCCCGGCCTAGACCGGCGGCGGCCGGGTGCGTCAGTTGGCGGCGGCCGGTGGCAGTGCCTCGTCGGCGACGTAGGTGCCCAGCGGCAGCACCACCGGCTCGGGGCCGGTCGCGTCCACGTACGGGGACGGCGAGTCGGCGACCGCGAACTGGGTGCGGTACAGCTCGGCGTAGAGCCCGCCGACCGCCACCAGCTCCTCGTGGCGCCCCCGCTCGACGATCCGTCCGCCGTCGAGGACCAGGATCTGGTCGGCGTCGCGGACGGTGGAGAGCCGGTGCGCGATCACCAGCGCCGTACGCCCGGCCAGCGCCACCGACAGCGCCCGCTGCACCGCAGCCTCGCTCTCCGAGTCGAGGTGCGCGGTCGCCTCGTCGAGGATCACGATCGACGGGGCCTTGAGCAGCAGCCGGGCGATGGCGATGCGCTGCTTCTCGCCGCCGGAGAACCGGTAGCCGCGCTCCCCGACGGTGGTGTCCAACCCGTCGGGTAGCGACCGGACCAGGTCGGCGACCTGGGCGCCGGCCAGCGCGGCCCAGATCTCGTCGTCGGTGGCGTCCGGCTTGGCGTAGCGCAGGTTCTCGGCGATCGTCTCGTGGAACAGGTGCGAATCCTGCGTGACCACACCGATCTCGTCGCGCAGGGAGGCGAGCGTCGCGTCGCGCACGTCCACCCCGCCGACCAGCACCTGCCCGTCGGTGACGTCGTAGATGCGGGAGATCAGCATGGACAGCGTCGACTTGCCGGCGCCGGACGGGCCGACCAGGGCGACCATCTGGCCCGGCTCGACGCTGAACGACACCCCCTTGAGCACCGGCTCGTTGACGGTCCGGTCGAGCGTGGCGACCTCCTCCAGCGAGGCGAGGGAGATCTCGGCCGCGCTCGGGTAACGGAACCGCACGTCACGGAAGTCGACCCGACCGGCGTTCGGGGGCACCGGCACCGCGTCGGGCTTCTCCACGATGCCCGGCTTCAGGTCGAGCACCTCGAAGACCCGGTCGAAGGAGACCAGTGCGCTCATCACGTCCACCCGGACGTTGGAGAGCGCGGTGAGCGGGCCGTAGAGGCGGGTGAGCAGCAGCGCGAGGGTGACCACCGTGCCGGCGCTGACACCGCCGGTCACCGCGAGCCAGCCGCCGAGGCCGTACGTGAGGGCCTGGGCCAGCGAGGCGACCAGCAGCATGGCCACGAAGAACGTCCGGGAGTACATGGCGGACTGGATGCCGATGTCCCGCACGCGCTCGGCCCGGCCGGCGAACCGGCGGGCCTCGATCTCGGGCTGGCCGAAGAGCTTCACCAGCAGCGCGCCGGCCACCCCGAACCGCTCGGTCATCGTCGCGTTCATCTTGGCGTCGAGGTTGTACGCCTCGCGGGTGATGTCGGCCAGCCGCTTGCCGACCCGGCGGGCCGGGATGATGAAGATCGGCAGCAGCACCAGTGAGAGCGCGGTGATCTGCCACGAGAGGGTGAACATGACCGCGGCGGTGAGCACCAGCTGGATGACGTTGCTGACCACACCGGACAGGGTGGAGGTGAACGCCCGCTGGGCGCCGAGCACGTCGTTGTTGAGCCGGCTGACCAGAGCGCCGGTCTGGGTACGTGTGAAGAACTGCAACGGCATCCGCTGCACGTGGTCGTAGACCCGGGTGCGCAGGTTGAGGATGATGCCCTCGCCGATGCGGGCGGAATACCACCTCTGGGCGAGGGAGAGCATCGCGTCGGCGACCGCCAGAGCCGCGATGAACAGGGCCAGCCGGACCACCAGCCGGCCGGCCTCGGTGCCGCCCCGGTTGATCGCGTTGATCACGTCGCCGGCGAGCACCGGGGTGGCCACGCCGATGACGGCGGCCAGCACCACGGTGGCCAGGAAGACGACGATGTCGCGCCGGTAGGGGTGGGCGAAGGCCACGATCCGACGGGCCACGCCGCGCTTCAGCCGGTGGGTGGAGACCTCGTCGCGGTTGCGCATCGACCGCAGCATGCTCCAGCCCGCCATGCCACCGCCGGACATCGGGTTGGACACCACTCACCTCCGGGTTGTCGGGCAGACCACACCGTCAGGTCAATTCTCCCGATGACTCTGACAACCTCGGTCGTAACCCGGATCTTCCCGTACGGTCCTTACTATTCTCCCCGGCCGGCGAGGTCACGCAGCCGGCGGGTCTGCGCCTCCCGCTCGGCGCGCTGCTGGTCGGCGTGGGACCGCCCGGCCGCGCCGGCGATCAACGCCTTGATCTCCACCACCGCGTCGCGGGCACCGGCGAGCAGGCCGGCGGTCAGGTCACGGACCGCACCGTCCAACTCGGCGGGCTGTACGACAAGGGTGGCCAGCCCGATCCGGTCCGCCTCGGCGGCGTCCAGGCGGCGGCCGGTCGCGCAGATCTCCAGCGCCCGCGCGTAGCCGACCAGCTCGACGAGGCGCTTGGTGCCGGCCAGATCGGGCACCAGACCGAGGGTCACCTCGGCCATCGACAGCTTCGCGTCGGTGGTCAGGACCCGCAGATCACAGGCGAGCGCGAGCTGGAAGCCGGCACCGATCGCGTGACCCTGCACGGCCGCCACCGAGATGACATCCGGCCGGTGCAGCCAGGTGAAGCCGCCCTGGAACTCGGCGATCCGGTCGGCGCACTCCTGCTCGGGCAGCGTGGCCAACTCGGCGAAGGACCCCGGACCGGAAGCACCGGCCACCGCGAGGTCGAGGCCGGCGGAGAACGCCCGGCCCTCGCCCCGGACCACCACCACCCGTACGTCGCCGGGCAGGTCGCGGGAGAAATCGCTCATCGCGCGCCACATGGCGGGCGTCTGGGCGTTGAGCACGTCGGGCCGGCACAAGGTCACCGTGGCAACCGGCCCGTCGCAGCTCAGCCGGACCCCGGTCGCCTCGGCGGTCACCGGACGACCCGGGGCGCGGCGCTGGTGGACGACGCTGGGGGGCGGGTCACGCCTTCTTGCGGCGCCGGGCACCGCCGCGCTGACGCAACTGCACCCCGGACTCGGTGAGCACTCGGTGGATGAACCCGTAGGAGCGGCCGGTCGAGGCCGCCAGCGCGCGGATGCTCTCCCCCGAGGTGTACCGCTTTACCAGGTCCTTGGCGAGCGTCTGACGCTCGGCTCCGACGATCCGGCGACCCTTCTCAGTGCTGGTGGCTGTGCCAGTGGCTGCCATGCTGTGTCCTCACGTCCCAGACTGTGCGGTTCGGATACGGTCCCACCTATTAGACCGCCTCGAACGATCATGCGCCAGATATCAACTCTTCGCCAACCGACACGCTATGCAATGTCAGCTTCCCGATAGCGTGATCCTGCCGACGGGCCCGGCGACACCGGCCCGCCGTACCACCGTCGTCGCCGCGCGGCAGCGCCCGCCGACCACCCGTACCCTGCGGTCATGATCGACCTGTTGGGCACGGCGGCCGGGGCGGCCGCTGTCTTCGCCGCCACCGACATCGACGACATCGTCATCCTGACCCTGTTCTTCGTCACCGCCCGCCGCACCGGCCGACCACGGCCCTGGCAGATCGTGGCCGGGCAGTACCTCGGCATCGGGACGCTGGCGCTGGCCAGCGCGGTGATCGCCGCCGGACTGCTGGTGGTGCCCGACCCGTGGACCGGCCTGCTCGGGCTGCTGCCCATCGCGCTCGGCGTCCGCGCCCTCGTGCGACGCGACGGCGACGAGGCGCCCGCCGTGGTGGCCTCCACGCTCGGGGTCGCCGGGGTGACGATCGCGAACGGCGCCGACAACGTGGCCGTGTACGTACCCGTCTTCCGTGCCCTCGGCCCCGCCGACAGCGCGGCCTTCCTGCTGGTCTTCGTGGTGCTCATCGCCGTGTGGTGCGCCGCGGGCGCCTGGCTGGGCGGGCACCCCCGGGTGGTCCGGCTGGTCGAACGCGCGGGCCACTGGCTGGTGCCGGCGATCTTCGTCGCGATCGGGGTGGTGATCCTGGTCAGCTCCGGCGTGCTCGGCCGACTGGTCGACCTGCTCGGCTGAGAGCCGGGCCGGACGGCCCGAACCGGCCCCGGTCAGGCCAGTTCGACCAGCTCCAGCAGGTCGTCGCTCCAGGCGTCCTCGTCGCCGTCGGGCAGCAGGATGGCGCGGTCCGGCTTGAGCGCCAACACCGCACCCGGGTCGTGGGTGACCAGCACGATCGCACCCGGGTAGTTGGCGATCGCGTCGAGCACCTGCTCCCGGCTGACCGGGTCGAGGTTGTTCGTCGGCTCGTCCAGCAGCAGCACGTTGGCACCGGAGCAGACCAGGGTCGACAGGGCCAGCCGGGTCTTCTCACCGCCGGAGAGCACCCCCGCCGGCTTGTTCACGTCGTCGCCGGAGAAGAGGAACGCTCCGAGGATCTTGCGCAGGTCGGTGTCGGACTGCTCGACGGCGGCGGCGCGCATGTTCTCCAGCACCGTCCGTTCCACGTCCAGCGTCTCGTGCTCCTGGGCGTAGTAGCCCAGCCGCAGCCCGTGCCCGGCGTGCACCTCGCCGGTGTCCGGCGTGAGCAACCCGCCGAGCATCCGCAGCAGCGTGGTCTTGCCGGCGCCGTTGAGCCCGAGGATGGCCACCCGGGAGCCGCGGTCCACCGCCACGTTGACGTCGGTGAAGATCTCCAGCGAGCCGTACGACTTGGACAGGCCGGTCGCGGTGAGCGGGGTCTTGCCGCACGGCGCGGGGTTGGGGAAGCGCACCTTGGCCACCCGGTCGGCGACCCGCACCTCCTCCAGACCCGAGATCAGCTTCTCCGCACGACGGGCCATGTTCTGCGCGGCGACGGTCTTGGTGGCCTTCGCGCGCATCTTGTCGGCCTGCGCCATCAGGGCGCCGGCCTTCTTCTCCGCGTTGGCCCGCTCCCGGCGGCGACGCCGCTCGTCGGTCTCCCGTGCCTCCAGGTACGCCTTCCAGCCCAGGTTGTACACGTCGACCACGGACCGGGTGGCGTCGAGGAACCAGACCTTGTTGACCACCGACTCCAGCAGCGCGCCGTCGTGGGAGATGACGATCAGGCCGCCCTTGTGGTTGGCGAGGAAGCCGCGCAGCCAGGTGATCGAGTCGGCGTCGAGGTGGTTGGTCGGCTCGTCGAGCAGCAGGATGCCGCCGCCGTTCTCGCCGGCGTCGCGGAACAGGATCCGGGCCAGCTCGATGCGCCGGCGTTGACCGCCGGAGAGGGTGCCGATGGTCTGCGCGAGCGCGCGGTCCGGCAGGCCGAGGTTGGCGCAGATCCGGGCGGCCTCGGCCTCGGCGGCGTACCCGCCCAGGGCGGCGAACTGGTCCTCCAGCGCGCCGTAACGGCGGACCAGCTTCTCGTCGGTGTCCTCGGCGAGCCGGGCCTCGAGTTCCTGCATCTGGGCCATCAGCACGTCCAGGCCGCGTGCGGAGAGCACCCGGTCGCGGCCGGTCACCTCGAGGTCGCCGGTGCGCGGGTCCTGCGGCAGGTAGCCGATGGCGCTGCGCTGGTCGATCTGCCCGGCGTACGGCTGCCCCTCGCCGGCCAGCACCTTCAGCGTGGTGGTCTTGCCGGCACCGTTGCGGCCGACGAGGCCGATCCGGTCACCGGGCTGCACGCGCAGGGTGGTGTCGGACAGCAGGATCCGGGAGCCGGCACGGAGTTCCAGGCCGGTGGCGGTGATCATTTCTTCGGGCTCGCTCTCGGGGAGTGGAAGGCTGACTCGGGGCACGCGAAACGGCCGGCGGGCTCTGGTGGCCCGGCGGCGCGGGGCGGTTCAGCCTTCGCAGCGCAGCACCCGACAAGTGTACCGGGCGCCGCTGGACGCCCCGTCCGGATTACCAACCAAGATCATCGGGTACCGGAACCGCTGTCCGGACCCCGTCCGGCATTTCAGTGACAGAACGACATCAAAACGACAATCACCGGCATACGGCGATCGGGGTCAGCATGGAACTCAACGAGCGGGCCGAACTCGACACCTCCCAGGTCAACGACCAGGGCCGGGGCGGCGGAGGGGGCGGTGGCCTCGGCATTCCACTGCCCGGCGGCGGTGGTCGCGGCGGGCTGATCGGCATCGTGGTGGCCGTGCTGGTCGCGCTCCTCGGCGGTGGTTTCGGCCTGAACGCGATGACCAACGGCGAGGACGGCGGCGGGCAGGCGGGCGGCACCGACCTGGAGCAGCTGTGCTCGCGGGACAACGCCCAGCGCTTCGAGGACGTGCGCTGCCGCAACCTGCTCTACGTCAACAGCATCCAGGGCTACTGGGAGAAGGCGTACCCGGAGCTGGGCAAGGGGAAGTACGAGCCGACGGACACCAACTTCTTCCAGGCCGCCGTGAACACCGGCTGCGGCCAGGCCGACTCCGGAGTCGGCCCCTTCTACTGCCCGGCCGACAAGCAGGTGTACATCGACCTGAGCTTCTACAACGAGCTCGCCTCCCGGTTCGGCGCCAAGGGCGAGTTCGCCGCGCCGTACGTGCTCGCCCACGAGTACGGCCACCACATCCAGAACCTGCTCGGCACCAACGAGCGGGCCGGCCAGGGCGACCAGAGCGGCCCCCGCTCCGCCTCGGTCCGGTTGGAGTTGCAGGCCGACTGCTACGCCGGAGCCTGGGCCAGGCACGCCACCGAGAGCAGGGACGAGACCGGCCAGGAGCCGCTGTTCAAGTCCATCACCCCGACCGACATCAGCGAGGCTGTGCAGGCCGCCGAGGCGATCGGCGACGACAGCATCCAGGAGCGCTCCGGCGGGCAGGTCAACCCCGACCAGTTCACCCACGGCACCTCCGCGCAGCGGCAGCGCTGGTTCCAGCAGGGCTACGACCGCGGCGACCCGCGGGCCTGCGACACCTTCGGCACCGACCAGCTCTGACGATCCCACCGCGCCGACCGGGCGCCTCGACGGCCGGTACCGACCGTCGGGGCGCCCTTCGCATGATCAGGCGACGCGACGGCCGCGCCCCGGTGTGCCCGCGTCAGTCAGCCGGGGCGGGATCGCGGACCAGGACGCGGACCGCCCGGGCAGCGGCCACGGCGGCGACCAGCACGGCGTGCCGGGGCTCGGGAACGTCGAGCAGCCTCTCGGCCCGCAGCGCCGCGAGCGGGGCCAGGCGCCGGTCGGCGAGGATGCCGTCCACCGTGCGTCGGTCACCGCCGGCGACCACGGCGTCGAGCGTGCCGGCCTCCGGCAGCAGCAGCCGTACCGCCAACTCGACCGCCTCGCCGAGGGCGGCCTTCGCCTGGTTGTCCCGCCGACGGGCGAAACGGTGCTGGGACCAGCCGCCCGCGGCCGTACGGCCCTGCACGTAGCGGCTGTCCACCTTGGAGACCACGAGGTCCTCCCCCGCCGCCACACCCATCGCCACCGCGCTCTTGCGGGCCAGCAGCAGGCCGATCCGCCGCGGCGCGGCGGCAGCGGCGAGAAAGTCGGCCAGCCCCCCGTCCGCCACCGCGCCGGGAGTGCCGGCGGCACCGGGCGGGGCGTGCAGCTCAGCGGTGGCACCGTCGGGGGCGGCGAGCAACAGACCGTACCCCCGGGTTGCCACGCTGGGCGGACCGTGCCGTTCGGCGAAGCCGTCAACCCAGCGACCGAGCCGGGCCGGATCGACCTCCACCCAGCGGCCACCACCGGCAGCAGGTCGACTCGACATCCCCCGAACCTACGGCACCACCCCACCCACCCCCACCCCGGCACGGTCCCCGCCGACTCGCGGTGATCATGAGTTGGCGTCACGACACGCCGGCATCGAGGACGCTAACTTCATGATCACCGGGGTGGGTGGGTGGGTGGGGTGGGGTGGGGGCCGGGGTTAGGTGTGGAGGAGGACTGTTAGGGCCAGGGTGGCGATGATGGCGCTGGAGGTGAGGGCGGTGGCCTTTCGGCCACCGGGGCCGGTGAGGATGCGGCCGACCAGGGTGCCGCCGCCGGCGATGAGCAGTTGCCAGCTCGCCGAGGCCACGAAGGCGCCGAGCACGAACAGCGCGGCCGCCGCCCCACCCGGGTCGGCGGCGTCGCCCCGGCCGAGCACCAGCGCGGCGAAATAGACCACCGTCGCCGGGTTGAGCAGTGTGAGCGCCAGAATGCCGGCGAAGGCGCGCAACGGGGTGTCCAGGCCGCGACGGCGCCGGGCATCGGTCACCGGCGCGGGCCGCAGGGCGCGCCACGCGGTGTGCGCGGCGAGCGCGAGCAGCACCGCGGCGGCCGCCATCCGCAGTGGACCGGCCACCGGTTCGACCACGCCGGCGACAGCGGCACCCGCCACGGCGGCGACAGCCGCGTACAGGCCGTCGGCGGTCGCGACGCCGAGCGCGCCGGCCGCGCCGACCCGGAACGAGGTACGGGCACTGAGCCCCAGGATGAGCACCGCGATCGCCCCGACCGGAATGGCCACGCCGTAGCCGGCGACGAGGCCGGCGAGGAACGCCCCGGTCACGGTCGTCGCTGCCGGGCCGAGGCGCGACGCGGAAGCGTGCGCTGTCGACGCGCGACGATGGCCGCGCCGACAGGAAGCTGCATCCGGTACGCCTCGATCATCCGCTCATGCTGCGTGACCCGGCCCGTTCCCCGCCACCGCATTTCCGTCGCACCACCACGGTCGCCCGCCGCCGCAGCGGGTCATCGGGACGCGGCTGCGCGGAAAGCGTCGAGCGCGGCACCCCGGAGGAGTACCGCGCTCGATGCCGCCGACCGGGGTCGGCTCAGACGTTGAAGCCGAGGGAACGGAGCTGGTCCCGACCCTCATCGGTGATCTTGTCCGGGCCCCACGGCGGCAGCCAGACCCAGTTGATGCGGATGTCGTTGACCAGGCCGCCACCGGGGCCGGTGGTCAGCGCCTGCCGGGCCTGGTCCTCGATCACGTCGGTCAACGGGCAGGCCGCCGAGGTGAGCGTCATGTCCAGGGTCGCGACGTTCTCGTCGTCGACGTGCACCCCGTACACCAGGCCCAGGTCGACCACGTTGATGCCGAGCTCGGGGTCGACGACGTCCTTCATCGCCTCCTCGATCTCGGCGATGACGGCCTTGCTGACGCCGGCCGCCGGGGCGGCGGCGTCGCCGGCACCCTGCGTGGCGGCACCGTCGGTCGTCACGGCGTCGGTCTGCGGCGTCGCGGTGGCGTCACCGGCCTCCGGCGTCGCTTCGGTAGCGGTGTTCTCGCTCATGCCTTCACCTCCTCCGGGCTCACGCCCACCCCGGCGCGTGCCGCGGCGTCCTTGAACGCCATCCACGGCAGCAGCGCGCACTTGACCCGGGCGGGGTAGCGGGCAACGCCCGCGAAAGCCACCCCGTCACCGAGTACGTCCTCATCCGGCGTGACCTGGCCACGGCCGGACATCAACTCGACGAACGCCTCGTGCACCGCGAACGCCTCACCCGTGCCCCGACCGCGCAGCAACTCGTGCAGCACGCTCGCCGAGGCCTGGCTGATCGAGCAGCCCATCCCGTCGTACGAGATGTCGTGCAGCACGGCGCCGTCGGTGGCCACCCGGACGGTGACCTCGTCGCCGCAGGTCGGGTTGACGTGGTGCGCCTCCGCGACCTGGTCGCCCGAGTCGTCGGCGTCGCGCAGGCCACGCCCGTGCGGGTGCTTGTAGTGGTCCAGGATGATCTCCTGGTAGAGCTGGTCGAGTCGCATCAGTCGAACACCTTCCGCACCTGCTCCAGACCGGCCACCAGAGCGTCGATCTCCTCGGTGGTGGTGTAGAGGTAGAACGAGGCCCGGGTCGTGGCCGGGACGCCGAACCGGGTGCACACCGGCTTGGCACAGTGGTGGCCCACCCGCACCTGCACGCCGAGCGAGTCGAGCACCTGACCCACGTCGTGCGGGTGCACGTCACCCAGCGCGAACGAGATGGTGCCGCCCCGGCCCACCGGCACGGTCGGGCCGAAGATCCGCAGGTCGCGCACCGAGCCGAGGGCGTCCAGCGCGTACGCCGTCAGCTCCTTCTCGTGCCACTGGATGGCCGGCATCCCGATCCCGGTGAGGTAGTCCACCGCGGCGCCGAGCGCGACCGCCTCGGCGATCGGCGGGGTGCCCGCCTCGAACCGGGCCGGCGGCGCGGCGAACGTCGACCGGGCCATGGTGACCGTCTCGATCATCGAGCCGCCACCGAACACCGGCGGCATCGCCGCCAGCAGCTCACCCCGGCCCCAGAGCACACCGATGCCGGTCGGGCCGCACATCTTGTGCCCGGTGAAGACGATGTAGTCGGCGTCGAGGTCGACCACGTCGATGGGCAGGTGCGGCACCGACTGCGAGCAGTCCAGCAGCAGCAGCGCGCCCACCTCACGGACCCGCGCGGTGATCCGGGAGGTGGCGTTGATCGTGCCGAGGATGTTCGACATGTGCACCAGCGAGACGATCTTCGTCCGCTCGGTGACCAGGTCGTCCAGGCCGGACTCGTCGAGCCGTCCGCCGTCGGTGACCGGGAACCAGCGCAGGGTCGCGCCGGTCCGCTCGCAGAGCAACTGCCAGGGGACGATGTTCGAGTGGTGCTCCATCTCGGAGATCACCACCTCGTCGCCGGGGCCCAGACGGAAGCGCTCGTCCGTCTCGCGAGACGGAGCAGCCAGCACAGAGGCGTCGGGGCGCAGCGAGGCGTTGGAGAACGCGTACGCCACGAGGTTGATCGCCTCGGTGGAGTTCTTGGTGAACACCACCTCGTCGGGGCTCGGCGCGTTGATGAACGCGGCGATCTTGGCCCGCGCGCCCTCGTACGCCTCGGTGGCCTCGGTGCCCAGGGTGTGCACCGAGCGCGACACGTTGGCGTTGTGCCGCGCGTAGTGCTCGTTGAGCACGTCGAGCACCGCGCGCGGTTTGTGCGAGGTGTTGGCGCTGTCAAGGTAGACCAGCGGGTGCCCGTTGATCTCCCGGTCGAGGATCGGGAAGTCGGCGCGCACCCGGGCCACGTCGAAACGCGGCACGTCGTCGTACTGCGGCATCCCCGTCGGGATCGCGATGCTGGTCATCTCGGCAGCGCCTCTCCCGCTCAGGCCTTGGCCGTGCCGGCCCCGGCGGCGTACCGCTCGTAGCCCTCGGCCTCGAGCTTGTCGGCCAGTTCCGGGCCGCCCTGCTCCACGATGCGACCGGCCACGAAGACGTGCACGAAGTCCGGCTTGATGTAGCGCAGGATCCGCGTGTAGTGGGTGATCAGCAGCACGCCGGTGTCGCCGGTGTCGCGGACCCGGTTGACGCCCTCGCTGACCACCCGCAGGGCGTCCACGTCGAGGCCGGAGTCGGTCTCGTCGAGGATGGCGATCTTCGGCTTGAGCAGCTCCAGCTGGACGATCTCGTGGCGCTTCTTCTCACCACCGGAGAAGCCCTCGTTGACGTTGCGCTGGGCGAACGCCGGGTCCATCTGGAGGCGCTCCATGGCGCCGCGCAGCTCGCCGCCCCAGGTGCGCAGCTTCGGCGCCTCGCCGTCGATGGCGGTCTTCGCGGTGCGCAGGAAGTTCGCCACCGAGACGCCGGGCACCTCGACCGGGTACTGCATGGCCAGGAAGAGGCCGGCGCGGGCCCGCTCGTCGACGGTCATGGCGAGCACGTCCTCGCCGTCGAGGGTGACGGAGCCGCCGGTGATCTCGTACTTGGGGTGACCGGCGATCGAGTACGCCAGGGTCGACTTGCCGGAGCCGTTCGGGCCCATGATCGCGTGGGTCTCACCGGAGCGGACGGTCAGGTCGACACCGGCCAGGATCGGCTTGAGCTCACCCTCGGGCAGCTTGACCGACACCTTCAGGTCGCGGATCTCCAGGGTGCTCATTATCGGGTCACTCCATTACTCGGCGTCAGGCTGAGGTAGATGTCGCCGTCGCGGACTTCGACGGGGTAGACGGGTACGGGTTCGGTGGCCGGCAGCCCGGTGGGCTCCCCGGTGCGCAGGTCGAAGCGCGAGCCGTGCAGCCAGCACTCGAGCGTGCAGCCGTCGACCTCACCCTCGGAGAGGGCGACCGAGGCGTGCGAGCACTCGTCGTAGGCGGCGTAGAACTCGCCGTCCTCGCCGTGCACCAGCGCGATCGGTGTGCCGTCGACGTCCGCGCTGATCGCGGTCCCCTTCGGCACGTCCTCGGTGGAGCAGATCCTGATCATCAGGCGCCCGCCTTGGCCAGCCGGGCCTCGATCGCGTCGCCCAGGCGCTCGCGCAGCGGCTCCACCGGGATCTTGTTGATCAGCTCGGCGAAGAAACCGCGGACCACCAGGCGGCGGGCCTCGCTCTCCGGGATGCCCCGGGCCATCAGGTAGAACAGCTGCTCGTCGTCGAAGCGGCCGGTCGCGCTGGCGTGGCCGGCGCCGGCGATCTCGCCGGTCTCGATCTCCAGATTGGGTACGGAGTCAGCCCGCGCGCCGTCGGTGAGCAGCAGGTTCCGGTTGATCTCGTACGTGTCGGTGCCGGTCGCCTCGGCCTGGATCAGCACGTCGCCCACCCAGACGGTGTGCGCGTCCTCGCCCTGCAGCGCGCCCCGGTAGCCGACGTAGCTGCGGCAGTCCGGAACGTTGTGGTCGACCAACTGCCGGTGCTCCAGGTGCTGGCCGGAGTCGGCGAAGTAGACGCCGTACAGCTCGGCCTCGCCGCCCCGGCCGGTGTACTCCACCGAGGTGAACTGCCGGACCAGGTCACCGCCGAGGCTGACCTGGACGTGCACCACCCGGGCGTCCCGACCCAGCTTGATCTTCAGGTGCTGCGCCTGCACCGCGTCGTCGGCCCAGTCCGCCACGGTGACCAGGGTCAGCTTCGCCCCGTCGGCCACCGAGACCTCGACGTTGTCGGCCAGGGTCGCCGAGCCGACGTGCTCCAGCACCAGGGTGACCTCGGCGAACCGGCCCACCTCGACGAAGGTGTGCCCGAAGGCCAGACCCTCGGCGCCGTCACCGACCACCCGCACGGTCACCGGCGCACCCACCACGACGTCGCTGGCCACCGAGAACAGCAGCGCGTGGTCGGCACCGCCGTACGCGAGCGCGCTGACCCGGTCGACCGGGGTGAGCACGCTGCCCACCCGCGGGTCGTCGGTGCTGATCCGCTCCACGGCCACGCCCTCGGGCAGGTCGCCGTACTCGTGCCGGACCGTGCCGGTGGCGGCCTGCGGCTCACCGGCGAGGCCGCGCAGCCGCTTCAGCGGGGTGAAACGCCACTCCTCCTCCAGGCCGGTGAGGGCCGGGAAGTCGGCGACGTCGTACGAGCGCAGCGCCTGCGACTTGGTGCTGGGCGGCGGCGCGGAAGCCTGGGTAGTCATGTCTTCCTTGGTCTGTTCTGCAACGACGGTGTCTGGTGCGGGGTCGGCGGGGCGGGCGGCGTCAGCCGACCGCGCCCTCCATCTGGAGCTCGATGAGCCGGTTCAGCTCCAGGGCGTACTCCATCGGGAGTTCCTTGGCGATCGGCTCGATGAAGCCACGCACGATCATGGCCATCGCCTCGTCCTCGCTCAGGCCCCGGCTCATCAGGTAGAAGAGCTGGTCGTCACTGATCTTGGAGACGGTCGCCTCGTGCCCCATCGACACGTCGTCCTCACGGATGTCGACGTACGGGTAGGTGTCCGAGCGGGAGATGGTGTCGACCAGCAGCGCGTCACACTTGACCGTGCTCCGGCTGTGGTGCGAACCCTCCAGCACCTGCACCAGACCGCGGTACGAGGTGCGGCCGCCGCCCCGGGCGATCGACTTGGAGACGATGGTCGAGGAGGTGTGCGGCGCGGCGTGCACCATCTTGGCGCCGGCGTCCTGGTGCTGGCCCTCGCCGGCCATCGCCACCGAGAGCACCTCGCCCTTGGCGTGCTCGCCGGTCATGTAGACCGCCGGGTACTTCATGGTCACCTTGGAGCCGATGTTGCCGTCGACCCACTCCATGGTCGCGCCCTCGTGGCAGACGGCGCGCTTGGTGACCAGGTTGTAGACGTTGTTCGACCAGTTCTGGATGGTCGTGTAGCGGCAGCGCGCGTTCTTCTTGACGATGATCTCCACGACCGCGCTGTGCAGCGAGTCGGAGGAGTAGAGCGGCGCGGTGCAGCCCTCGACGTAGTGCACGTACGCACCCTCGTCGACGATGATCAGCGTCCGCTCGAACTGGCCCATGTTCTCGGTGTTGATCCGGAAGTAGGCCTGGAGCGGGATCTCCACGTGCACGCCCTTCGGCACGTAGATGAACGAGCCACCGGACCACACGGAGGTGTTCAGCGCGGCGAACTTGTTGTCGCCGACCGGGATCACCGTGCCGAAGTACTCCTTGAAGACGTCCTCGTGCTCGCGCAGCGCGGTGTCGGTGTCGAGGAAGAGGACACCCTGCTCCTCAAGGTCCTCACGGATCTTGTGGTAGACGACCTCCGACTCGTACTGCGCCGCGACGCCGGCGACCAGCCGCTGCTTCTCCGCCTCCGGGATGCCCAGCCGGTCGTAGGTGTTCTTGATGTCCTCGGGCAGGTCCTCCCAGCTGGTGGCCTGCTTCTCGGTGGACCGCACGAAGTACTTGATGTTGTCGAAGTCGATCCCGGTGAGGTCCGCGCCCCAGGCCGGCATCGGCTTGCGACCGAACAGCCGCAGGCCCTTCAGGCGCAGGTCGAGCATCCAGGCCGGCTCGTTCTTCTTGGCCGAGATGTCCCGCACCACCGCCTCGTTGATGCCGCGCTGGGCGACCGCCCCGGCGGCGTCCGGGTCGGACCAGCCGTACTCGTAGCGACCCAGGGCGGCGAGCTGCTCTTCCTGGGTGAGGGGCTGGACGATCTGCTCGGTCATCTATCTGTCCTCACAGTGGTGACGGGATTACCGGACTGGGCGCGTGCCGGCTGGGCCGGAATGTGCGTGGTGCACACCCCGTCGCCGTGCGCGATGGTGGCCAGGCGCTGCACGTGGGTGCCGACCAGACGGGAGATCACCGCGGTCTCGGCCTCGCACAGCTGGGGAAACTCGGCGGCCACGTGCGCCACCGGGCAGTGGTGCTGGCAGAGCTGGCCGCCGGAGGCGATCGTGGTCGCGTTGGCAGCGTAACCCTCGGCGGTGAGCGCGTCGGCGAGTGCCTCCGCCCGCGCCAGGGGGTCGTCGCCGGCGTCCTCCATGGCGGCCCGACAGCGGGACTCCAGGGCGGACACCTGCTCGGTGGCGAACGCCTCGACCGCGTCGGAGCCGCCGCTGCGGGCGATCCAGCGCAGCGCGGCGGTGGCCATGTTGTCGTAGTGGTGCGTGCCACAGCGGACCCGGGCCGCCTCGGTCAGCAGGAACACCTTGGCCGGACGTCCCCGACCACGGCTGCCCTGCACCGTCTGCTCGCGGGCGAACACGTCACCCTCGGCGAGCATCGCGTCCAGGTGCCGCCGGATCGCCGCGGGGCTGAGCCCGAGCGCCGAACCGAGCTGCGCGGCGGTGGTGGCACCCCGCTCCAGCAGCAGCTGGGTGACCCGGTCCCGGGTGGGGACCTCGGTCGCCGCGGCGCCGCCGAGCGCGGTCGGCGTGGTCACGACGGGCGCGGACGCGGACACACCGACGGCCGGAGCGGCCGTCGGCTGCTGCCCCGAGAGCGCCGCCGTGTTTTTCACAACGCCAACGTTACGTAATTACTCGGAGGGTCGCAAACCCGGGTCCCGGTGATCCGAACCACCGACCCGGCGGAGTCGGACGAACCTCGATCACTACGGTGCGTAGGATTTGCGCCGTGAACCGATACGTCCGTCCGGTCTCCGGCACCCTGCTGCGCCGCCTCGCGCTCGCTTCGATCATCGCGAACGTGGGCATCGTCGTCACCGGCGGGGCCGTCCGGTTGACCGCCTCGGGCCTCGGCTGCCCCACCTGGCCCCGGTGCACCGACGCGTCGTACGTCGCGACATCGGAGATGGGCCTGCACGGGGCGGTCGAGTTCGGCAACCGCATGCTCACCTTCGCCGTGGGGCTGATCGCGCTGGCGACGGTGCTCGCCGTGCTGGCGCACCGCCCCCGCAGGCCCGGGCTGCTGGCCCTGGCCGTCGCGGTCTTCCTGGGCATTCCCGCCCAGGCGGTGATCGGTGGCATCACCGTGCTCACCAACCTCAACCCGTGGGTGGTCGGGCTGCACTTCCTCGCCTCGATGGCGGTGATCGCCGCCGCGTACGCCCTGTGGCGGCGGATCGGCGAGCCCGACGGCCCGACGGTGGCCGTGGTGCCGGCGCCGCTGCGCACGCTGACCCGGGTCACGACCGGCGTCGCCGTGGCGGTGCTGGTCGTCGGCACCTGGGTGACCGGCAGCGGCCCCCACGCGGGCGACCAGGGCGCCGCCCGCAACGGTCTGGACCCGGAGTCGATCTCCCAGGTGCACGCCGACAGCGTTTTCCTGCTCCTCGGCCTCTCGGTGGCGCTGATCTTCGCGTTCCGCGCGGTCGGCGCACGACGCGCCACCCGGGCCGCGGTCGTCCTGCTCGTCGTGGAGCTGGGTCAGGGCCTGATCGGCTTCGTGCAGTACTTCACCCACGTGCCGGCGATCCTGGTCGGCGCGCACATGCTCGGCTCCTGCCTGGTGCTGCTGGCCGCCCTCGCGGTGCAGTGGTCCACCCGCGAACGCCACCCGCTCACCCCCGCACCCCAGGCCGGCACGCCCGCCGAGGCCGAAGCCGTCCCAGCCACCGCCTGACGCCGCACAAGGCCGCCGCCCAGCGAGACCTCGGCCGCCGCCCGCCGCGTGATCTCGCCGGCCGAAGCCCCCACCATCCGCACGCTTTGCTCTGCTTCAACGACCGCAACACCCACCGTCCGGAAATCGGACGCCGGGTGTTGCGTCGGTTGAAGCAGAGCAAAGGGGGGTTGACCACCGCCGGCGGGTCCGTCCGTCCGACCCGAGACCGTGGGGGCGGCGGACGCCTGGGTCGGGTCAGCCTCGGCGGGCCAGGTGGATGGCGACGGCGTCGGCGACGCGGTCCGGTGCGCCCTCGGCGTGACCGACGAAGAGCGAGGGCTCGGTCAGCTCCAGCTCGACCAGGACCGGAGCGCCGTCCGGGCCGGGGATGAGGTCGACCCGGGAGTAGAGGAGCTGATTCGTGCCGCCCGGCACCACCGCAAGGGTCCGCTCCGCCACCGCCAGCTGCGTCGGGGTCGCGGTGCGGGCGGTGATCTCCTCGCCCTTGTAGAGCCCGTCCAGGCCGAGATCCGGGCCGGTCAGCATCGGGCCCTTGCGGATCGCGTGGCTGAACGTGAGCCCGTCGGGGCCGGCCAGGAAGAGCAGGGCCGTCTCGCCCTCGGTGTCGACGGCGGTCAGGTACGGCTGGACCATGGTCACCCGACCGGCGTCGGACAGCCGCCGCACGTGCGCGCCCGCCAGTTCCCGGTGCTCCGGGTCGGCCAGGTCGTACCGGCCGGTGTCCTGGCTGCCCGCGCTGACCGCTGGCTTGACCACGTACTCGCCGCTGTCGGCCGGTGAACGCCAGCTCTCCCCCGGCTCGATCCAGAACGTCGGCACGGTGGGCACGCCGGCGGCGCTCAGCTCGGCGAGGTAGCGCTTGTCGGTGTTCCAGCGCACCACGTCGGCCGGATTCACCAGCGCCGGGACGGTGGCTGCCCAGGCGACGAACTCGTCGCGGCGCAGCGCGTAGTCCCACGGCGAGCGGAGCACGACCAGGTCGTACGAGGACCAGTCGACGCCGGGGTCGTCCCAGACGGCCGCCTCGGCGGCGATCCCCCGGGCGGCCAGTGGGGTGAGGACCAGCCGGTCGTCCGGGTCGAGGTCGGCCAGTTCGGCACAGGTCACGAGAGCGACCCGGGGTTCCCCCCGGGTCGACTGGTGGTGGTCGGTCAATTCAGGTGTCTATCTCAGCGGGCCATCGTGCGCCGGGCCATCGACCGCCAGAGGTCGTTGCTCGGGCGCATCTGGTCCATCAGTTCACGCTCCCAGGCGTTCTCGACGGTGACTCCCGCCTTGGCGCACGCCTCGCGCGCGGTGACGGTGTCCTCGGCGAACTGGTCGCCCCACTCACCGTCGGAACCCACGAGGACGATTCGCGCGCCACGCTTGCCGACGTACTCGATGACCGCCTTCGCCCCGCCGTGCCCGGAGGCGAACGACTTGAGGCCCGCGACCAGACCGTTGGGCGCCTGGTCGCCGGCGGTCTGCTCGGCCGTCAGCGTCGTATCGGAACCATCTGCCATGACGCGAAGCCTAAGCAGAGTTCCACTCAGGCGGGCGAGAACCATGAACCTTTTGTGATGCCAATTACCTACAGGTTTAAGGAAGACCACAGACTACCTGTCCGGTTATATCCGGACTTTCCACCCCAAAACACGTCGGCAAACCAGGGCTCAAGGACCGCAGGTTGAGCCGATCCGACTCATGCCGAAAGTTACCCTGATGTGACGTTAAACCCGGACAACTCATCCATGATCGTGATTAAGCGGCTTCCACCGCCAGGGGTGGAGCAGGCGACGCGACGCGCGTCAGATCAGCGCGTCGATCGCGACGGCCACGAAGACGATCGTCAGGTACGTCGTCGACCAGTGGAACAGCCGCATCGGCTTGACCGCCTCGCCACGTGTCGCCCGCCGGCAGAGCCGGTGCGCCTCGACCAGGAAGATCGCGCCCACCACCAGGGTCGGCACGCCGTAGATCGCGCTGAGCCCCAGCGGCCAGACGGCCAGGGAGGTGAGCACGGTGAGCCAGGCGAAGATCAGGATCTCGGCGTTGACCCGGCGGGTGGAGGCAACCACCGGCAGCATCGGGATGCCGGCTCGGGCGTAGTCGTCCTTGTACTTCATGGCGAGGGGGTAGAAGTGCGGCATCTGCCAGAAGAAGACCACCGCGAACAGCCCCCAGGCGGCCGGCGCCAGCGAGCCGGTCACCGCCGCCCACCCGATCAGCACCGGGGCGGCCCCACAGGCCCCACCCCAGAAGGTGTTCGTGGGCGTGGAGCGCTTGAGCCACAGCGTGTAGACGAGGTCGTAGTAGGCGATCGCGGCGAGCGTCAGCCCGGCGGCCAGCAGGTTGGTGAACGCCGCCATCAGGGCGACCGAGACCGCCGCGAGCACCAGACCGAAGACCAGCGCGTTGCGCGGCGACACGGTGTGCGCCGGAAGCGGGCGACGCTTGGTACGCCGCATCAACTGGTCGATGTCCCGGTCGATGTAGCAGTTGAGCACGCTGGCCGCGCCGGCGGCGAGCGAGCCGCCGATCAGGACCACGGCCATCAGCCACAGCGACGGCAGACCCCCGTCGGCGAGCATCATCGCCGGGACGGTGGTGACCAGGAGCAGCTCCACGATCCGCGGCTTGGTGAGCGCCACGTACGCCGAGAGCACCGCGCGAACGTCCCGGCGGGCCACCGGGGCCTCGACCGCCCGCGCCGGGGGCTGCCCGGCAGGGTTGCTCGCGGGGCGCTCGGTGATCATGCTCACGGATTGCCACCTTCCGGCATCGCCACGGGGAGATCGATCGGCCGCGCCCGCTCGGGGGCCGCACACCGACCCACACACTACGCGTTGTCGTTTTGGCTGCCCGGCCGACCCGACAACGGTGCGGGCCGTCACACCACAGGGTTGAACGACGCGGCCGGTTGCCACGTACCGCACACCATGCACTGATCCCCGGGCGGACGTTTAGGCACGCTCGATAGGGTCACCAGTGAGGGTTCCGCCCATCTGCCGAGGAGCACAACCATCGTGGCTGCCAACCGACCCGAGCACTCCGCACTCAACTGGTCCGACCTCGACCGCCGGGCTGTCGATACCGTCCGCGTGCTGGCCATGGATGCCGTCGAGAAATCCGGCAACGGCCACCCGGGCACCGCGATGAGCCTGGCGCCCGCGGCCTACCTCCTCTTCAACCGGGTCATGCGGCACAACCCCGCCGACCCGAACTGGCCCGGCCGGGACCGGTTCGTGCTGTCCGCCGGGCACTCCAGCCTGACGCTCTACATCCAGCTGTTCCTGTCCGGCTACCCGATGAGCCTGTCCGACCTGCAGTCGCTGCGGCAGTGGGGCTCGCTCACGCCGGGTCACCCCGAGCACGGGCACACCCCGGGCGTGGAGACCACGACCGGCCCGCTCGGGCAGGGCCTGGGCAACGCGGTCGGCATGGCCATGGCGGCCCGCCGTGAGCGTGGCCTGTTCGACCCGGAGGCCGAGCCGGGCGCGTCGGTGTTCGACCACGACATCTGGTGCATCGTCTCCGACGGCGACGTCGAGGAGGGCATCAGCCACGAGGCGAGCGCCCTCGCCGGGCACCAGCAGCTGGGCAACCTCACGGTGATCTACGACGACAACGAGATCTCGATCGAGGACGACACCCGGATCGCCAAGAGCGAGGACGTGGCCGCCCGATACGAGGCGTACGGATGGCACGTGCAGACCGTCGACTGGCGTCTCGGCGACGCCGACCAGGGCGACTACCACGAGGACGCGGAGGCCCTGCACGCGGCGCTGCTGGCCGCCAAGGCGGAGACCGACCGTCCCTCCTTCATCGCGCTGCGCACCATCATCGGCTGGCCCGCGCCCAACAAGCAGAACACCGGCAAGATCCACGGCTCGGCGCTCGGCGCCGACGAGGTGAAGGCCACCAAGCAGATCCTCGGCTTCGACCCGGACAAGACCTTCGACGTCGACGAGGAGGTGCTCGCCCACGCCCGGAAGGTGATGGGCCGCGGCTCCGCCGCCCAGGAGGAGTGGACCACCGCGTTCGACGCCTGGAAGAAGGCCAACCCGGAGCGCACGGCGCTCTACGAGCGGATGGCTGGCCGCGTGCTGCCCGACGGGTGGGCCGACGCGCTGCCGGTCTTCCCCGCCGACGCGAAGGGCGTGGCCACCCGGGCCGCGTCCGGCAAGGTGCTCGAGGCCCTCGCGCCGGTGCTGCCGGAGCTGTGGGGCGGCTCGGCCGACCTCGCGGAGAGCAACAACACCACCATGAAGGGCGAGCCGTCGTTCATCCCGGCCGCGCACGCCACCAAGGACTTCCCCGGCCACGAGTACGGCCGCA
Organism: Micromonospora yongxingensis; assembly: GCF_052601155.1. Classification (NCBI taxonomy): domain Bacteria; kingdom Bacillati; phylum Actinomycetota; class Actinomycetes; order Micromonosporales; family Micromonosporaceae; genus Micromonospora; species Micromonospora yongxingensis. The sequence continues at coordinate 42,356 of NZ_JBQXEO010000037.1, forward strand.
CGCTGCACTTCGGCATCCGTGAGCACGCCATGGGCGCGATCCTCAACGGCATCGCCCTGCACGGCGGCACCCGCCCGTACGGCGGCACCTTCCTGGTGTTCAGCGACTATATGCGTCCCTCGGTGCGGCTGGCCGCCCTGATGAAGCTGCCGGTGACCTACGTCTGGACGCACGACTCGATCGGCCTCGGCGAGGACGGGCCGACCCACCAGCCGGTGGAGCACCTGACCGCGCTGCGCGCCATCCCCGGCCTGGACGTGGTGCGCCCGGCCGACGCCAACGAGACCGCCTGGGCCTGGCGGCTGGCGCTGGAGCACACCGACCGGCCGACCGCGCTGGCGTTGAGCCGGCAGCCGCTGCCGACCTTGGACCGCGACGTCCTGGGCAGCGCGGAGGGTGTGGCCAACGGTGGCTACGTGCTGGCTGAGGCGTCCAACGGCAAGCCGCAGGTGATCATCATCGGCACCGGCTCCGAGGTGCAGCTGTGCCTGACCGCCCGGGAGCGGCTGGAGGCCGACGGCACCCCGACCCGGGTCGTGTCCATGCCCTGCCAGGAGTGGTTCTACGAGCAGGACGAGGCGTACCGGGAGTCGGTGCTGCCGCGCGGGGTAAAGGCACGGGTGAGCGTGGAGGCGGGCATCGCGATGTCCTGGCGCGGCGTGGTCGGCGACCTGGGCGAGAGCGTCAGCCTGGAGCACTACGGGGCGAGCGCCCCGCACACCGTGCTCTTCGAGCAGTTCGGGTTCACCGCCGACCGGGTCGTGGCGGCGGCACACGCCTCGCTGGCCCGGGTGGGCGACATCACCGGTTTCACGACCGGCAACTGAGGGGAGCGTGGACGGCATGACGGACAGGCTGAGTGAGCTCACCGCCGCAGGCGTGGCGGTCTGGCTCGACGATCTTTCCCGGGTACGACTGAGCTCCGGCGGGCTGGACCAGCTCCGCCGCGAGAAGCACGTGGCCGGCGTGACCACCAACCCGACGATCTTCGCGAAGGCGCTGAGCGACGCCGACGAGTACAACTGGCAGCTTCGCGACCTCGCCATGCGTGGCGTGGACGTCGAAGAGGCGGTGCGCATGCTCACCACGTACGACGTGCGGTGGGCCTGCGACGTGATGCGCCCGTCGTACGACGCCAGCGCGGGTGTCGACGGTCGGGTCTCCATCGAGGTGGACCCGCGGCTGGCCCACGAGAGCGACCGGACGGTCGCCGAGGCCAAGGCGCTGTGGTGGCTGGTTGACCGGCCCAACCTCTTCATCAAGATCCCGGCCACCGAGGCCGGCCTGCCGGCGATCACCGCCACCCTGGCCGAGGGCATCAGCGTCAACGTCACGCTGATCTTCGGGCTGGACCGCTACTCGGCGGTGATGGAGGCGTTCCTGGCCGGCCTGGAGCAGGCCAAGGCGAACGGGCACGACCTGTCCACCATCGGCTCGGTGGCGTCGTTCTTCGTCTCCCGGGTCGACTCCGAGGTCGACAAGAGGCTGGAGAAGATCGGCTCCGAGCAGGCCAAGGCGCTGAGGGGCAAGGCCGCCGTCGCCAACGCGCAGCTCGCGTACGAGCGCTACTGCGAGGTGTTCTCCTCCGACCGGTGGCAGGCGCTCGCCGACGCCGGCGCGCACCCGCAGCGACCGCTGTGGGCGTCCACCTCGACGAAGAACCCGGACTACCGGGACGTCATCTACGTCGAGGAGCTGATCGCCCCCGGCACGGTCAACACGATGCCGGAGGCGGTCATCCACGCGTACGCCGACCACGGCGAGACGCGCGCCGACACCATCACCGGCTCCTACGACGCGGCCCGCACGGTCTTCACCGACCTGGAGACGGTCGGGGTGGACATGTCCGACGTGATCGCCACGCTGGAGCGCGAGGGCGTGGAGAAGTTCGAGACCAGCTGGCAGGAACTGCTCGACGGCGTCCGCAAGTCGCTGGAGGCCGCGGCGAAGGGCAAGGGTGCGCCGAACAAGGCCGCCACGGGCAACGCCAAGGCCGCCGAGAAGGCCGGTGGTAACGCATGAGCGATCTTCTCGCCGGGGCGGCGGAGGCCGCCGCCGGGCTCGCGGTCCACGGCGCGGACGCGGTCGACAAGTCGGCGCCCGCCTCGACCCGGGACGCACTGGTCCGGGCCGAGGTGCCCGGCAGGCTGGCCGCGAAGGACCCGAGCCTGTGGGGTCCGGACGCCGAGGCCGAGGCGAAGGTCCGGCTCGGCTGGATGGACACCCACCAGCGCAGCCGGGAGCTGCTGGTCCAGCTCGCCGAACTGAAGGCGGAGCTGGCCGACCTGGACCACGTGGTGCTCGCCGGGATGGGCGGCTCCTCGCTGGCCCCCGAGGTGATCACCCGGACCCTGGGCCGACCGCTGACCGTGCTGGACACCACCGACCCGGGCCAGGTCCGGGCCGCGCTCGGTGACCGGCTGGAGCGCACCGTCGTGGTGGTGGCCAGCAAGTCCGGCTCGACGGTGGAGACCGACAGCCACCGGCGCGCGTACTGGCAGGCGTTCCTGGACGCCGGGATGACCGAGGCGGAGGCCGGCCGGCACTTCGTCATCGTCACCGACCCCGGTTCGCCGTTGCAGAACACCGCCACCGAGATGGGCGCGTTCACCGTGCTGGCCGACCCGAACGTGGGCGGCCGGTACTCGGCGCTGACCGCGTTCGGGCTGGTGCCCTCCGCGTTGGCCGGCGTGGACGTGGCCGAACTGATCGACCAGGCCGACGCGCTGGCCGCGTCGCTCGGCAACGACCGGGACAATCCGGCGCTGGCGCTGGGCGCCGCGCTGGGTGCGGCCGCCACGCTGGCCCGGGACAAGGTCGCGCTGATCTCCGACGGCACCGGTATCGACGGGTTCGGCGACTGGGCGGAGCAGCTCATCGCCGAGTCGACCGGCAAGGCCGGGGTGGGCATCCTGCCCGTCGTGGTGGAGTCCCCGCAGAGCCCCGGCGCCACCGGGCCGGACGTGCTGAGCGTCACCTACGGCGGCGCGCTGGCCACCGGCGACGTGCCGGGCGGCGGCACCGACCCGGACGTGGCGGTCAACGGCCCGCTCGGGGCGCAGTTCCTGGCCTGGGAGTACGCCACCGCGGTGGCCGGCGTGGTGCTCGGCATCGACCCGTTCAACCAGCCGAACGTCACCGAGTCCAAGGAGAACACCAACAAGATCCTGGCCTCGGGCCTGCCGGCGGAGGCGCCGTCGTTCACCGAGGGCGCGATCGAGGTGTACGCGCCGAAGGGCGCCCCCGGTGACCTGGCCGGCGTGCTGCGCTGGCTGCTCGACGGGCTGGGCGACGACGGCTACCTCGCGGTGATGGCGTACCTCGACCGGTTCGCCGACGCCGACGCGGCCCGGCTGCGGCCGCTGCTGGCCGGCGCGTCCGGCCGCCCGGTCACGTTCGGCTGGGGGCCGCGGTTCCTGCACTCCACCGGCCAGTACCACAAGGGCGGCCCGCAGGTCGGCAGCTTCCTCCAGGTGACCGGCGCGGTCGCCGAGGACCTGCCGGTGCCGGGCAAGCCGTACACCTTCGGCGAGTTGCAGGCGGCGCAGGCCGCCGGCGACCGGCAGGCCCTCGCCGGCCGGGAGCGTCCGCTGCTGCGGCTGCACCTGACCGACCGGGCCGCCGGCGTCGCCCAACTGCTCGACGCGGCCGGTGAGCTACGGGCGTGAGGATGGACGACGTGACACAAGCGGAGCGAGGAGGCGGCGTGAACCCGCTGCGCGACCCCCAGGACCGCCGGTTGCCACGGATCCCCGAGCCGTGTGCTCTGGTGATCTTCGGGGTGACCGGCGACCTGGCCCGCAAGAAGCTGCTACCCGCGGTGTACGACCTGGCCAACCGGGGGCTGCTGCCGCCCGGTTTCGTGGTCCTCGGCTTCGCCCGGCGCGACTGGGGTGACGGCGACTTCGAGACGCTGGCGTGCGAGGCGGCCCGCAAGCACGCCCGTACCCCGTGGCGGGACGAGGTCTGGGCACGGCTGGCCGGCAACATCAAGTTCGTCGGCGGGTCGTTCGACGACGACGACGCGTTCGACCAACTCGCCACGACACTGGACGAGCTGCGGCAGAGCCACGGCATCGCCGGCAACGCGGCGTTCTACTTCTCCATCCCCCCGGCCGCGTTCCCCGTCGTGCTCAAGCAGCTCGCCCGCACCGGGATGGCCGACAACGAGAAGTCCGGCGGCTGGCGCCGCGTGGTGGTGGAGAAGCCGTTCGGTAACGACCTGCCCTCGGCGAAGGCGCTCAACGACCTCGTCGACGACGTCTTCACCCGGCAGGACGTCTTCCGGATCGACCACTACCTGGGCAAGGAGACGGTTCAGAACATCCTCGCCCTGCGGTTCGCCAACAACCTGTTCGAGCCGCTGTGGAACTCCAAGTACGTCGACTCGGTGCAGATCACCATGGCCGAGGACGTCGGCATCGGCAGCCGGGCCGGCTTCTACGACACCGTCGGCACCGCCCGCGACGTGCTCCAGAACCACCTGCTCCAGCTTTTGGCGCTGGTGGCGATGGAGGAGCCGACCAGCTTCGACGCCGACGAGATCCGCACCGAGAAGTTGAAGGTACTCAAGGCGATCACCCTGCCCAAGGACGTGGTCCGCGACACCGTCCGCGGCCAGTACCTGCCCGGCTGGGTCGGCGGTGAACGTGCCGTCGGCTATCTGGAGGAGCAGGGTGTTCCCGCCGACTCCACGACGGAGACGTACGTGGCGGTGCGGCTGGGCATCCAGAACCGCCGCTGGGCCGGGGTGCCGTTCTACATCCGGGCCGGCAAGCGCCTCCCCCGGCGGGTCACCGAGGTGGCCATCATGTTCAAGAAGGCGCCCCACCTGCCGTTCAACGACGCCGACATGGAGTCGCTGGGCAACAACCAGTTGGTCATCCGGGTGCAGCCGGACGAGGGCGTGGTGCTGAAGTTCGGCTCGAAGGTGCCGGGCACCACGATGGAGGTCCGCGACATCGCCATGGACTTCCAGTACGGCGAGGCGTTCACCGAGTCCAGCCCCGAGGCGTACGAGCGACTGGTGCTGGACGTGCTGATCGGCGACCGCACCCTGTTCCCGGACGCGGCGGAGGTCGAGCAGAGCTGGCAGGTGATCGACCCGCTGGAGCACGCCTGGGTGGGCACCCGGCCGGAGCCGTACCGCGCCGGCGAGTGGGGGCCGCGGGCGGCCGACGAGATGCTGGCCCGCGAGGGCCGCGCGTGGCGGCGCGCGTGACCGGGGTGGCGGCGTGAGCGAGCGAACCAGGAGGCTCCAGTGATCGGGCTGTGGGACACCACCGGAAGTGAGGTGGTCAAGGCGCTCGCCGCCGAGCGGCGGAGCGCCGGCGGGGTGGCCAGCGGCATGGCGCTCACCCTCATCGTCGTGGTGGACGAGAAACGGGTCCGCGAGGCGGAGGCGGCGGCGACCATCGCGGCCGCCGCCCACCCGTGCCGGCTGGTGGTGGTGGTCCGCTCCGAGATCGAGCGGGACCGCAACCGGCTGGACGCGGAGATCGTGGTCGGTGGCCGGCTCGGCCCGTGCGAGGCGGTGGTCACCCGGATGTACGGGCGGCTGGCCCTGCACGCCGAGTCGGTCGTGATGCCGCTGCTGGTTCCGGACGTGCCGGTGGTCACCTGGTGGCACGGCGAGCCACCGGCCGAGATCGCCACCGACTTCCTCGGGGTGGTCGCCGACCGGCGGATCACCGACACGGCGCAGGCCACCGACCCGGTGGAGGCGCTGCGGCAGCGGGCCCGGGACTACGCCCCGGGCGACACCGACCTCGCGTGGACCCGGATCACCCCGTGGCGGACCCTCGTCGCCGGGGCGTTCGACACCACCGAGGCGCGGGTCACCGAGGCGACCGTTGTCGCGCCGCCCAGCGACCCGACGGCGGCGCTGATGGTCGGCTGGTTGGCCAGCAGGCTCGGCATCACCCCCCGTCGGGTGGACACCAACGAGTTCCCGCGGATGCGTGAGGTGCAGCTGAGCTGCGCCAACGGCGACCAGCTGACGTTGACCCGCGAGGACAGCATGGCGGTGTTCCGGCGGACCGGCCAGGACGACCGTGCCCTGCCGCTGGTCCGTCGACCGCTCGGTGACGAACTGGCCGAGGAACTGCGCCGCCTCGACGCCGACCAGGTGTACGCGGAGGCCCTGGGCGCCACCGCCGGCCTGCGCGGGCTGGAGCAGCGTTCCCCGCAGCGGGTGCACGTCTGGAAGGATCCGGCCACCGCCCAGCGCGCCGAGGCCGGGGTCACCGCGCACTCCGGCACGAGCGGCGAGAGCTGAGCCCGGCGACGGCCGGCGCACCACATCGGGCGGGGCCGGGGTGATCCCGGCCCTGCCCCGGCACCTCCGGGGCACCCTGCCCCGCCACCTCCGGGCGTACCAACCCGGGCACAACGCGACAGCGACCGTCCCACGGTCGGGAAACGAAGGCACAACCGATGAGTGAGGCGAGTGTCGCCGTTCACGCCGACGCCGACATGCTGGCGCAGGCCGTGGCGGCCCGGCTGCTGGTGAAGCTGCTCGACGCCCAAGCCGACCGGGGCGAGGCCTCGGTGGTGCTCACCGGTGGGCGGATCGCCGCTGCCGTGTACCGGGCGGTGGCGCAACTGCCGGCCCGCGACGCGGTGGACTGGTCCCGGGTCGACGTGTGGTGGGGCGACGAGCGTTTCCTGCCCGCCGGTGACCCGGACCGCAACGAGACCCAGGCGCGGGCGGCCCTGCTGGACCTGGTGCCGCTGGACCCGGCCCGGGTGCACCCGATGCCGGCCTCCGACGGCCCGGCCGGCAACGACCCCGAGGCGGCCGCCGCCGCGTACGCCGAGGAGTTGGCGCGCGCCGCCCGCCCCGGGCACGCCGCGCTGCCGCACTTCGACGTGCTGATGCTGGGCGTCGGGGAGGACGGGCACGTCGCCTCGATCTTCCCCGAGCATCCCGTGCACTACGAGAGCCGGCCGTGCAGCGCGGTGCGGGGCAGCCCCAAGCCGCCGCCGCTGCGGACCACGCTCACCCTGCCGGCGATCAACACCGCCGAGGAGGTCTGGTTGGTGGCCGGCGGCGCGGACAAGGCCCGGGCGGTCGGCATGGCGCTGGCCGGCGCCGGGCCGGTGCAGCTGCCGGCCGCCGGGGTGCACGGCGTGGACCGTACCCGCTGGCTGCTGGACCGGGCGGCGGCGGCCGACGTGCCCGCCCGCCTGCGCAGCCTCCGCTGAGACCGAGGGGCCCCTTCCTGAGGGGCCCTTCTCACTCGCCCCGGCGGCGGCGCAGCGCGGCCAGCGCCTCGGCCAGCAACGCCTCACCCTCCTCGGCAGTGCGCCGCTCCTTCACGTACGCCAGATGGCTCTTGTAGGGCTCGGCGCGGGTCCGGCCGGGCGGGTTCTGCGCGTCCTGGCCCGCCGGGAGGCCGCAGCGGGGGCAGTCCCACAGCGGCGGCGCGGTGGCGTCCGCGGCGATCCGGATGCTGGTCCGGTGGTCGTTGCGGCACCAGTAGGTGACGTCCTGTCGGGGGGCGGGATGGTGCCGTTCGTCCGGCCGGACGGGTGCGGACCCGACCCGGGCGCCGCGGATGACGTTGCCACTCGGCACGGCTGCTCGCTCCTGTCGTCGGAGGGACCCGCCGCCGGAGGGGGTAGGGCGGCGGGCGACGCGGTGCAGCGGAGAAAAGCCTGCGCGCGGCCCGTCGTAACGGACCGCGCGCAGATTGTACGACTTGACGGGCGTGCTCAGGCGCCGCTGTTCATCTGGAGGCGGAGCCAGAGCCCCAGCCCGACGATGGCGGCGAACCAGACGATGCTCACCAGAACGGTGTAACGGTCCAGGTTCTTCTCCGCCACCGACGAGCCGGCGAGGCTGGAGCTGACGCCACCGCCGAACATGCTCGACAGACCGCCGCCCTTGCCGCGGTGCAGCAGGATCAGCAAGGTGAGCAGAACGCTCGTGATGATCAGCAACACGATCAACGTGTATGCGAACCAGATCGGCATGGCTGGGGTCAGTCCTCTCGTAGCGATCCTCGCCCGGTCTGATCGGGCACGGTGGCACCGACCGGCGGACGGGCGGGGTCAAGGATACCGAGCGATCAGCGGGCGATGTGCTCCGGGAACCGGCAGATCTGCGCGAATTCCTCCGCGTCGAGGCTGGCGCCCCCCACCAGGCCGCCGTCCACGTCCGGCTGGGCCATGATCGAGGCGACGTTGGACGCCTTGACCGAGCCGCCGTAGAGGACCCTGACCTGGTCGGCGGTGTCCTGGTCGAAGCGCTCAGCCAGCCGCTTGCGAACCGCCCCGCAGACCTCCTGGGCGTCCTCGGGTGTCGCGGTCTTGCCGGTACCGATCGCCCAGACCGGCTCGTACGCGATCACCACCTGGCGTACCTGCTCGGCGGTCAGCCCAGCCAGGCCCCCGTCGAGCTGATCGGAGCAGTGCGCCACGTGGGTGCCCTGCTCGCGCACGTCCAGCCCCTCCCCCACGCAGAGGATCGGGGTCAGACCGTGGGTCAGCGCCGCCTTCACCTTGGCGTTGACCTGCGCGTCGTCCTCGTGGTGGTAGGCGCGCCGCTCGGAGTGCCCGACCACCACGTACGTGCAGCCGAGCTTGGCCAGCATCGAGCCGGAGATGTCCCCGGTGTACGCGCCGGAGGCGTGCGGGGAGAGGTCCTGCCCGCCGTAGCCGATCAGCAGCTTGTCCCCGTCCACCGCCGTCTGCACCGTGCGCAGGTCGGTGAAGGGCGGCAACACGACCGTCTCCACCGCGGTGAGCTGCTTCTCGGTGAGACTCGCGGCCAGCTTCTGCACGAGCAGGTTGGCCTCGAGGTGGTTGAGGTTCATCTTCCAGTTGCCGGCCATCAGTGGCCGGCGGGTGGTGCTCGCCATTCAGTTCTCCAGGGCCGCGATGCCGGGGAGGGACTTGCCCTCGAGGTATTCCAGGGACGCGCCACCACCGGTGGAGATATGCCCGAAGGACGACTCGTCCAGGCCGAGGGCACGGACCGCCGCCGCCGAGTCGCCGCCACCGACGACGGTGAACGCGTCGGCCTTGGTGATCGCCTCGGCCAACCCACGGGTGCCGTTGGCGAACGCCGGCATCTCGAACACGCCCATCGGGCCGTTCCAGAAGATCGTCTTCGCCTGGGACAGCGCGGCGGCGAAACCGGCCACCGTCTCCGGGCCGATGTCCAACCCGAGCCGGTGGCTCGGGATGCCGTCGACGCGGACCGTGTCGTGCGCGGCGTCCGGGGCGAACGCGTCCGCGACCACCACGTCGACCGGGAGCATGATCTTGCCGCCGGACCGCTCCAGCAGGTTGCCGCAGGTCTCGACCATGTCCTTCTCCAGCAGCGAGGTGCCCACCTCCAGGCCCTGGGCCTTGAGGAAGGTGAAGCACATCCCGCCACCGATGAGCAGTCGGTCGACCGTCGGCAGCAGTGCCTCGATCACCGCCAGCTTGTCGGAGACCTTGGACCCGCCGAGCACCACCACGTACGGCCGCTCGGGCTCGCCGGTGAGCTTGGAGAGGACCTCGACCTCACGCAGCACCAGCCGGCCGGCCACGTGCGGCAACCGGGCCGGCACGTCGTAGACGCTGGCGTGCTTACGGTGCACCGCACCGAACGCGTCGTCCACGTACGCGTCGCCGAACGCGGCGAGCTGGTCGGCGAAGGCGCCCCGCTCAGCGTCGTCCTTGCTGGTCTCACCGGCGTTGAAACGCAGGTTCTCCAGGAGGGCGACCTGGCCGTCGGCCAGGTCGGCGACGGTGGACCGGGCGGACTCACCGACGGTGTCGGTCGCGAAGTGCACCGGCGCGCCGAGCAGCTCACCGAGCCGCCCGGCGACCGGGCTGAGGCTGAACTGCGGGTCCGGCGCGCCCTTCGGGCGGCCCAGGTGCGAGCAGACGACCACCTTGGCGCCGGCGGAGACCAGCGCGCCCAGCGTCGGCAGCACCGCGCGGATGCGGCCGTCGTCGGTGATGTCGCCGGTCTGCTTGTCGAGCGGGACGTTCAGGTCGGCGCGCACCAGCACGCGCCGACCCGACACCCCCTCGGCGAGCAGGTCGTCGAGGGTCCGGATGCTCACAGCGAGGTACCGACCAGCTTGACCAGGTCGACGAGGCGGTTGGAGTAGCCCCACTCGTTGTCGTACCAGCCGACGACCTTGACCTGGTTGCCGACCACCTTGGTCAGCGGCGCGTCGAAGATGCACGACGCCGGGTCGGTCACGATGTCGGTGGAGACGATCGGGTCCTCGTTGTAGACCAGGATGCCCTTGAGCGGGCCGTCCGCGGCGGCCTTCAGCGCGGCGTTGACCTCGTCCACGGTGGTCTCACGACCAACGTTGACGGTGAGGTCGGTGACCGAGCCGGTCGGGATCGGCACCCGCAGCGCGTACCCGTCGAGCTTGCCCTTGAGCTCCGGCAGCACCAGGCCGATGGCCTTCGCGGCACCGGTCGAGGTCGGCACGATGTTCAGCGCGGCGGCGCGTGCCCGGCGGAGGTCCTTGTGCGGCGCGTCCTGCAGGTTCTGGTCCTGGGTGTACGCGTGGATCGTCGTCATCAGACCGTGCTGGATGCCGAACGTGTCGTGCAGGACCTTCGCCATCGGCGCGAGGCAGTTGGTGGTGCACGAGGCGTTGGAGATGATGGTGTGCTTCGCCGGGTCGTAGGAGTCGTGGTTGACCCCCATGACGACGGTGACGTCCTCGTTCTTCGCCGGGGCGGAGATGATGACCTTCTTTGCCCCGCCGTCGACGTGCGCCTTCGCCTTGGTGGCGTCGGTGAAGAAGCCGGTCGACTCGATGACGACGTCGGCGCCGACCTCGCCCCACGGCAGCGACGCCGGGTCCTTCTCCGCGTACGCCTTGATGGTCTTCCCACCGACGGTGATCTCGTCGGCGGTGGCCTTGACCTCGTACGGCAGACGACCCAGGATGCTGTCGTACTTGAGCAGGTGGGCGAGCGTGGCGTTGTCGGTGAGGTCGTTCACCGCCACGACCTCGATGTCGGCGTCGGACGCCAGCACTGCCCGGAAGAAGTTACGGCCGATCCGGCCGAAGCCGTTGATGCCAACCCGGATGGTCACAGGTCCCATCTCCTCGCGTTCTGGTCCGCCGGCTTCAGACAACGGGCCGGCGGAGTGGTGTGCGCCGACCGTTGGAGCCGGCCGTTGACGGTTCATCTCGGCACCCCGCCGCGGTCTGAGGACCTGACCGCCCGAGGCGGTGGGCACGACGAGGAGTGCCTGTGTCGGCCCCCTTGCCGTACGCAGCGACCTTATCCGAGCGTGCGGGGCCACGCTGCGCCGGGTCGTGCTCCCGGGCGCACCGTGCGGCCCCACCGTCCTATCAGACCACGAGCATGTCGGGCGTGACGGCTGCTTCGGTATCCGGGATGCCCAGGTCCCGGGCCCGCTTGTCGGCCAGCGCCAGCAGCCGGCGGATACGCCCGGCGATGGCGTCCTTGGTCAGCGGCGGCTCCGCCAGCGCGCCCAGCTCCTCCAGCGACGCCTGCCGGTGCTCCAGGCGAAGCCGACCGGCGTCGGTGAGGTGGTTGGGCGCCTCGTCGGCGAGGATCTCCAGCGCCCTGGTCACCCGGGCGGCGGCGGCCACCGCGGCACGCGCCGAGCGGCGCAGGTTGGCGTCGTCGAAGTTGGCCAGCCGGTTGGCGGTGGCGCGCACCTCGCGGCGGACCCGGCGCTCCTCCCAGGCCAGCACGCTGGAGTGCGCGCCGATCCGGGTGAGCAGCGCGGCGATGGCGTCGCCGTCCTTGACCACCACCCGGTCCACACCGCGCACCTCGCGGTTCTTGGCGGTGATGCCGATGCGGCGGGCCGCCCCGACCAGGGCCAACGCCGACTCCGGCCCGGGACAGGTGATCTCCAGTGCGCTGGACCGGCCCGGCTCGGTCAGCGAGCCGTGCGCCATGAACGCGCCCCGCCAGGCCGAGACCGCGCAGCAGACGTTCGCCGCCACCACGTGCGGGGGCAGCCCGCGGACCGGCCGGCCGCGCACGTCCAGCAGGCCGGTCTGCCGGGCCAGGGCCTCACCGTCCTTGACCACCCGGACGATGAAGTGGCTGCCCTTGCGCAGACCACCGGAGGCCAGCACGTGGATCTCGCTGGGGTAGCCGTAGACCTCGGCGATCTCCCGGCGCAACCGGCGCGCCACCGCGCCGGTGTCCAACTCCGCCTCCACCACCACACGGCCGGAGACGATGTGCAGGCCGCCAGCGAAGCGCAACAGCGCGGCCATCTCCGCCCGCCGACAGCAGGGCTTGGGCACGTCGACCCGACTCAGCTCGTCCTTGACCGCAGCCGTCATCGCCATTGTGCGTCCCCTCACGGACCGGTTCCGGCGTGTCGCCGGAGATTACGTACGTGTCTAACGATCGGCACCCAGGACAGGCACCAGCGCGGCGCCCAAGGCAGCTGGATCATGGCGGGGAGTCCCGTCGGTGATGGCGACGGGGGCGAGGACCAGGCGCGCACCCAGCGATTCTGCCGCACGTTCGACCGGTTCGGGGTCACCCACCGCCTTGGCATCGGCGAGCACAAGATCCACCTTGAGCTCGGGCAGGTACCAGCGCAGCGCCGCGAGGTGGTCGGCGACGGAGAGCCCGAGGGTCTCCTTCTCCGCCGCGAGGTTCAGGGTGACCAGTCGGCGGGCCGGGCTGGACACGATCGCGTCGGCCAACTGCGGCACCAGCAGGTGCGGCAGCACGCTGGTGTACCAGCTGCCCGGCCCGAAGATCAACCAGTCCGCCTCCCCGATCGCCGCGAGGGCCTCCGCGCAGGCCGCCGGGGCTGCCGGGGTGAGCCGCAGCGACTCCACCCGCCCGGTGGTGACCGCCACCTGATGCTGGCCGCGCACGGTGCATACCTCGTCGGGGGCAGCCGGGTCGACGCCGCGCACCCGCGCCTCGATGCCCACCGGCTGGCGGGACATCGGCAGCACCCGGCCGACCGCGCCCAGCATCGCCCCGGCGTGCTCCAGCGCGGCCACCGGATCGCCGAGCAGCTCCATCAGCCCGCAGAGCACCAGATTGCCGACCGCGTGCCCGGCCAGCCCGTCGCCGCTGGTCGCCGCCGGGCCGCCACGGCCGTCCTCGCCGGCCGCCGGGTCCGCGCACGCCGCGTCCGCGGGCGCCGCGGCGAAGCGGTGCTGGAACAGCCCCGCGCTGCGTCGCGTCGCCGGGTGGTCCCCCGCCAGCGCGACCAGGGCCTGCCGCAGGTCACCGGGGGGCAGGCCGCCCCGCTCGGCCCGCAGCCGGCCACTGGACCCGCCGTCGTCGCCGACCGTGACCACGGCCGTGATGTCCAGGTCGAGTTCGGGAGCGCAGTGGCGCAGCGCTCGCAGCGAGGCGGAGAGGCCGTGCCCGCCGCCGAACGCCACCACCCGGCGGGACGTCATTCGCGCCCCAGGTCGCGGTGCTGGGCGTTGGCCGCCAACCCCGACTGGCGCAGCCGCCCGGCCAGCTCCTCGGCGATGGCCACGCTGCGGTGCTTACCGCCGGTGCAGCCCACGGCGACCGTCAGGTACCGCTTGCCCTCCCGCTCGAACCCGGCCGTCGTGGCGTTGACCAGGTCGGCGTACGAGGCGACGAAGGCGTCCGCGCCCTCCTGGCCCAGCACGTACGCGCTGACCGCCTCCTCCCGGCCGGTGTGCTCGCGCAGCTCCGGCACCCAGTACGGGTTGGGCAGGAAACGGGCGTCCAGCACGAAGTCGGCGTCCGGCGGCAGACCGTACTTGAAGCCGAACGACAGGACGGTCACCCGCAGCCGGCGGGCGTCCTCGCCGCCGAACAGCTCCTCGATGCGCCGGCGGAGCTGGTTGACGTTCAGGTGGCTGGTGTCGATGATCACGTCGGCCTGGTCGCGGGCCTCCTCCAGCAGGCCCCGCTCCACGGCGATGCCGTCGGCCAGCCGCCCGTCGCCCTGCAACGGATGCGAACGCCGGACGCTCTCGAACCGCCGGATCAGCACCTCGTCGTCGGCGTCGACGAAGACCACCCGGGGTGAGAAACCGCGCTCCTTGAGCTCGCGGATCGCCCCGGCGAGGTCCGTGGAGAAGGCGCGCGAGCGCACGTCCAGCACCATCGCGGTACGTCGCGCCGCACCGCCGGCCTTGAACGCCAACTCGGCCATGTCGAGCATCAACGCCTGCGGCAGGTTGTCCACCACGTAGTAGCCGACGTTCTCCAGCGCCCGGGCGACCGTGCTGCGACCGCCACCGGACAGACCGGTGACCACCACGAGGGTGGTCTCCGACTCCGCCGCCGGCTGCCCGTCGGTGGCCGCCGGGACGTCGATCCCGTCACCGGCTGTGCGCGCCTCGCTCACCCGTACCCCCAAGCCGTGGCGCCGCGGCCGCCCTCGGCCGCGATTGGTCAATCAGCGACTCTATCCCGCCGCCCGGGCAACGTCCGGCACCCGTCGCCGGTCGGCCCGTCCGGCGCACCCGTGGGGTGCGCCGGACGTGCGGTGTCGGGGTCGGCTCGTAGACTCCGCGGATGGCTTCCCCCACCGACCTGCGGACCGAGGACGCGCTGGGCGTCCTGCGCCGGGTGTTCGGCTACGACGCGTTCCGCGGCTTCCAGCGGGAGGTGATCGACCACGTGGTGGCCGGCGGCGACGCGCTGGTGCTGATGCCCACCGGTGGCGGCAAGTCGCTGTGCTACCAGGTCCCGGCCCTGGTCCGCGACGGCGTCGCGGTCGTCGTGTCCCCGTTGATCGCCCTCATGCAGGACCAGGTGGACGCGCTCACCGCCGTCGGCGTACGGGCCGGCTTCCTCAACTCGACCCAGACACTCGACGCTCGGCGCCGGGTCGAGGCGGCCTTCGTGGCCGGCGAGCTGGATCTGCTCTACCTGGCCCCGGAGGCGCTCGGCGTCCGGTCCACCCTCGCCCTGCTCGACCGGGGCAGGATCAGCCTGTTCGCGATCGACGAGGCGCACTGCGTGTCGCAGTGGGGGCACGACTTCCGCCCCGACTACCTGGCGCTGTCGATGCTGCACGAGCGGTGGCCGCAGGTCCCCCGGATCGCGCTGACCGCCACCGCGACCAGCGCCACCCGCACCGAGATCGCCACCCGGCTCAAGCTCGACGACGCCCGGCACTTCGTGGCCAGCTTCGACCGGCCCAACATCCAGTACCGCATCGTGCCCAAGCACGAGCCGCGCAAGCAGCTGCTGGCCCTGCTGCGCGACGAGCACCCCGGCGACGCCGGGATCGTCTACTGCCTGTCGCGCGCCTCGGTCGACAAGACGGCCGAGTTCCTCACCGCCAACGGGGTCGCCGCGCTGCCGTACCACGCCGGCCTCGACGCGGGCACCCGCGCCGCCAACCAGCAGCGCTTCCTCCGCGAGGACGGCCTGGTGATGGTGGCGACCATCGCCTTCGGGATGGGCATCGACAAGCCCGACGTCCGCTTCGTCGCCCACCTCGACCTGCCCAAGTCCGTCGAGGGCTACTACCAGGAGACCGGCCGCGCCGGCCGGGACGGCCTGCCGTCCACCGCCTGGCTGGCGTACGGGCTCCAGGACGTGGTCCAGCAACGCAAGATGATCGAGACGTCCGACGGCGACCTCGCCCACCGCCGCAACCTCGCCGCGCACCTGGACGCGATGCTCGCGCTCTGCGAGACGGTGCGCTGCCGGCGGGTCCAACTGCTCGAATACTTCGGCGAGACGACGACCACGGCCTGCGGCAACTGCGACACCTGCCTCACCCCACCGGAGTCCTGGGACGGCACCGTGGCGGCGCAGAAGCTGCTCTCCGCCGTCTTCCGCCTCGACCGCGAACGCAACCAGCGGTTCGGCGCCGGGCACTGCATCGACATCCTGCTCGGCAAACAGACCGACAAGATCAGCCAGTACGGCCACGACACGCTGACCGTCTTCGGCATCGGCACCGAGTTGCGCGAGGCCGAGTGGCGGGGCGTGGTCCGGCAACTGCTCGCCGAGGGGCTGCTCGCCGTCGAGGGCGACTACGGCACGCTGGCACTGACCGAGGCGAGCGCCGACGTGCTGGGCCGCCGGCGCACCGTGACGATGCGCCGCGAGCCGGAGCGGCCGGCGTCGAGCCGGTCGGCGAAGCCACGAGGCTCCGCCACCGTTTTCGCCGACCTGACCCCGGCCGCCGCGACGCTCTTCGAGCGGCTGCGCGGCTGGCGGGCGGCCACCGCCAAGGAGCAGGGCGTCCCGGCGTACGTGATCTTCCACGACGCCACGCTGCGGCAGATCGCCAGCGACGCACCCGGGTCGCTGGCCGAGCTGGCCCGGGTCAGCGGGGTCGGCGAGAACAAGCTCGCCAAGTACGGCGAGCAGATCCTGGCCGTCCTCGCCGAGAACACGCCAGCCTGATCCGGGCATGACG
>NZ_JBQXEO010000038.1:0-48433 GCF_052601155.1 Micromonospora yongxingensis
CGCCAGGCGGGTAGTGCGGGGACGAACCGGCGACCACCGACGGGGTGGGGCCCGCCGTGCCCGGCGCAGGGATCAAGCCTGACCGCCCGGAGCCGGGCACGGCGGGCCCCACCCCACCCCCCACGCACCCGGCACAGTGCAGGGGCCGGAGGCGTCCTGGGCACAACCAGCACACACCCGCCAAACCGACAGGCAAGCCCGCCCACCGCCGACGGCAGGCCGCCATAGCCAGCCCGGGAAGACGACAAAAGCCTAGGATCGGGGCAAGAGCCAGAGGAGGCCGGCATGACCGCAGCGATGGAGATGCCCCGGGTTCAGGAGTGCGTGGTCGTGGCTTGCGCGTACAACAGCGCCGGTGACTGCCACGCCTTCGCGATCACGATCGGCAGCATGGATCACGCGCACTGCCACACCTTCGTCGAGTCCCCGGTCCGTGGCGGCGCGGACGATCTCATCGCCCAGGTGGGCGCGTGCCAGCGTTCGGACTGCCGGCACAACGAGCAGTTGGAGTGCCACGCGCCGTCGATCAGGGTAGGCCCGGACAACGACATGGCCGACTGCATGACCTACGACGGCCGCTGACCTGCCGAGACGGTTCGGGCGGGTCCGACCCGGTCACGGCAGGTCGTTCGCCTCGCGGATGACTGTCACCAGGTCGTCGATGATGCCGGTGAGGGCGAAGTCCTTCGGGGTGAAGACCCGGGCCACCCCGGCGGCGCGCAACGTGTCGGCGTCGCTGGCGGGGATGATGCCGCCGACGACCACCGGCAGGTCCGCCCGGCCGGCCGCGCGTAGGCCGTCGAGCACCGCCGGCACGGCGGCCAGGTGCGAGCCGGAGAGCACGGAGAGCCCGACCAGGTCGACGTCCTCCTCCACCGCGGCGGCGACGATCTGCCCGGCCGTCAGCCGGATGCCCTGGTAGACGACTTCGAAGCCGGCGTCGCGGGCGCGTACCGCGATCTGCTCGGCGCCGTTGGAGTGCCCGTCCAGGCCGGGCTTGCCGACCAGCAGCCGCAGCCGGCCGCTGCCCAACTCGCGGGCGGTGGCGGTGACCCGCTCACGGACGGCCGTGAGGCCGGGGTCGCCGCCGGTGCCGGTGGCGCCAGCCAACCCGGTGGGCGCCCGGTACTCACCGAAGACCTGGCGCAGCGCGCCGGCCCACTCGCCGGTTGTCACCCCGGCCCGCACGCACTCCAGGGTGGCCGGCATCAGGTTGGTGGTGGTCGCGGCGTCGGCGCGGAGTCGGGCCAGGGCCGCGTCGACGGCCGCGCCGTCCCGGTCGGCCCGCCACCGGTGTACGCCGTCCACGGCGGCGGCCTCGACCGCCGGGTCGACCTGTTCGACGGCCTCCGCTCCGGCCGCGGTCAGCGGGGAGGGTTCGGTCTCGACGAACCGGTTGACGCCGACCACCACGTCCGCGCCGGACTCCATCCGGCGGCGGCGCTCCGCCAGTGAGGCGACCAGCGCGCTCTTGAGGTAGCCGGTCTCCACGGCGGCGACCACACCGCCCAGCTCCAGCACCTTGTCCAGTTCGACCCGGGCCCCGGTGACGATCTCGTCGACCAGCGCGGTCATCACGTGCGAGCCGTCGAAGAGGTCGGGGTATTCGAGCAGGTCCGACTCGTACGCCAGGACCTGCTGCATCCGCAGCGACCACTGCTGGTCCCAGGGTCGGGGCAGGCCGAGCGCCTCGTTCCAGGCGGGGAGTTGCACCGCGCGGGCCCGGGCGTCACGGGACATCGTCACCCCGAGCATCTCCAGCACGATGCGCTGGATGTTGTTCTCCGGTTGCGCCTCGGTCAGGCCGAGCGAGTTGACCTGCACGCCGTAGCGGAACCGCCGCTGTCTGGCCTCGCCGACTCCGTACCGGTCGCGGGTGATCTCAGCCCAGAGCACGCCGAACGCGCGCATCTTGGCGATTTCCTCGACGAAGCGCACCCCGGCGTTGACGAAGAACGAGATCCGCTGCACCACGTCGCCCATCCGCTCGGCGGGCACCTGCCCGGAGTCACGGACGGCGTCGAGGACGGCGACGGCGGTGGCCAACGCGAAGCCGACCTCCTGCACCGGCGTGGCACCGGCTTCCTGGAGGTGGTACGAGCAGATGTTGACCGGGTTCCAACGTGGCATCTCGCGCAGGGTGTACGCGACGACGTCGGCGGTGAGCCGCAGCGACGCGGCCGGCGGAAAGATGTACGTCCCCCGGGACAGGTACTCCTTGATGATGTCGTTCTGGGTGGTGCCCGTACAGCGGACCAGCTCGGCGCCCTGCTCCAGCCCCACCGTGCCGTAGAGGGCGAGCAGCCACATCGCCGGCGCGTTGATGGTCATCGAGGTGTTCATGTCGGCCAGCGGGATGCCGTCGAAGAGCGCCCGCATGTCGCCGAGGTGGGCGACCGGGACGCCGACCCGGCCCACCTCCCCGCTGGCCAGCTCGTGGTCGGGGTCGTACCCGGTCTGGGTGGGCAGGTCGAAGGCGACCGAGAGACCGGTCTGCCCCTTCGCCAGGTTGCGGCGGAAGAGGGCGTTGGTCGCGGCGGCCGAGGAGTGGCCGGCGTAGGTGCGCATCACCCACGGGCGGTCCCGCTCGGGCAGCCGCCCCGAAAGTGCCTTCTCGTCCATGGCCGGAGTTTAAGTTACCGTTCAGTAAAACGGGCTGTGGAAAACCACACAGGTCCATGTCGCGGACGTCCGGGTGCGAAGCGCCCGCAGTGGCGCGGACCGCCACACCCCGGGCGGCGGACCGCGCTGGCCAGGACGCACACTGGACGCCATGGATGACGAGCTGGCCATCTCCGTCCGGGGGGTGCGCAAGGCGTACGGCGACAACGTGGCGGTGGCGGGCGTGGATCTGGACGTCCACCGTGGCGAGGTGTTCGCCCTGCTCGGCCCGAACGGCGCCGGCAAGACCACCACCGTGGAGATCCTGGAGGGCTACCGGAGCCGGGACGCCGGAGAGGTCTCCGTGCTCGGCGCGGACCCGGCGCACCCGGATCAGGGCTGGCGTTCCCGGGTGGGCATCGTGCTCCAGGGCACCGGCGAGTTCGACGAGCTGACCGTGGCCGAGGTGATCCGGCACTTCTCCGGCTTCTATCCCGACGCCGACGACCCCGACAAGGTGATCGAGCGGGTCGGGTTGGCCGGCAAGGCGAAGGCCCGCACGCACACGCTCTCCGGCGGGCAGAAACGCCGCCTCGACGTGGCGCTCGGCATCATCGGCCGCCCCGAGCTGCTCTTCCTCGACGAGCCCACCACCGGCTTCGACCCGGAGGCTCGCCGCGAGTTCTGGGAGCTGATCCGCGACCTCGCCGCGGCCGGCACCACCATCGTGCTGACCACCCACTACCTGGACGAGGCCGAGGCGCTGGCCGACCGGGTCGGAGTGATCGCCGGCGGCCGGCTGGTCGAGGTGGCCGCACCGAACCGGCTGGGCAACCGGCAGGAGGCGCTGGCGACGGTCTCCTGGCGTACCCCGGAAGGGACCCTGGAGAGCGCGCAGAGCGCGACGCCGACGGCCCTCGTGGCCGACCTGGCCGCGCGCTACGGCGGCGAGGTCCCCGGCCTCACGGTGACCCGGCCGACCCTGGAGGACGTCTACCTCACCATGATCGGACACGCGCGATGACCACCACGACGAAGCCGGCGACGCCGGTCACCGCGACCCGCGGCCGTCGGCCGGGTGCCGGCGCGCTGGCCCTGCGGCAGGGCCGGCTGGAGATCACCCAGTTCCTGCGCAGCCGGGAGTCCGTGGTCTTCACGATGGGCTTCCCCATCATCATGATCCTGATCTTCG
The DNA here is from genome assembly GCF_052601155.1 of Micromonospora yongxingensis. Taxonomy (NCBI): domain Bacteria; kingdom Bacillati; phylum Actinomycetota; class Actinomycetes; order Micromonosporales; family Micromonosporaceae; genus Micromonospora; species Micromonospora yongxingensis. The sequence goes on from NZ_JBQXEO010000038.1 coordinate 3,794, forward strand.
CGTCGATCTTCGACGGCACGATCGGCGGCGGGGTCAAGTTCACCCAGTACTTCATCACCGGCATGATCGCGACCGGTCTGATGACGGTGAGCTTCCAGAACCTCGGCATCTGGATCCCGATCGAGCGGGACCGGGGCGTGCTCAAGCGCTACCGCGGCACGCCGATGCCGAAGTGGGTCTGGTTCGCCGGCAAGGTGATCATGGTGGTGGCGATCGGCATCGCCGAGACGGCACTGCTGCTGGCGGTCGCGGTGGCCCTGTTCGACCTCGACCTGCCGGGCACCGCCGGGAAGTGGTTCACCTTCGGCTGGGTCTCCGTGCTCGGCGTGACCGCCTGCACCCTGTGCGGCATCGCCATCTCGTCGCTGGCCCGCACCGCCCGCAGCGGCTCGGCGGTGGTCACCCCCGTCGCGCTGGTGCTCCAGTTCATCTCCGGCGTGTTCTTCGTCTTCACCGACCTGCCCACGTGGATGCAGCAGGTGGCCGCGCTGTTCCCGCTCAAGTGGATGTGCCAGGGGCTGCGGTCGGTCTTCCTGCCGGAGAGCTTCGGCGCGCAGGAACCGGGTGGCTCGTTCGAGCTGGGCCGGGTGGCGGTGGTGCTCGCCCTGTGGTGCGTGATCGGCGTGGTGCTCTGCCTGACCACCTTCCGCTGGACCACCAAGCGCGACGGCTGACACGAGAAAGGGGGCGGGCGATGTGCGCCCGCCCCCTTTCCATGTCCCCGCTCAGTACGTGTAGAAGCCCTTGCCGGTCTTGCGGCCCAGGTCGCCGGCGGTGACCATCCGCTGGAGCAGCTCCGGCGGGAAGAACTTCTCGTCGGCCGTGTCGGTGTAGATGTTCTTCGAGGCGTGCAGCAGCACGTCCACGCCCGTCAGGTCGGTGGTGGCCAACGGGCCCATGGCGTGCCCGAAGCCCAGCCGGCAGGCGGTGTCCAGGTCCTCGGCGGACACCACGCCGGACTCGACCAGCTTGACCGCCTCCACCACGAGGGCCGAGATCAGCCGGGTGGTGACGAAGCCGGCGATGTCCCGGTTGACCACCACCACCGTCTTGCCGATCTCCTCGGCGAAGGCCCGCACGGTGGCCAGGGTGGCGTCGCTGGTCTTGTAGCCGCGGACCAGCTCGCAGAGCTGCATCATCGGCACCGGGGAGAAGAAGTGGGTGCCGACGACCGCCTCGGGCCGCTCGGTGACCGCGGCGATCTGGGTGACCGGGATGGCCGAGGTGTTGGTGGCGAGCACCGCGTCGGCCTTGCAGATCTTGTCCAGGGCGCGGAACACCTCGTGCTTGATCTCGAGGCGCTCGAAGACCGCCTCGACCACGATGTCCGCGTCCGCCGCCGCCTCCAGGTCGGTGGTCGGGGTGATCCGGGCGAGCGTCGCCTCGACCTCGGACGCCTCGATCTTGCCCTTCTCGGCGAACTTCTCCAGCGACTTCCGGATGCCGCCGAGCCCTCGGGTGGTGGCCGCGTCGTCCAGGTCGCGCAGCGTCACCTGCCAGCCCGCCTGCGCCGCCACCTGGGCGATGCCGGAGCCCATCAGCCCGGCCCCGACGACCGCGAGTCGACCCGCCATCTGCTTCTCCCTCGCCTGTTTGAGTGCCTGCCTGCACCCTAGTCGGCGGGCCTGAACGACGGCTAAGGGAGTGCCCTCAGATCTCCAGCGAGGGCTCCTCCGGCGTGGTGCCCCTCTCGACGGCCACGCCGAGCGCACGCAGGTCGGCCGCGAAGTCCGGATAGCCCCGGTCGACGTGGTGCACGTGGGAGACCTCGGTGACCCCGTCCGCGCAGAGCCCGGCGATGATCAACCCCGCTCCCGCGCGGATGTCGGTGGCCCGCACCGGCGCCCCGGAGAGCCGGTCCCGGCCCCGCACCACCGCGTGGTGCCCGTCGGTCTTGATGTCCGCGCCGAGGCGGGCCATCTCGTTGGCGAACATGAACCGGCCGTCGAAGATGTTCTCGGTGATCAGCGAGGCACCGTCGCTGACCGCGGCGAGCCCGATCGCCATGGGCAGCAGGTCGGTGGCGAAGCCGGGATACGGCAGCGTCACCACGTCGACCGCCCGCGGCCGGTCGTCCATCCGTACCCGGAAGCCGTCTCCCCGCGTCTCGACCAGGCCGCCGGCCGCGACCACCTTGTCCAGCGCGACCTCGAGGTAGGCCGGGTCCAGCCCGGTCACCGTCACGTCGCCGCGGGTCATCGCCGCGCCGAACGCCCAGGTGCCGGCGACGATCCGGTCCCCCACCGTGGCGTGCCGCACGGGGCGCAGCCCGGGCACCCCGGTGATCTGCAGGGTGGACGTGCCCGCCCCGGAGATCTGGGCCCCCATCTGGTTGAGCATGGTGCAGATGTCGACGATCTCCGGCTCCCGCGCCGCGTTGTCGATCGTGGTGGTGCCCTCGGCCAGCACAGCCGCCATCACCAGGTTCTCGGTCGCGCCCACGCTAGGGAAGTCCAGCACGATGTCCGCGCCGCGCAGCCCGTGCGGGGCGGACGCGATGACGAAGCCGTGCTCACCGGAGATGTCCGCGCCCATCCGGGTCAGCCCGGAGACGTGCATGTCCAGGCCACGGGAGCCGATCGCGTCGCCGCCCGGATGGGCCACCCGCACGAACCCCCGGCGGGCCAGCAGGGGGCCGAGCACGCAGATCGACGCGCGCAGCCGGCGGACCAGGTCGTAGTCCGCGTCCGCGCCCGGCTGGTCGGGCACGTCGATGGTCACCGAGCGGGACCGGGCCACCCCACCCCGGGCGACCATCGGGTCGACCGGGTCGTCGGCGTCGAACCGGACCTCGCAGCCCAGCCGGCGCAGCACCTCACCCATGATCGCGATGTCGGTGATCCGGGGGACGTTGGTGATCACGCTGCGGCCGGGTGCGAGCAGCGCGGCGGCCATCAGCTTCAACGCCGAGTTCTTGGCACCCACCACGTGCACGGTGCCCGCCAGGCGGGCGTCACCGCGTACCCGGATGACATCGACGTCGTTGGCCGCGGGATCGCCCGCGTCGCCGGGACCCACCACCGCCGGCCAGCCGGCGGTGGTGTCCGGCCGCGCCGGGATCGTCAGGTCCGGTATCCGTAGGCTGTGCGTCATGGCCGTCCACCTCACGCGCATCTACACCAAGGCCGGCGATGCCGGCATGACCAGGCTGAGCAACAACGAGCAGGTGCCGAAGACCGATCCACGGATCGCCGCGTACGCCGATGTCGACGAGTGCAACGCGGCGATCGGTGTCGCGCTCGCCCTGGGCCAGCTCGACGAGGAACTGCGGGCGGTGCTGGGGTCGGTGCAGAACGACCTCTTCGACGTGGGCGCCGACCTGTCCACGCCGGTCGAGCCGGACCCGAAGTACCCGCCGCTGCGGGTGACCGAGGAGTACGTCGAGCGCCTCGAGGGCTGGTGCGACGAGTACAACGCACGCCTGAGCAAGCTCGACTCCTTCATCCTCCCCGGCGGCACCGCGGGCGCGGCGCTGCTGCACGTGGCGCGGACCATCGCCCGGCGTGCCGAACGGGCAGCGTGGGCGCTGGTCAGCCACGATCCGGACCGCACCAGCACGCTCCCGGCAAAGTATCTCAACCGGCTCTCCGATCTGCTCTTTATCCTGTCAAGAACGGCAAATCCGGCGGGAGATGTGCTATGGGTGCCGGGCGGGAGGCGCTGACCGTCGGCGCGCTGCACCACGTCGAGGTCTGGGTTCCCGATCTCGGGGCCGCCACGCGTAGCTGGGGCTGGCTCCTCGGCGAGCTGGGCTGGACCGTCCACCAGGACTGGCCGGCCGGGCGCTCCTGGCGACTCGGCCCGACCTACCTGGTGCTGGAGCAGTCACCCGCGCTCTCCGGGGCGGTCCACGACCGGCTCGCCCCGGGGCTCAACCACCTGGCCTTCCACGCCGGCCGCCCGGCCGCCGTGGACCGGCTGGTGGCGACCGCACCGGCTCATGGGTGGGCCCTGCTCTTCCCGGACCGCCATCCGCATGCTGGCGGCCCGGGCACCTACGCCGCCTACCTCACCGACAACCAGGGCTACGAGGTGGAACTCGTCGCCATGCCAGACCAATAACGGCAGGTAGGAAACCACGCCTGGACGACGGACAGTGCCCCGCGAGGGTTTCCGGGGAGCCCGCCCGCGGAGGGGATCAAGCCTGACCGCCCGGAGCGGCTGGGCTCCCCGGAAACCCCCAACGGCGCGAAGGAACTAGGCAGCAGGCCAGTCTTGGGACGCCATACGTGGCGAGACCGCCCCCGGAGGGGCGGCCTCGAGCCAGGAGAGGAAACCGGTCACTGTCGACCGCGCCATGGCGATCTCCACCGGTGCGTGGTGACTGGTACAGCGGAGGATCACCCAGTCGGCCGGCATGGAGAGGCGTTCCTGCCCCTCGGGCAACCGGCGGCGCTCCACCGCGAGCCCTTTGCGGGACAGGACGCGCTTGGGTCGTAGCGCGAAGCTGAACATCCGGTACCAGCGCAGTTCGTCGCCGACGAACCGGCCGAAGCCTGGCGACCAGCCGCGGCCGTCGAGCATGGTGGTGACCCGGACGCTGAGCCGGATGATGCCTCCGCTACGGGTGACCAGTGCCCGCCGGACGAAGAGGATGAGGACCGCGCCGAGGATGACCGCGACGCCGATCCCGATTCCCTCGACGATCTCCATCCCCGGTACGGCTCAGTGGCTCTGCGCGGAGACCGGGGTAGCGCTCTCGGCCAGCACGGTGACGCCGTCGGCGCTCACCGAGAGGAAGCCGCCGTCAACGTCGTAGGCGACCTGCTGGCCACCGGCGAGCTTGATGCGTACCTGGCCGGGCTCGGCGAGCTGGCCGAGCAGCGGCGCGTGCCCCGGCAGGACACCGAGCTCACCTTCGGTCGTCCGGGCGACGACCATCTCGGCCTCACCGGACCAGACCTTCTCCTCGACGGCGACGAGCTCGACGTGAAGCTGCTGTGCCACGCTGTCTCCTTGCTGCGGCGACGGATCATCGAAAGTCTAGTCGGCTGGCCGACGCGTCCCCAACGCGGGTGGGGAGAGCTGGGCCACGACTACTTGGTCTTGTTCTGGAACTCCGGATGCTCCAGCAGGAACGGGTCCAGTTGTTCATTGTGCAGGGCGGTGAAGAAGTCCGACACACCTGGCTGGAACTGTTCGCCCTTGTACTTCTTTCCCTCGAAGACCCCGCCACCGGGAAGCTTGATCATCTCAATGGTGTTCGGTCGGATGTTCTTCAGGGCGAGCCCGAAGTCGACCACGCTGTTGCCCCGACCGTTGAAGATCAGCGACTGCCCGGCGGCGCGGAGCACCTTGTCGAGCTTGATCGGGTTGGCGACCACGTCGGCGCTGAACGCCTGCCCCACCATCGCCTTGACGAACTGCTGCTGGTGGCGCTGCCGACCGTAGTCGGCGTCGGGGACACCGTTCTTTTCATAGCGCTGCCGGACGTAGTCCAGCGCCTGCCACCCGCTGAGGTGGTGGTTGCCCTTCGGGTAGACCGCCTGCGGGCCGACGTAGCCCTCGCCGCGCGTGTTACCGGGGCGAGGCTTGCCGTCCGGCTGCTTGTGCTCGGACCGCACCTCCCGCTCGACGTACATGTCGACGCCGCCCATCGCGTCCACGATCTTCTGGAAGCCGGTGAAGTTGATGATCGCTCCGGCGTCGAACCGCTTGATCCCGGTAACCTTCTGCACCGTCGTCGCCAGCAGTTCGAAGCCGCGCGCCGCGTCGGGGTTCTCGCCCGGCACCCGGCTGCCGTACGACATGGCGGCGTTGAGCTTGTCGGTGGTGCCGTGAAAGTTCGACTTGGGGAACGCCGGGATGTCGACGTAGAGGTCGCGGGGCAGCGAGAAGAGGTACGCCCGGTCCATCGAGGCCGGCACGTGCAGCACCATCACCGAGTCGGCCAGCGGCGCCGCCGTGGGCGTGCGCGGGTCGATGCCGACCAGCAGGATGTTGAGCGGTCCCTTGATGTCGCTCTTCTTCGCCTGGGCACCAGCCGCCTGGTCGCCGAAGAGGTCGGCCTTGCCGACCGCGCCCTCGTAGCGGGCCATCAGCACCTCGGTGCCGACCAGCACCGCCCCGCTGAGCACCATCAGCACCGTGCCGAACACCGTGCAGATCCTGGCCCAGCGCGGCACACCCCGCCAGACGGACGACTTTCGGCCACTCTTGCCGGCCTTACCCACGAGAATCTCCGATCGTTACGCCCACGATCCAGGAGACGGGCGCACGTAGCCGAAAGGTTGCAAAGATCAACGCTCGTTCAGGTGAACGCGCGGAACGACCGTATCTCGGGTGGCGCGGAACCGACGACCGCAAGAAACGGACTGCGGCGATGGTAGGTCCTGAAGATGAACAAAAGACTGCCCCGGCATTGCCGGGGCAGTCTTTTATTTCCGATCAGATCGAGCTTGTCAGCTCTTCATCAGTTCCTCGGCCTTGCGCTCCAGGTCCTCAAGACCGCCGCACATGAAGAACGCCTGCTCGGGGAAGTGGTCGTACTCCCCCTCGCTGATCTTGCGGAACGCCTCGATGGTCTCCTTGATCGGGACCGTCGAGCCCGGCACGCCGGTGAACTGCTCCGCAGCGTAGGTGTTCTGCGACAGGAAGCGCTCGATCCGCCGCGCGCGCTGCACGGTGATCTTGTCTTCCTCGGAGAGCTCCTCGATGCCGAGGATGGCGATGATGTCCTGCAGGTCGCGGTAGCGCTGCAGGATCCGCTTCACCTCGGTGGCGACCTGGAAGTGCTCCTGGCCGACGAACTCCGGGGCGAGGATCCGGGACGAGGACGCCAGCGGGTCCACGGCCGGGTAGATGCCCTTGTCGGAGATCGACCGCTCCAGGTTGGTGGTCGCGTCCAGGTGGGCGAACGTGGTGGCCGGGGCGGGGTCGGTGTAGTCGTCCGCCGGCACGTAGATCGCCTGCATCGACGTGATGGCCTGGCCCCGGACGGAGGTGATCCGCTCCTGGAGCTCGCCCATCTCGTCGGCCAGGGTCGGCTGGTAACCCACCGCGCTCGGCATACGGCCGAGCAGGGTGGAGACCTCCGAACCCGCCTGGGTGAAGCGGAAGATGTTGTCGATGAAGAGCAGCACCTCCTGCTTCTTCACGTCCCGGAAGTACTCGGCCATGGTCAGCGCCGAGAGCGCCACCCGCAGCCGGGTGCCCGGCGGCTCGTCCATCTGGCCGTAGACCAGCGCGGTCTTGTCGATGACGCCGGACTCGGTCATCTCGGCGATGAGGTCGTTGCCCTCACGGGTGCGCTCACCCACCCCGGCGAAGACCGAGGTACCACCGAAGTTGCGGGCCACACGGGTGATCATCTCCTGGATGAGCACCGTCTTACCCACACCCGCGCCGCCGAACAGGCCGATCTTGCCGCCCTTGACGTACGGGGCGAGCAGGTCGATGACCTTGATGCCGGTCTCCAGCATCTCGGTCTTCGGCTCCAGGTCCGCGAAGGCCGGGGCCTTGCGGTGGATACCCCAGTGGTCGTCCGGGGTCAGGGTCTCGCCCTCTTTGAGGTTGAGCACCTCGCCGATCGCGTTGAACACGTGGCCCTTGACCGCGTCGCCCACCGGCACGGTGATCGGCTCGCCGCGGTCACGCACCTCCGCGCCACGGACGAGGCCGTCCGTCGGCTGCATCGAGATGGCGCGGATCAGGTTGTCACCCAGGTGCTGGGCGACCTCCAGGGTCAGCGTCTTCTCACCGCCGGACAGGTTGACGTCAACGTTCAGGGCGTTGAACAGGGCCGGCATGGCGTCGCGCGGGAACTCGGCGTCGACGACCGGGCCGATGACCCGGACCACGCGACCCGTGGCCGTCTTGGTCTCTACTGGTGCAGTCATCACACTTCACTTCCCGACGCGGCCAGCGCGTTCGCGCCGCCGACGATCTCGCTGATCTCCTGGGTGATCCCGGCCTGGCGAGCCGAGTTCATCTCACGCGTGTACTTCTCGATCATGTCCTCGGCGTTGTCGGTGGCGCTCTTCATCGCCCGCCGCCGTGCCGCCGACTCACTCGCCGCCGACTCGATCAACGCCGCGTAGATCCGCGTGTTGATGTACCTCGGCAGGAGCGCGTCGAGCAGCGCCTCCGCCTCCGGTTCGAACTCGTACGCCGGCAGCAGCCCTTCGGAGCGCGGCCGGTCCTCGACCTGCATCGGCCCGATGATCTTGGCGACCGGGCTCTGCGTCATCAGCGAGTGGAACTCGGTGTAGACGATGTGCAGCTCGTCGACGCCCAGCACCCCGTCCGCCCCGGCGCCGCCGTCGGCGTCGTCCGCACCGGCCGTGAACGCCTTGATCAGCGTCTCACCCACCGTGCGGGCGTCCTCGAACGACGGCTGCTCGCTGAAGCCGGTCCAGTTCGCCTCGATGGGCCGGTCGCGGAACCGGTAGAACCCGACACCCTTACGCCCGATGACGTAGAGCACCGGCTCCTTGCCGTCCGCGCGGAGCCGCGCGATGAGCGACTCCGCCGTCTTGATCGCGTTGGAGCTGTAGCCGCCGGCCAGGCCACGGTCGCTGGTGACCAGCAGGACCCCAGCCCGCCGCACCCGCTCGCGCGGGGTGAGCAGCGGGTGGTCGATCCGCGCGTTGGACGCCAGCGCCGTGAGCACGCCGGTGATGGCCTGGGCGTACGGCAGGGACGCCTGCACCCGGGCCTGGGCCTTGGCGATCCGGCTCGTCGCCACGAGCTCCATCGCCTTGGTGATCTTCTTCATCGACTTCGCCGAGCGGATCCGTTGACGAAGAACGCGTACCTGGGCCGCCATGGGATCAGCTCTCGGCCGGGCGGTCGGTCGCGCCGTCGCGGAAGCGGGTCACCGTCTCGCGGTTCTCCTCGCCCTCCAGCGGCGCGGCCGGCGCGTCGTTGACCCGACGCTCGTCGCCCTTGCCGAGGAAGACCTGCTTGAACTCGCTGATCGCGTTGTCCAGGGAGCCGATGATGTCGTCGTTCCACTGGTTGTCGGCGATCCCGGCCAGCACACCCGCGTGCTTGTGCCGCAGGTACTGGAGGAACTCCGACTCGAAGCGCCGGACGTCACCCACCGGGATGTCGTCCAGCTTGCCCTCGGTGCCGGCCCAGACCGAGACGACCTGCTCCTGCACCGGGAACGGCGAGTAGTTCGGCTGCTTGAGCAGCTCGACCAGGCGCGAACCGCGGTCCAGCTGGGCCCGGGAGGCCTTGTCCAGGTCGGAGGCGAAGGCGGCGAACGCCTCCAGCTCGCGGTACTGGGCCAGGTTGAGCCGCAGCGAACCGGCGACCTTCTTCATCGGCTTCACCTGCGCGGCGCCACCGACCCGGGAGACCGAGGTGCCGACGTTGATCGCCGGACGGACGCCCTGGTTGAACAGGTCGGTCTCCAGGAAGATCTGGCCGTCGGTGATCGAGATGACGTTGGTCGGGATGAAGGCCGAGATGTCGTTGGCCTTCGTCTCGATGATCGGCAGACCGGTCATCGAGCCGCCACCCAGCTCGTCGGAGAGCTTCGCGCAGCGCTCCAGCAGGCGGGAGTGCAGGTAGAACACGTCACCCGGGTACGCCTCACGGCCCGGCGGGCGGCGCAGCAGCAGCGACACGGCCCGGTACGCCTCGGCCTGCTTGCTCAGGTCGTCGAAGACGATCAGGACGTGCTTGCCGCCGTACATCCAGTGCTGCCCGATGGACGAGCCGGTGTAGGGGGCGATGTACTTGAAGCCCGCCGGGTCCGACGCCGGGGAGGCCACGATGGTGGTGTACTCCATCGCGCCCGCCTCCTCCAGCTGGCCCTTGATGGAGGCGATCGTGGAGGCCTTCTGGCCGATGGCGACGTAGATGCAGCGGACCTGCTTCTTCGGGTCGCCGGTGCGCCAGTTGTCCCGCTGGTTGAGGATGGCGTCCAGGGCGACCGTGGTCTTGCCGGTCTTCCGGTCACCGATGATCAGCTGCCGCTGGCCCCGGCCGACCGGCGTCATCGCGTCGATGGCCTTGATGCCGGTCTGCAGCGGCTCGAACACCGACTGCCGGGACATCACGTTCGGAGCCTGCAGCTCCAGCTCGCGGTAGCCCTCGTCGGCGATGTCGCCGAGGCCGTCGATCGGCTGGCCGAGCGCGTTGACCACGCGGCCGAGGAAGGCGTCGCCGACCGGCACGGAGAGCACGCGGTCGGTGCGCTTGACGCGCTGCCCCTCCTCCAGCTTGGCGGAGTCACCGAGAACGACGACACCGATCTCCCGGACGTCGAGGTTCAGCGCCACGCCGAGCGTGCCGTCCTCGAACTCCAGGAGCTCGTTGGTCTTGGTCGAGGGCAGGCCCTCGACGTGGGCGATGCCGTCACCGGTGTCGGCGACGGTGCCGACCTCCTCGCGGGAGACGTCGGTCGAGTAGGAGGAGACGTAGCGCTCCAGGGCGCCGCGGATCTCCTCCGTCGAGATGGTCAGCTCGGCCATCCTCTGCTTCCTTAAAATTCAGGGGCCCGGGATACCTAGTACCGACCGGTCCGAATGGCGTCTGTCAATCGGGCGCTGGGCAGCGGAGCCGCCCCAACGCTGGGCGGCGGAGCCGCTTAGCGCTTCGCGAGCGCGTTGCGGGTCTCGTTGAGGCGGCGCAGGATGGTGCCGTCGTACAGGTCGGAGCCGACCCGCACGCTCACGCCACCCAGGACGTGGGGGTCGACCGTCTGCTTGACGGAGACCTCTCGACCGTATATCGCGGCGAGGCTCGCGCCCAGGCGCTGCTCTTCCTCGTCACTCAACGGGGCCGCCACGGTGACGTACGCCACCTGACGGTCCCGCCGTTCTGCGGCGAGTTCCACGAGCCGGGTGAGCGATCCGGCGAAGGAACGCCCCCCGAAGCCGGCCAGCGCCACCTCGATGAGGCGGACGGTGGACAGGTGCGCCTTGCCGGCGAGCAGCTCGCCGACCAGGACGCCCCGCTGGTCCAGCGGGGCCGCCGAGTTGGACAGCACCGCGGCGAGCTCGGGCTGGCCGGCGACGACCTGCCCGAAACGGAACAGCTCGTCCTCGACCTCGCCCAGGTCGCCGGTCGCGTCGACGCTGGCCAGCACGGCCTCCACGCCGAGCCGCTCGACGCCGTCGAGCAGCTCGGTCGGGGTCGACCAGCGGCCGGAGACCACCGAGGCGAGCAGGTCGATCGCCCCGTCGCCGATCTTGCCGCGCAGCATTCCGCTGAGCAGTTCGGCGCGGTCCGCGCCGGACCGGGCCGGGTCCGAGAGCGCCCGGCGCAACCGCGGCTCCCGCCGCAGCAGCCCGGCGACGGCGAGCAGGTCGTTCGCCGCGTGGGCCACCGCGACCGGGTCGGTGCCGCGGACGTACGCGTCGAGGCTCTCGGCCGCGATCTTGTACGACTCCCGGCTGGCGGCCTGCATCAGCGGGCCCCCGTGCTCTCGAGACCGCTCAGGAACCGGTCGACGGTGCCCTTGCGCCGCGCCTCGTCGGCCAGCGACTCGCCGACGATCTTGCTGGCCAGGTCCACCGCGATCGCGCCAACCTCGGAGCGCAGCTCGCGCACGATGGTGGCCCGCTCGGCGGCGAGCTGGTCCTTGCCGGCCTGGATGATCCGGTCGGATTCCTCCCGCGCCTTGGCGAGGACGTCCTGCCGGATCCCCTCGGCGTCGGCCCGGGCGTCGTCGCGGATCTTCGCGGCGTCGGTCCGGGCTTCGGCGAGCTGGGCACGGTACTGCTCGAGCAGCTGGTTCGCCTCGGCCTGAGCGGCCTCGGCGCGCTTGATGCCGCCCTCGATCGCGTCGACCCGAGCCTGGAACGTCTGCTCCATGCGGGGGAAGACGAACTTCATGAGCACGAAGCAGAGCACAGCGAAGGCGACCGTACCGACCACGATCTCCTGCCAGAGCGGGATGATCGGGTTGTGGGTCGACTCACCACCCTCAGCGGCGAGGAAATACATGGTTACCTCCCGGTCGAAAAGGGCGGGATCAGGCAGCAGAGCCGGCCCAGATGAAGCCGAAGGCGATGCCCAGCAGCGCCAGCGCCTCGATGACGGCGAAGCCGATCCAGACGTAAGGCAGGGTCATCCGCGAAGACTCCGGCTGACGGGCGGTCGACTGGATGTAGGCGGCGAAGACCAGGCCGACGCCGATGCCGGGGCCGATGGCGGCGAGGCCGTAGCCGATGGCAGCGGTGCTACCGGTGACCTCGGCGAGAACGCTAGCGTCCATTGGTGTGGTTCCTCCTGGTTATCACGCGTGACTCTCACGCGGGACGACAACGGTTGGTGCGGTGGATCAGTGCTCTTCGGCGAGCGCGCCCTGCACGTAGCTGGCGGTCAGGACGGTGAAGACGTAGGCCTGCAGGACGATCACCAGGAACTCGAGGAAGGTGAGCGCGATGGTCATCACCCAGGAGAGCACCGAGACCGGGGCCAGCCAGGCGTTGGCGCTCAGCATCGCGAAGCCGCCGAGCGTGAAGACCAGCAGGAGCATGTGACCGGCGAACATGTTCGCGAAGAGACGAACCGCGAGCGAGAACGGCCGGACGATGAAGGTCGAGAAGAGCTCGATGGGGATCAGCAGCGGCAGGATGTACCAGGGTGCCGGCGGGATCAGCGAGTTCTTGAAGTACTTCACGAAGCCGTGCTGCCTGATGCCGATGTAGTTGAACAGCACGTAGCTGATGATCGCGAGGATCGCCGGGAAGGCGATGTGCGAGTTCGGCGAGATCTGGAAGAACGGGATGATCGCGAACGCGTTCGTCAGCAGGACGAAGCAGAACAGCGTGGTGAAGTACGGCGCGAACCGCACACCCGCGTGCCCGATCATGTCGACCGCGATGTTGTTCCGCACGAAGCCGTAGATCGACTCGGCGAACCACTGCTTCTTCGTCGGCACCAGCTGCGGGTTCCGGTAGCTCGCCAGGAAGAAGATGATCAGGACGCCGACCGCGATCCAGACCATCGCCGTGATCTTGGTGAACCAGTACGACTCGTGCGCACCCCAGGGCAGGATGCTGGGCAGGTAGAAGTCCTCCACAGTGGGTGGGAATGCCGCCTGGCCAGCTGCCAGAACGTTCGCCTGTCCGAACACCGCGTCCCTTCCTAAGTAGGCGTGCCGAGCCGGCGGACGACGAGGATGATTCCCCCGGCCATACCGAGCACGACGCCGATCCCGGTGGCAACGCCTCCGGTGTCGAGCCACTGGTCAACCAGCCAGCCGATGAAACCCCACACGAGCATGCCTCCGACGAGGTAGCTGAGCGCGGTCCAACCCTGACCGGCGCCGGACGGAATGTCGTCCGGTTCACCGGCGGGACGGGGGGTTTGGTCACCAGCCATGACGGGGCGAACGATATCAGCCGGGAAGACGAGGCTGTGCCTCACCCCCCGCACAACCGTCGTTGTGTGGGCATCTCGGGGGCCGCGTCGTCTGTGGGCACGCTACTCCCCTTCCGGCCATGAGAGAATGACCGGTGGCCGACAGCTTGTCGCGCGTCCGATGGATGAGACGACCGGCCGATCGCCAGGTCAGCCGATCGCCAGGTCAGCTGCGCGATCGACGCGCGTGGACGGTGGTCAGCCACCAGATGTGCACCGCGGTCCACACCGCCACCCCGGCGACGATGCCGAGACAGAGCGGCACCAGCCCGGGCCAGCCGGTAGACGCCACCGCCACCATCACCACACCCAACAGGCTGAACTTCAGCACATACAGGCCCAGCCCGAGCGGCAGCAACAGCTGCGGGTTGATCTGGTCGGCCCGGGCCAGCACCACGGTGGTGAGGGTGTAGCTGAACACCGTGACACCCACCCCGGCCGCCGCGCCGAACGCCGCCGTCGTGCCGCCGGTCGCCCCGCCGACCACGGCGGCGACCGCCGCCAGCGCCACCGACGCGATCAACAGCACCGGCAGGTGTCGCAGTCGCCAACGCCGGTCGGTGTCCGCCTCGACCACCCCGGGCTCAGCCACGGGGGTACGCCGGGAACGCGGCGACCAGCTCGGCCACCTCGGCACGGACCCGGGTCAGCTCGTCGGCGCCGCCCGGGGCGCCGGGATCGGCGCGTACCGCACGGGCGATCAGGCCGGCGACCTGCCGCAGCTCTCCCTCCCGCATGCCCTGCGTGGTGACACTGGGCGTGCCCACCCGCAGGCCGGACGCGACCATCGGCGGCTGCGGGTCGTACGGGATCGCGTTCTTGTTGAGGGTGATCGACGCCGCGTCGCAGCGCGCCTCGGCCTCGGCACCGGTCACCCCCACCTCACGCAGGTCGATCAGGGCGAGGTGGGTGTCGGTGCCGCCGGACACCGGGCGCATCCCCTCGGCGGCCAGCCCGGCGGCGAGCGCCTGGGCGTTGCGGATCACCTGGCCGGCGTACGTCTGGAACTCGGGCTGGGCGGCCTCCCGCAGCGCGACCGCCTTCGCCGCGACCGCGTGCATCAACGGGCCGCCCTGGGTGAACGGGAAGACGGCCTTGTCGATCCGCTGGGCCAGCGACTCCCGGCAGAGGATCATGCCGCCGCGCGGACCGCGCAGAACCTTGTGGGTGGTGGCGCAGACGACGTCGGCGTACGGCACCGGGGACGGGATGGCCCGGCCGGCGACCAGGCCGATGAAGTGCGCCGCGTCCACCATCAGGTACGCGCCGACCTCGTCGGCGATCTCCCGGAACCGGGCGAAGTCGATCGGCCGGGGGTACGCGGTGGCCCCGCAGATGATCATCTTGGGCCGGTGCGCCCGAGCCAGGTCCCGCACCTCGTCGTAGTCGATCAGCTCGGTGTCCCGCCGGACCGTGTAGCCGACCGTCGCGAACCACTTGCCCGAGAAGTTCACCCGACTGCCGTGCGTCAGGTGCCCACCGTGCGGCAGGTCCATCGCCAGCACCGTGTCGCCCGGCTGCACCAGAGCCGCGTACGCGGCCAGGTTGGCGCTCGCCCCGGAGTGCGGCTGGAGGTTGGCGTGCTCGGCGGCGAAGAGCTCCTTGGCCCGGGCGATGCCGATCTCCTCGGCCCGGTCCACCTCGGCGCAGCCTCCGTAGTAGCGCCGGCCCGGGTAGCCCTCGGCGTACTTGTTGGTCAGCGTCGACCCGAGCGCGGCCAGCACCGCCGGCGAGGTCAGATTCTCGCTGGCGATCAGCTGCAG
The DNA here is from genome assembly GCF_052601155.1 of Micromonospora yongxingensis. Classification (NCBI taxonomy): domain Bacteria; kingdom Bacillati; phylum Actinomycetota; class Actinomycetes; order Micromonosporales; family Micromonosporaceae; genus Micromonospora; species Micromonospora yongxingensis. The sequence continues at coordinate 18,880 of NZ_JBQXEO010000038.1, forward strand.
GCCGCCGCGCAGCCGGTCCAGCTCGCCGAGGACCACCCCGGCGATCTCCGGGTCGGTGGCCCTGAGCTGCGCGAAATCCGGCCCCCAGAAGGTGCTCGTCTCGGTGTCCACAGCGAACGAGTCTAGGGGGCGGCACACTGACAGCTGTGAGATGCCTGGTCACGGGAGCCACCGGATACATCGGCGGGCGGCTGGCGCCGCTGCTGCTCGCCGACGGGCACAGCGTGCGCTGCCTGGCCCGCAGGGCCGTCCGGCTGCGCGACGTGCCCTGGGCGTCGGCCGTCGAGATCGCCGAGGCGGACCTGAGCCGGCCGGAGACGCTGCCCGCCGCGTTCGCCGACGTGGACGTCGCCTACTTCCTGGTGCACTCGCTCGGCCGGGCCGACTTCGAGGCGGCCGACCGGGCGGCGGCGACCAACTTCGCGGCGGCGGCCCGGGCGGCCGGCGTACGCCGGATCGTCTACCTGGGTGGTCCGGAGCCGGCGTCCGACGAGACGGTGCCGTCCCCGCACCTGCGGTCCCGGGCCGAGGTGGGCCGGATCCTGCTGGCCAGCGGAGTGCCGACGGCGGTCCTCCGGGCCGCGGTGATCATCGGCTCCGGCTCGGCGTCGTTCGAGATGCTGCGCTACCTGACCGAGCGACTGCCCGTCATGGTCACTCCGCGCTGGGTGAGCAACCGGATCCAGCCGATCGCGGTCCGCGACGTGCTGCGCTACCTGGCCGGCTGCACGGCGCTGCCGGACGAGGTCAACCGGGGCTTCGACATCGGCGGGCCCGACGTGCTCACCTTCCGCGAGATGATGCAGCGCTACGCCCGGGTGGCCGGGCTGCGCCGCCGCATCATCGTGCCGGTCCGCCCGCTCACCCCGTCGCTCTCCTCCCACTGGGTCGGTCTGGTCACCCCGGTGCCGAACGCCATCGCCCGACCGCTGGTGGAGAGCCTCGTCCACGAGGCGGTCGCACACGACCACGACATCGCCCGCCACGTGCCCGACCCGCCGGAGGGGCTGACCGGGTTCGACCAGGCCGTGGCGCTGGCGCTGGCCAAGGTGCGTGACGCCCAGGTGGAGACCCGCTGGTCGACCGCGAGCCTCCCGGACGCCCCGGCCGAGCCGCTGCCCTCCGACCCGGGCTGGTCCGGCGGTACCGCCTACACGGACGTCCGGGAACAGGCCGTGAAAGCGCCTCCGGCCGCGCTCTGGCGAGTGATCGAGGGCGTCGGCGGCGAGCACGGCTGGTACTCGTTCCCGCTCGCCTGGTCCATCCGGGGTTGGCTGGACCGGCTGGTCGGCGGGGTCGGGCTGCGCCGCGGCCGGCGCGACCCGCACCGCCTCCAGGTCGGCGAGGCACTGGACTTCTGGAGGGTCGAGGAGATCGTCCCGGGCGAGCTGCTGCGGCTGCGCGCCGAGATGCGGCTGCCCGGCCGGGCCTGGCTGGAGATGCGCGCGCTACCCGGCGACGACGGAGGCAGCCGCTACGTGCAGCGCGCCGTCTTCCTGCCGCGCGGGCTGGCCGGGCACGCCTACTGGGGGTCGGTGGCCCCGTTCCACGCCGTGGTCTTCGGTGGAATGGCCCGCAACATCGCCCGAGGCGCCGAACACTCCCCCTAACCCCACCCGCCTCCCGCTCCCGCTCCCGCTCCCGCTCCCGCTCCCGCTCTCGACGATCTTGCACTTCCTGCCTGGACAAAAGGCAATGAGCTGCGCGAATCGGCGACCCAAAGTGCAAGATCGACGGGGTGAGGGGTGGGAGCAGGCAGGGTGGGGTGGGTGTTAGTTGCCGGTGCGGGCGCCGGTCACCTGGAAGGCGGCCCGTTCGCTCGGCGGGACGAAGTCCCGCACCGGCTGGTCGCGCAGGGCGGTGGCGAGCACCGCGCCGACGGCGTCCACCATCCGGGCCTGCACCGCCTGACCGACCGCGTCGCGCGGGTCGTCCGGGTTGGCAGCCATCGAGGCGACCGCGAGCTGCGGGGTGAAGGCCACCACCGTCTCCGACTCGTACCGCTCGGAGCTGCCGGTCTTGCCGGCCACCGGACGTCCGAGTCTGGACCGCAGATCGGGCGCGGTGGCGCCGTCGCAACGCCCGTACATCGACTGGTCGCCGACCGGGCAGCGCGCCGCGTCGGTGGCCGCCCGGGCCACGTCGGCGTCGAGCACCTGCCGGCAGTCCGGCTTGGCGGCGTCCACCGGCCGGCCCGCCGAGTCGGTGATCGAGACCACCGGCAGCGGCGCGCACCAGGTCCCCTCGGCCGCCACCGTGGCGTACGCCGTGGCCAGGTCGAGCGGGGTGGTCGCGGCGACGCCCAGGGTGAACGGCCCCCAGTTCTTCGCCCCGTAGCGGGCGAGCCGGGCATCGGAGTCGGCGCGCAGCACGATGCCCAGCCGCTCGGCCATCTCCACCACCCGGTCGGCGCCCACCCGCTCGGTGAGCCACGCGAAGTAGGTGTTCACCGAGCGCCCGAACGCGGTCCACATGGTGCGCGGGCCGTCCATCGACGAGGGGCTGGCGTTCGCCGGGCACCAGAGGCCGTCGCAGCTCGCCTCCCCGGTGACCGGGAAGCGGGTGACCAGCCGGGTCGGCGCGGTGAAGTCGGTCGACAGCGGCAGGCCGGACTCCAGCGCGGCCAGCATGGTGAAGAGCTTGAACGTGGACCCACCCTGGTACCCCTCGATCGTCCCGCCGCCGGCCACCAGCTGGTTCACCGTGTTCGGGTGGTTCTTCTGCCCGACCGGGTTGTCCGCCACGCTGTAGCTGCGGTTCACCGACATCGCCAGCACCCGACCCGTGCCGGGTTGCACCACCGCCGTGGGCACGGCCCGGGCGTCGGTCGGCTTGTAGATGCGCAGCACCTGCTCGGTGGTGGCCCGCTGCACCCCCGGGTCCAGTGAGGAGACGATGGAGAAGCCGCCCCGGCGCAGCGTGCGCTGCCGCTCGTCGGCGCTCGACCCGAACGCCGGCTGGCTGCTCCACCAGCGGGTGAACCAGTCGCAGAAGAAGCCCCAGTCGTTGTGACCGTCGGGCACCGCCGTGCAGTCGTTGGGGGTCTCGCTGGGCTTCAGCTCCAGCGGCTCGGCCCCGGCCGCCGCCGCCTGCTGCGCCGACACCTGGTCCGCCTCCACCATCTGGTCCAGCACGTACGCCCGCCGCTGCAACGCGCTGTCGGCGTCGCCGTTGATCGGGTCGTCGCTGTCCGGTGACCGGACCAGACCGGCCAGCATCGCCGCCTGGGCCAGGGTCAACTCCGCCGGGGAGCGCGAGAAGTAGCGCTTGCTGGCCGCCGCGATGCCGTACGCCCCGGCGCCGAAGTAGGCGATGTTGAGATACCGGGTGAGGATCTCCTCCTTGCTGAGCTCCCGCTCCAGCGCCAGCGCGTACCGCATCTCCTGGATCTTGCGGGCGGTGGTGATCTCGGTGGCCGCCTCGCGCTGCCGCTCGGTCAGCCGGGGGTCGCTGCTGAGCACGTTGCGCACGTACTGCATGGTCAGCGTGGAGGCGCCCTGCCGGGTCTGGCCGTCACGCTTGTTCACGGTGAAGGCACGCACCACGCCGCGCAGGTCCACGCCGCTGTGCTGGTAGAACCGGACGTCCTCGGCGGCCACGATGGCCTGGCGCATCACCGGGGCGACCTCGTGCAGCGGCACGTCCACCCGGTCCTCCTGGTAGAAGGAGGTGATCAGGGTGGTGCCGTCGTTGGCGTAGAGGTTGGAGCGCTGCGCGGTGGGCGGCGTGCGCAGCGTGTTCGGCAGCTCCGAGTAGGGCGTGGAGAGGGCCGTGAAGCCGATCCCGAAGACCAGGGCCGCCGGCAGGGCGGCCGCTGCCAGCACCAACCCGGCCAGCACACCGGCGATCACCACGGTCAGCAGTTTGTCGAGATGGGCCCGGATCATCAGCTCTCCCCGCAGGAGCCGGTCACGCTAGGACCCGTTCAGAATGACCCGGAACGCCCCTTTCGCCCCGCGTTTTCCCCAAACCCGGAGGAAACTCGCACGAGCCTCAGGGCAGCAGCACGCCGGCCAGCGGGTGGACGGTCTCCTCGATCTCGTCGGCGACCCGGCTGAAGCACTGGTCGCCGCGACCCCACGGGTCGTCCAGATCGTCGGTCGGCAACGACGAGGCGCCCAACCGGGCGTTGTGGGCCGCCGCCACCAGGGCCACGCCCCGGGCGTACACCGCCTCCGGGGTCGCCTCCGCCGGCGGCAACGCGGCGGCGTCGACCGCGGCCAGCAGCCGACCGAACTCACCCAGCACGAACGTGCGGGCCGCCGCGTCCGGACGCAGCGCCACCACGTACTCCTGCTGGTCGGCCGTGGCGGTCAGGACCAGGTCGGCGGCGTCGATGTGGTCCGAGCGCAGCTTGCGTGCGGCGAACCCCTCCACGGCCCCACCCCGACCGATGACCTGCCGCGCCGCCGGTGGGTTCATCTCCTCACCGGCGTGCCAGCCGCCGGTGCCGGCGCTGTGACTGTGCAGCAGCTCCTCGGCCCGGGCCGGGTCCTGCTCGCGCCGGGTCAACCGCTCCCGCACCGCGAGGGCCAGCAGCCGCTCCGCCATCGGCGAGCGGCAGATGTTGCCCATGCAGACGTGCAGAACGGTGAACGGGGGCACTCAGGCCCCCTGGACGTCGAGGAGATCCGGCACCACGTCGCGCAGCTTCTCCAGCGGGATCGCACCGGCGCGCAGCAGCTGCGGCACCTCGCCGGTCAGGTCCACGATCGTGCTGGGCACCGGATCCGGGCAGGGGCCGGCCTCCAGGTACGCGCGCACCGAGTAGCTGAGCTGGTCGCGCGCCTCCTCGGCGGTCACCGCGGCGGGCTGGCCCGTCTTGTTGGCCGAGGAGACCGCCATCGGGCCGGTCTCGCGCAGCACCTCCAGGGCCACCGGGTGCAGCGGCATCCGCACCGCCACCGTGCCGGTCTTGTCGCCCAGGTCCCACTGGAGGCTCGGCGAGTGCTCGACCACGATCGTCAGCGCACCCGGCCAGAACGCCTCCACCAGATCCCGCGCGGCCGAGGGCAACGAGAAGACCAACCCGTCCAGGGTGTGCCGCGAGCCGATCAGCACCGGCGGCGGCATCTGTCGGCCCCGGCCCTTCGCGTCCAGCAGCGCCTTGACCGCGTACGGGGTGAACGCGTCCGCGCCGATGCCGTAGACGGTGTCGGTCGGCAGGACGACCAGCTCGCCGTTCTTGACCGCCTCGATGGCCGCAGCGATGCCACGGTCGCGATCAGCGGGTGAGCGGCAGTCGTAGAGCATCACGAGGAGTCAGTCTGCCACGCCGGCCCGACCGGGGCTTGCTGGCCGTCCGCCCGTCGGGACGCGGTGGCGTACCGGGGGCGGCCGGTGAGGTCCCGACGCTCCGTCACGTCGGCGAACCGGCCGTCCTCGGCGAGCAGCCCCGGCACCGCCGCGCCGTGCGTGTCGTCGTGCTCCACGCCGAACGCGCCGCCCGGGCGCAGCAGCGCCGCCGCGCGGGTGATCACCGGCCGGATCACCGCCAGACCGTCCGTGCCGCCGAAGACCGCCTCCGCCGGATCGTGCCCGGCCACCTCCGGCGGCACGACCACGTCGACCGGCACGTACGGCGGGTTGCAGAGCAGCACGTCCACCCGGCCGACCAGGTCGGCGAGCAGGTCCGGCGCGGTGACGTCGGCCTCGACCACCTCGATCGGGCGGTCCCCCGCCGCGACCCGCTCCGCCGCGTTGCGGCGAAGCCAGGCCAGCGCCGCCGGAGACCGCTCCACCGCGATCACGCGGGCGTTCGGCAGCTCCTGCGCCACCGCCAGCGCGATCGCGCCGGAGCCGCTGCACAGATCCACCACCAGCGGGTCGGGCCGGCCCCGGGCCTGCTCGACGCCCCAGCCGGCCAGCAGCTCGGTCTCCGGCCGGGGCACGAAGACCCCCGGGCCGACCGCCAGCTCCAGGTGCCGGAAGCCGGCAAGACCGGTCAGGTGCTGCAACGGCTCCCGGGCGGCGCGGCGGCGCACCAACTCGTCCAGCCGGTCCGCCTGGTCGCCGGTCAGGTCGTCGGCGAGGGCCAGCCGGCCCCGGGGCACGCCCAGCACGTACGCCGCCAACAGCTCGGCCTCCACGCGGGCCGGACCCACCCCGGCGGCGGTCAGCGCCCGGGCCGCCCGGGCCACCGCGGCGGACGGACGGAGCCGGCCTGTCCCTTCGGGGGGGTGTTGCGGCAGAGTGGTCACGCCATAATCATGAAGCGTCGCGAGCGGCGCCACGAACGGGTGCGCCGGTGCGCACACGACGGGAGGTTGCGAGTGGGCTGGCTCGACCGGGTCGATGACCAGGTTGACGCCCTCACGCGCGCTCGGGCGTTGCAGGAGGCCAGTCGTTCCGCAGAGGCGTACACCCTGCTGGAACGGGTGATCCGCACCACGACCGACCCGGCGGCGCGAGCGGACGCGATGGTGCAGCGGCTCTCCGCGCTGATCAATCTCGGTCGGACGGCGGAGTACACCCGGGCCATCGAGGAGGCCTCGGCGGCCGTGCGCGACCTCGCCGAGCCCTACCTGCACGGCCACCTCAACGCGCTGGCCGCGCTCGCCGCCCACCACCAGGGCGCGCTGGACCGCTGCGTCACCCACCTGGTCAAGGCGGCCCGGGCGCTGGGCGCCGTGGAGGACCCGGACCGGGACACCGCCTGGGGCTGGCACGACCTCGCCATGGCCTACAGCTATCTCAGCTTCCACGGGTACGCCCTGGGCGCGATCGAGCGCGCCCGGCAGCTCGGGGTCACCGCCGGGATCCCGGAGGAGACGTTCGCCGCGCCGGGGATCCGCCTGCGCAACGCCGTGGCGCTGGACCACAACGGCGACAGCGACGGGTGCCTGCGAGTGCTGCGGGACGTCGCCGCCGACCTGGCCCGGTTCGTCCGCACCGGGCGGGCCGGCCGGCTTCGCCCGAGCAGCCTCGCCGCGTACGGGTACGCGGCGGCCCGGCAGGCGGCGCTCGGCGACCGGGTGGAGGCCACCGGCGACACCGAGCCGTCCCGGCTGCTCAACCACGGCGGGGACAGCGCCCGCGCCCGCGACATGCGTCAACTCGGGCTGGTCTGCCTGGCCGTCGCCGACGGGCGCCCGATCGAGGCGGTCACCCGGCTGGACACCATCCTGGTGTCCACCGAGACGCTCGGCGCGGCCGAGCCCGCCCGGCTGCGCAGCATCGCGCTGAGCCGGGCCGGCGACCACCTGGCGGCGCACCGCGCCGACCGGCTGGCGTTCCGGCTCGCCGCGCAGCGCAACGACCGTCTGCGCGACGTCTACATCGACGGCATCGCCGCCCGGATCGACCACGAGGAGATGCGCCGGGAGGCGGCGCGGTTCGAGGGCGAGGCGCTGACCGACCCGCTCACCGGGCTGCCCAACCGGCGGCGTCTGGAGCGGTACATCACCGCTGTGGTCACCCGTGGCGAGCAGGTCGTGATCGGCGTCTGCGACCTGGACGGTTTCAAGGCGGTCAACACCCGGCACGGGCACCACACCGGGGACCTGGTGCTCCAACGCATCGCCGGAGTGATCAACCGGGTGATGCGGCGGGGCGACTTCGTGGCCCGCTACGGCGGCGACGAGTTCGTGGTGGTGCTGCCGGACACCGGCATGGCCGAGGCGGCCGAGGTGGCCCGCCGGATCGAGGCCGCGGTCCTCGCGGAGGACTGGGAGTCGCTGGTGCCGGGCACCCCGGTCGGGGTGAGCATCGGGTTCGCCGAGGTCTCCGGCGGCAGCGGTCTGCGCAACGCGCTCAGTGTCGCCTTCGAGCAGGCCGACCGGGAGATGCTGGCCGCCAAGTCCCGCCCCCGCGCGAGCTGAGCGCCGGTGCGATGAGCCCCGCCGCCGGACGCCGACGGCGGCGATCGCTCAGCGGCGGGTCAGCTCGGTGTCGCCGGCCAACCGGGCGGCCCGGTCGGCCTCGGTGAGGGCGTCCAGCACCCCGTCCAGCTCACCGGCGAGCGCCAGATCCAGGTTGTACGCGGTGTAGCCGATCCGGTGATCGGTGATCCGGTTCTGCGGGAAGTTGTAGGTGCGGATCCGCTCCGAGCGGTCCACCGTGCGCACCTGCGCCTTGCGGGCGTCCGAGGCGGCGGCGTCGGCCTGCTCCTGTGCCGCGGCGAGCAGCCGTGCCCGCAGGATCCGCATGGCCTGCTCCCGGTTCTGCAACTGGGACTTCTCGTTCTGGCAGGAGACGACGATGCCGGTGGGCAGGTGGGTGATCCGCACCGCCGAGTCGGTGGTGTTGACCGACTGGCCACCCGGGCCGGACGAGCGGAACACGTCGATGCGCAGGTCGTTCTGGTCGATGGTGACGTCGACGTCCTCGGCCTCCGGCAGCACCAGCACTCCGGCTGCGGAGGTGTGGATGCGGCCCTGCGACTCGGTGACCGGGACCCGCTGCACCCGGTGCACGCCGCCCTCCCACTTGAGCCGCGACCAGACGCCGTTGCCGCCCTCCGGGACGCCCTTTGTCTTGATCGACAGCGAGACGTCCTTGACCCCGCCGAGGTCGGAGTCCTGCGCGTCGATCACCTCGGTGATCCAGCCGTGGCGCTCGGCGTACCGGCTGTACATGCGCAGGAGGTCACCGGCGAAGAGCGCGGACTCCTCACCGCCCTCGCCGGCCTTGATCTCGACGATCACGTCCTTGGCGTCGTGCGGGTCACGCGGGATGAGCAACTCGGCGAGACGCTCCTCCAGGGCCGGCAGGGACGCCGCGATCGCCTCGGTCTCGGCCGCGAAGGAGGGATCCTCGGCGGCGAGTTCCCGGGCCGCGGCGAGGTCGGCGCGTGCCTGCTCCAGCTCACCGGCGGCCTTGTACAGCGGCACCAGCTCGGCGTACCGGCGGCCGACCCGACGCGCGGTGGCCTGGTCGGCGTGGATGGCCGGATCGGCCAGCCGCTTCTCCAGCTCCGCGTACTCGTCGAGGAGACCGGCCAGACGCTCGCTGCTCATGCTGCGGATGCTCCTTCGACGGGTGCGGTGCCAGGGCGAAGACGGGTGGAATGCGGACGGCGCCCGCGTCCGGTGCGAAACCGGACACGGGCGCCGAACGGTAAGTTACTTGGCCTTCTTCGCCTGAACCTTGGCGTACTTCTGCTGGAACTTCGCGACCCGACCGGCGGTGTCGAGAACGCGCTGCTTACCGGTGTAGAACGGGTGGCAGGCGCTGCAGGTCTCGACGTGGATCGCCCCGCCCTTGGCGGTGCTGCGGGTCGTGAACGTGTTGCCACAGGAGCAGCTGACCTCGGTGGTCACGTACTCCGGGTGGATGTTTGCCTTCATCTCGCCTCGGTCCTCTCGTTGGTGGTCGCCGGGTCGCCGTCACCGCCCGTCGCGCCGTGCACGACGGGCTCGGGCGTGAACCGGAACCGGTGGCCGATTGACCAGTGTGCCATGGGCCTGAGCCGACCCGATAATCGGGCCGCACACCTCGTCCAGCATCGTCAACACGTGCCCACCCGTCCGCATTCCCGCCGCCTGGCCGGGCATTCACCCGGTCGGCGGCCCGCCGCCGAGTACCCCGTCGGGGGTACGCACGCCGAGCCGGAGGGGAGCCGATGACCCGCCTGATCGCCACCCGTGGACTGCCCGCGTCCGGCAAGACGACCTTCGCCCGGACCCTCCAGCCCTCCGTGGTCCGGGTCAACCGCGACGACCTGCGCCGCATGCTGCACGGCGAGCGGCTCTTCACCCAGTGGGCGGAGGCGCAGGTGACCGTGGTCCAGCGAGCCCAGGTCGAGGCGCTGCTGCGTGCCCGCGCGGACGTCTGCGTGGACGACACCAACCTACGCTCGCGGACCCTGCGGGACTGGGCCGACCTGGCCGCCCGGTACGGCGCGGAGTTCGAGGTGCACGACTTCACCGACGTGCCGTTGGCCGAGTGCCTGCGCCGCGACGCCGCCCGTCCGGAGGCCGACCGGGTCGGTGCGGACGTGATCTCCCGACTGCACGAGCGGTACCTGGCGGGGCGGGCGCTGCCGTTGCCGGTGCCGCAGGCCCGCACCGGACGGCCCGCCACCGTCCACCCCCCGTCGACCGAGCCGCCGGAGATCGTGCTCGTGGACATCGACGGCACCGTCGCGCTGGCCGTCTCGCGCAGCCCGTACGACATGACCCGGGTCGGCGAGGACGAGCCGAACCCGGCGGTGATCGCGGCGGTCCGGGCGATGCACGCGGCCGGCTACGGGGTGGTCTTCTGCTCCGGGCGGGACGCCTCGGCCCGGGCCGCCACCGAGGCGTGGCTGGCCCGGCACGTCCGGGTCCCCTACCTCGGTCTGCACCTGCGTGCCGTCGGCGACTCACGCAAGGACTCGATCGTCAAACGCGAGATCTACGACCGGGAGATCCGGGACCGCTACCGGGTGGTCGGCGTCTTCGACGACCGTGTCCAGGTGGTCCAGATGTGGCGCGCCCTGGGCCTCACGGTCTTCCAGGTCGCCGACGGGGACTTCTGAGGGTCGCGGCTTCCGAGGTCTGCCGCGCAGGGAAGGGTCCCTTCCTGGGAAGACAGGAAGGGACCCTTCCGCACACGTCAGCGGATGATGGCGATGGTCGCTTCGGTGCGCATCTCGTTGACGGTGACCGTCAGGCGTACCGGGGCGCCGGGACGCAGGGCGGTCAGGGTGCCGGTTGCCGGGTCGAAACGGGCGGTGTGCCAGGGGCGTACCCCGGCCGCCGAGCCGACGTACACCTGCGGTGAGGCGGCCCAGTCGGCGCTGACCGGGGCGGCCACCGGGACGGTACGGCCACCGGGCTGGGTCAGCGTGGCGGTGACCCGCGCCGGGGTGCCGACCGCGACGCTGGCCGGGGCGGTCAGCGCCAGACGGTCCACGTGGGCGTGGAACTCCACGTCCACCCAGCGGGGTCCCTCGGCGCGCGGGTCGCGCCGGGCCTGGTCGGCCTCGGCCGGGGTGACCGGGTCCACGCCGAACTCCGACCATCCGGTGAAGCCGCCCTGGTCCGCCGGGGTGGACGGCGTCTTGCCCGCATTGCCGTTGATCACGTACGGCACCCCGTCCACCCGCTCGGCGTGGAAGGTGCCGACGTGCCCGCCGACGAAGAGCGCGCCCTTGCCGGTGCGGTGCTGGAAGTCGGCCAGCCACTGCTCCAGCAGCGCCGCCTCCTTGCGGTCGCCGAGCTGGCTGGCCTCAGCGGGGCTGGGGTCGCGCGCCGGGTGGTGGTGCAGCACGACGACCGAGCCGACGCGTTTGTCGGTGGCCGCCGCGTCCAGCGCCTCCCGCAGCATCCGGACCTGGTCGAAGCCACCGCCGCGCAGCGTGCCGGTGGACGAGTTCAGCGTGACGAACCGCGTGCCCGCGTGGTCGAAGACCCGCGAGGTGGCACCGAACGCGGCCTGGAAGTTGCTGATCGGCGCACCCATGATCTCGTGGTTGCCGGGCACGTAGTACCAGGGCAGCGCATCGCCCAGCTCCTCGTCGAGGATCCGCCTGGCCAGCGCGAAGTCCGCCGGGTAGGCGGTGTCGACGAAGTCCCCGTTGATCAGCAGGAAGTCCGGCCGGGCGGCCTTCACCTCGCGCAGCGTCCGACGGGCCTGGGCGACCAGGTCGCTGTTGGGGGCGGCGGCGACGAACTGGGCGTCGGACAGCACGGCGAACCGCCAGGGAGCGCCGTCCACGGTGCCGTCGCGGACCACCACCCGGTCGGTACGCGGCGTCTCCGCCGGCACGTCCACGGAGGGCGGCACCTTCGCCACCAGGTCGTCGATGACCACCTCGCTGGTGTACTGCGCGGCGGCGTTGGTCTCGGCCACGTAGAACCGGCGCACCCGCACCGGGTACTGCACCCCGGCGGGCACCGCGAACTCCACGTACCGCCAGCCGGTCCACGTGATCAGGGGACCGCGCAGCACGTGCTGGGTGTCCTGGGCGTCGTGCAGGTGCAGGCTGGGCCACTCCCCCGTGCCGTTGCCGTGGATCCACATGCCGAACGCCTGCGGCTGGCCGGGCACCTCGATCCAGGCCGGCGGGTCGGCGTACGCGGCCCGGGTGCCGGTGGACTGGCTGAAGTCGTACGACATCCGCAGGCCGGTGCCGGTGTGGCCCGGCGCCGGCGCGACCGATCCGCTGGCGCGGGCCTGGCTGAACCGCCAGGACGCGGCGTCCTCGAAGCCGGCCACCGGCACGTCGGTCAGCCCGACGGTGACCGGCACGACGGCACTGGTCCGTCCGACGTGGACAGTGATGAGGCCGGAGCCGGTGTCCCGCAGCGCGGTGACGGCGAGGTTGCCGTTCCCGGTGGGTACGACACGCAGCAGGTCCCGGTCGTAGTCGAGGGTCAGGTCGGCCGGCTCGATCGGCGCCGTGTTGCCCTCGGCGTCGTAGCCGACCACCCCGACCACCGCGCTGCCGTCCCGGCCGGTCAGCCCGACGCGGTCGACTGTGGAACCGATCCGTTGCAACGGGCCGAGCACGGTGAGGCCCAGCGAGCCGGAGGCCCGGCCACGGGCGGCGGTGACCGTGCTGGCCCCCGGAGCGCCGGCGTGGAACACCCCGTGCCGGTCGACCCGGCCGCGTACCGCCGGAGTCGCCCGCCAGGTCGGCGTGCCGGCGGCCGGGCCGTACGTCTCGTCGTAGCCGGCCGCCGTGAGAGTGCGGGTCAGCCCGGGGAAGACCCGGTCCGGCCGGCCACCGCCCACCGGCGAGACGCCCGGGGCGGCGGTGGGGTCGCTGGCGGTCTCCACCCAGTAGCCGGTGAGCCGGCCGCTGCCCTTCGGTGCGTAGATGGCCAGGCCGTTGGGCACGGGCCGCTCACTGCCGTCGGAGGGGCTGTTCTCCACCTGCACGGCCGGCGCACCCGGCTCCCGGGCCAGCAGCGTGGACGAGCCGCCGCCATCCAGGTTGAGCGCGTGGTGGGCGCCCAGCTCGGCCATCATCCGGCCCATCTCGGTCTGGGTGACGCCACGGCTGTCGGCCTGCCGGCCGTCCACCGTCAACATGATCATTTTGCGACCGTCGGCGGTGAAGCCGACCGCGGTGCGCGGGGCCAGCGCGGGATCGGCGATGGTCTGCACGACTCCGTCGCGGACCAGGACGTTGCCGCCGCCGACCGCCGCGTGCAGGGTGCTGCCGTCGGACGGCTTGGGCCGCCAGGCCACCGTCACCGGGTCACCGGCGCGGAGCCCGGCCAGCGCGTCCGCGCCGGCGTCGCGACCGAGCAGCACCGTGCTGCCGGCGACGATCGGGCCGCTGCCGGCCGCGCCGGCAACCGCGGCCACCCGGCCGCCGACGACGGTGACCTCGACGACCCGGGCCGCGCCCTCCACCGCCCGCTGCCGGGAGTACGTCCCCCAGAGCTCGGTGAACGCACCGATGCCGTCGGCCTGCACGATGTTGTTGAACTGGGTGAGCGCAACCGGGCCGCCCGGCAGGGTGGCGGTGCCGTCGAAGTTCACCTCGATCACGCGCCCGAGCCCGTCGGCGGTGACCGCCACCGCGTTACGGTGCCCGCTGACCGCCGACTGGATCAGCTCACCGTCGCGGATGCCGACCCCCTGGGCGGCGCCGGAGTTGTTGATGTCGAAGAAGTCGCCGTTGACCGCCGCGACCGCGCGCGAGCTGTCCACCGCCGTGCGCAGAGGCTCGGCACGGCTGACCGCTCCGGAGTTGACGTAGTCGACGGTGGCCCCACCGGTGAGGTCGGTGGTGAGCGCGTCGGCACGCAGCCAGCCGTCGGCGTCGTACCGGTCGAAGGAGGTGAGCTGCACCCCCGGCGCGACCGGTCGGGTGGCCTTCGTGGTCTCCAGGCCGCCGGCCGGCTCCAGGCCGGTGGCGGCGGCGGCCGGAGCGGCCGTCGGGGCGGCGACGGCGGGCGGGGCCGGCGCGGCGGTCGCCGGCACCGGAACGGCCAGGGCGAGCAGCGGCGTCAGCAGCAGGACGCCGGTGCGGCGGGCGGATCGTCTGCGGGTACGCATGGACGACAGTCAACCCGATTGTGAATAGAAGTTTCAAGACGTACCGACTGAACCGAAGGAAAACTTCACACCCGTCGCCCGTCCGCACGGCGGGTGGACACGACGAAGGGGCACGGCCATCTCGGCCGTGCCCCTTCGGCGGTCACCCGGGGATCACTCCCCCGGCGTCGACTTCGCGATCTGCATCAGGAACTCGATGTTGGTGCGGGACTGCTTGAGCCGGTCCAGCAGCAGGTCCAGCGCCGCCTGCGAGTCCAGCGAGTGCAGCACCTTGCGGAGCTTGTGGATGATGGCCAGCTCCTCAGGCGCGAGGAGGACCTCTTCCTTACGGGTGCCGGACGGGTTGATGTCGATGGCCGGGAAGGTCCGCTTGTCGGCGATCTTCCGGTCCAGCTTCAGCTCCGCGTTACCGGTGCCCTTGAACTCCTCGAAGATGACCGTGTCCGCCATGGACCCGGTCTCCACCAGCGCGGTGGCGAGGATGGTCAGCGACCCGCCGTTCTCGATGTTGCGGGCCGCGCCGAGGAAGCGCTTCGGCGGGTAGAGCGCGGTGGAATCGATACCACCCGACATGATCCGGCCGCTGGCCGGCGCCGCCAGGTTGTACGACCGGCCCAGCCGGGTCACCGAGTCCAGCAGCACGACCACGTCGTGCCCCAGCTCGACCAGGCGCTTCGCCCGCTCGATCGCGAGCTCGGCCACCGTTGTGTGGTCCTGCGGCGGCCGGTCGAACGTGGCCGCGATGACCTCGCCCTTCACCGAACGCTGCATGTCGGTGACCTCTTCGGGCCGCTCGTCGACCAGCACCACCATGAGGTGGCACTCCGGGTTGTTGCGGGTGATCGCGTTCGCAATCGCCTGCAGCACCATCGTCTTACCCGCCTTCGGCGGCGACACGATGAGCGCCCGCTGGCCCTTGCCGATCGGCATGACCAGGTCGATGACCCGGGTGGTCAGGATGTGCGGCTCGGTCTCCAGCCGCAGGCGCTCCTGCGGGTAGAGCGGCGTGAGCTTGTAGAACTCCGGCCGGCGCCGCGCCTCCTCCGGCTCCATGCCGTTGATGGTGTCCAGCCGCATCAGCGGGTTGTACTTGTCGCGCCGCTGGTCGCCGCTGTTGCCGCCCTCGCGGGCCGCACGCACCGCACCGGTGATCGCGTCACCGCGGCGCAGGCCGTACTTCTTGATCTGGGACATCGAGACGTACACGTCGTTCGGACCGGCCAGGTAACCGGTCGTCCGCACGAAGGCGTAGTTGTCGAGCACGTCGATGATGCCGGCCACCGGAACGAGCACGTCGTCCTCGTTGACCTGCGGCTCACGCCCACCGGAGTCGCCACCGGTCTCGGTGCGCTCGCCACGGCCACGCCGACGGTCCCGGAAGCGGCTGCGCCGGCCACGCCGGCCGCCGCCCTCGCCGTCATCGTCGTCGGTGTCGCGCTCGGCGCGCTGACCCCGGTCGTTGCGGTCACCCCGGTCGTTGCGGTCGCCCCGGTCAGTGCGCTCGTTGCGCTCGGCGCGCTCGCCACGGTCGGCACGCTCGCCACGGTCGTTGCGCTCGCCACGGTCGGCACGCTCCGCACGATCGTTGCGGTCGCCGCGCTCGGCACGGTCGCCCCGGTCGGCACGCTCGCCACGCTCGGCACGGTCGCCCCGCTCGGCACGCTCGCCCCGCTCGCCTCGGTCACTGCGCTCGGCACGGTCGCCCCGCTCGCCGCGGTCCGCACGCTCCACGCGGTCCGGACGCTCGGCCCGGTCCCGGCGGTTCTCGCCCCGGTCGGTCCGCTCGCCGGCTTCCGCCTCGTCGGTACGCGCCTCGGCGGCACGCGCCTCGGTCGGACGCGCCTCAGTGGTACGCGCCTCCGCCGCGGTGGTGCGGCTCCGCCGGGTACGACCCCGGGTCTCGGTCTCGGCGGCCGGCTCGGCCGGCGCCTGGTCGGTGCTGCGTGCCTCGGCCGCCGGACGGTCCACGGTCTCCCGCACCTCCTCACGGGTCGGAGCGGCCGCAGCCGCTACCTCGGCCCGCGGTCGAGGGGTCCCGGCGGCGTTGCCGCCCTGCCGCTCGGAGATCGCGGCGATCAGCTCGCCCTTGCGCATGCGAGCCGTGCCGGAGATGCCGAGCGACGCGGCCAGGCTCTGCAGCTCTGGCAGCAGCATCGCCGACAGACCGGTGCCGCTACGCCGCCGACGGGCGGGAGCGGCGGTGGTGGCATCGCCAGCGACGTTGGAAACATCCGACGTCACGTCGGTGGTGTCGCTCAATGGATTCCTTCCCTCGATAGGCCGGGACTGCCCGGAGTCGGAGCTCAGGTGGCCGGGCGGCCTCGGTGCACCCGCCTCGCAAGGACGCGTCGCGGGAGTCTGTGACACAGCAGCCGGTCGGTATCCCGACTCACCAGAGGTCGGTGAGCAGGTCTCGCCGTCTGCGGCGACCTGTGGAAACTGCGGTGCGGCGTGGGCCTTGGCAGGGGTGACGGGCTGACCGCCGAGAGCTTCGGGGGTGCGCCGCCCCGCAGGAGATCGCGTGCTTCGCGGCTGTGCTAGGTCTAGAGCGTAATCAACTCTTCCGACCTGCGGCAACAGGGTCCCGCTCGGCGTGTCCAAGTCTACCCCGGGCGACCCGCGCACCGCTGACGTCTATCGGTAACTTCCAGATCTGCCAGTCTGTTCCCAGCGGGAAGCCCGCTGAAGGCTCGCTGAGCGCCAGAACGGTCGGGCCGGCCCCACTGACCACAGCCGCCACACCAGCCGCTCGCAACGCGTTGACCAGGGCCGATGTCGCCGGCATCGTGGGTGCGCGGTAATCCTGGTGGAGCCGGTCGACGGTGGCGGGCAGCAGCAGCGCCGGGTCCGTGGTCAGCGCGTGCACCAGCAGCGCCGCCCGCCCGGCGGTCAACGCGGCGTCGCCGTGCGGCACGGTGGCCGGCAACGCGGCCCGCGCCGACGCGGTCAACCCGCGCACCTCGGGCACAAAAAGAGTGGGCCGCACCCCTTCGGCGACCGGCAGGGAAACCGCGCGGGCGCCGGTCGGCTCGGACCAGGCCAACGTGAAGCCACCCAGCAGGCACGGCGCCACATTGTCCGGGTGGCCCTCGATCTCGGCGGTCAGCCGGAGGACTGCCGCCTCGTCCAGCCGCCGCTCCCCGTCGGTGACCAGGGCACGGGCCAGCAACACCCCGGCGACGATCGCGGCGGACGACGAGCCCAGCCCGCGCGCCTGCGGGATCCGGTTGACGCACTCCACGCTCAGCCCCTCGGGCTGGGCGCCGAGCACGTCGAAGGCGGCCCGCATCGCCCGCACCACCAGGTGCCGGTCGTCGTCGGGCAGCTCACCGGCGCCCTGCCCGGTCACCGTCACCCGGACCCCACCCGTCGTGACCTCGGCGGCCAGGTCGTCGTGGAGACCGAGGGCGAGGCCCAGCGCGTCGAAGCCCGGGCCCAGGTTGGCACTGGTGGCGGGGACCCGGACCCGGACCGGCCCGGCGGTGAAGTTCGTCGGCACGGGCTCATGCTAGGGGTCGGCACCGACGTTCCGGTCCCGCGCCCGCAGCATGGGACCGGTGCGCTCAGCCGGCCGGGTCCGGAACCGGCGTGGCGGTCGGCTCGGTGAGCGAGAGCCGGCGGGTCGCGATCCGCCAGCCGACCGCGTACACGAGGGTGACCAGCCCGCAGCCGGCCAGCACCACCCGCTCGTCCACCACGTCCACCACCAGGGCGACCGCGAGCTGGCTCACCGAGATGGCCAGCGTCGCGAGCATCATGTCGGTGGCGAAGACGCGCCCCCGCAGCCGGTCCGGCACCTCGCCCTGCAGCGCGAAGTTCGACATCACCCAGTTGCTGCCGCCGGCGAAGTGCGCCACGAAGACCAGCAGCAGCACCAGCGGAAACCAGCGGACCACCGAAGCACCCAGGTAGGACAGGCCGTAGAGCGACATGGACAGCGCCAGTCCGGGCAGCAACCAGGACCTGTTGGTCAACACCCGACGCATCAGGATCGGGCCCACCAGAGCCCCCGCCCCGCGCACCGCGAAGAGCAGGCCGGCGCCCAGCGAGCCGACCCCGTACACGCCGGCGAGCAGCGGGAACACGGTCAGGACCCCGTTGCCCAGGCCAACCGCCGACTTCACCGTGACCAGCGCCAGCACCCGGGGCCGGTGCCCGATGTAGCCGAGCGCCTCGCGGACCGCCGCCCAGGTCCGCTGGGCCGGCCGGTCGGCGTCCCGGGGCGCCTGCAACGGCCGGCGGATCCGCCCGGCGAGGCCCGCGGCGAGCGCCAAGCCCACCGCCGCCACCCAGAAGCAGACGTACGGGCCGGCCGCCGAGCTGAGCACGCCGCCGAGCGAGGCGCCGACCACCGTCATGGTGCCCCAGGCCGAGCCGGCCACCGCGTTGCCGGCCGCCAGCTCGTCGGGCTCCAGCACGTTCGGCAGCGCGGCCTGGGCGGCCGGCGAATAGAACGCCTTGGCGACCGCGACCACGCCGATCGCGACCAGCGCCAGCCAGGCCGTTCCGGCCCGTACGCCGAGCAGCAGCAACACGCCGAGCAGCGCGGCCACGTTCGCGGCGATCATGATCTTGCGGCGGTCGAACCGGTCGGCCACCGTGCCGGTGTACGGCAGCAGCAGCGCCACGATGCCGGTGTCCACCGCCAGCACCAGCGCGCCCCAGACACCGCTGCCGGTCAGCTGGGGCAGCAACACCAGCAGCGGCACCATGACGAACCAGTCGGCACCGAAGACCACCAGCTCGGCGAGGAAGAGGTTACGGAAACTCCGGTTACCGGTCAGGACGGAGAGGGTGGACGCCACGGAGCAGGACCATACCCGGATGACAACGTTCGATACCGCGCCCGACCAGCCACGACCGGTCTCCGGTCCACCCGCGACGTTCCGACCCGGAAAGTCGCGACGCCCCCGGCGGGTCGAAACCCGCCGGGGGCGTCGCACGACGCGGTCCGACTACTCGGTCGGCTCCGACGGGGGCAGCGGCGAGGTACGGCTACGGGGCAGCCGCAGCACCTCGAACTGGTCCGTGCCGTCCACCAGCGCACCCGACGGGGCAGGTCGCCCCGCCACCGGCTGCGAACCCTCGGCGTGTGCCACGGCCGGCGCACCGGACGGCACCGCGACCTGGTTCGGGCCGGCCGGTTCGTCGGTCGCCGGTCCGGTCACCACCGGCTCGCCGGAGCGCCGCTGGCGGCGCCGCTCCCGCAGCGACTCCTTGGTGTGCTCCACCATCGTGTACAGCGTCGGCACCAGGATCAGGGTGAGCAGCGTCGAGCTGAGCAGGCCACCGATCACCACGACCGCCAGCGGCTGGGAGATGAAGCCGCCCTCACCGGTCAACCCGAGCGCCATCGGCAGCAGCGCGAAGATGGTCGCGACGGCGGTCATCAGGATCGGGCGCAGCCGGCGACGGCCACCCTCGACCACCGCCTCCCCGACACCCATGCCCTGGGCCCGGTACTGGTTGATCAGGTCGAGCAGCACGATCGCGTTGGTCACCACGATGCCGACCAGCATCAGCACGCCGATCAGCGCCGGCACACCCAGCGGCGTCCCGGTCACGAGCAGCAGGCCGATCGCGCCGGTCGCCGCGAACGGGATGGAGATCAGCAGGATCAGGGCCTGGGTGAGGCTGCGGAACGTCGCCACCATGATCAGGAACACGATCGCGATCGCGGCCAGCACCGCCAGGCCCAGGTCGCCGAACGCGTCCGCCTGGTCCGCGCTGACGCCGCCGATGACGAAGGTCGCCCCCGGCACGTCGATGCCGTCCAGCCGCTTCTGCAGCTCCTGGCTCGTGGCGCCCAGGTTCGAGCCGGTCGCCGTGCCGGTCACGGACACGCTGCGCTCACCGTCGATCCGGGTGACCTGCTGCGGCCCCTCGGCCTGGGTGACGTCCGCGATGTCGTCCAGCTTGACCGGACCCACCGGCAGCGCCCGCAGTTCCTCCACCGACACCGGCGGCCGCGCGCCCAGCCGCAGCACCACGTTCTGCTGCTGGCCGTCGAGCGCGACCTGACCCAGCGGCGCGCCGCGGAACGCCTGCGACACGAGCTGACCCACCGCGGCCTCGGTGAGCCCGACCCGGCCCGCGGCGACCCGGTCGACGGTCACGTCGACCCGCGGCACCCGCGCGGCCAGGCTGGTGGTGACGTCCTCGACGTCCGGAACGCCGGCCATCGCCGTCCGCGCCGCCTCGGCGGCCCGGGTCAGCACCTCCGGATCGCTGCCCTGGACGATCACCTCGAGCTGGCTGGTGGAGGCGTCCTGCCCGCCGCCGAAGCTGATCTCGCCCAGTCCGGTGCCGAGCTTGTCGAACTCCTTGCGCAGCACCTCGCGCATCTGCTTAGCGTCGGTGTCCCCGTCGAGCGCCACCGACCAGGTCGCGGTGTTGTTGCCGCCGCCACCCGCCCACGGGTTGTCCCCGCCGCCGGCGGTCACCTGGTAGGTCTCCACCCCGTCGGTACGCCCGAGCACCGTCTCGACCTGCTTGGCGGCCGCGTCGGTGGCGGTCAGGCCGCTGCCCGCCGGCAGCTCCTGCTGGAAGCTGAGTGTGTCCTGACCGGAGTCGTCCAGGAAGTTGGTCTCCAGCTTCTGGGCCAACCCGAAGGTGCCGAAGAGCACCAGCAGACCGAGCCCGACGGTGATCCAGCGGGTCGACCGCTTGCGGGTCGCGAACCCGATCACCGGCAGGTACGCCCGCTGCAACGGGCTGCGCAGTTCCTTCTCCTCCGCGCCGCGCCGTACCGCCTCGTCGTCGGCGGTGCCGCCACGCGGCTTGAGGAACCAGTACGCCAGCACCGGGATCACGGTCAACGACACCAGCAGCGAGGCGAGCAGGGCCACCGTCACGGTGATCGCGAACGGCGCGAAGAGCTGCCCGACGAACCCGCCGACCAGCGCGATCGGCGCGAACACCGCGACCGTGGTGAGCGTGGACGCGGTCACCGCGCCGGCCACCTCGCGGACGCCGGTGATGATCGCGTGGCGCTTCTCCTCGCCGTACTCCAGGTGGCGTTTGATGTTCTCCAACACCACGATCGAGTCGTCGACCACCCGCCCGACCGCGATGGTCAGCGCGCCGAGGGTGAGCAGGTTGAGCGAGTAGTCGCCGATCCAGAGAGCGATCAGCGCCACCAGCACCGAGAGCGGGATGGAGACCGCGGTGACCACGGTCGAGCGCACCGACAGCAGGAACACCAGGATGACGATGACCGCCATCAACAGGCCCAGCAGGCCCTCGGTGGTCAGCGACTCGATCGACTTCTCGACGAACGGCGCCTGGTCGAAGACCACGGTCAGCTCCGCGCCGGAGGCGTCCCTCAGGTCGGCGAGCCGGTCCCGGATCTCGTGGGAGATCTCCACGGCGTTGCCGTCGGGCGCCGCGGTGACCGCGATGCCGAGGCTGTCCTTGCCGTTGGTCCGGGTGATGGCGGTGGCCGGCGCGAGCGTCTGCTCGACGGCCGCGACGTCACCGAGACGGACAGGGGTCGCGCCGGGGGCGACCACGATGCCGCGCAGGTCGTCCAGGGTGGTGACCGGCGTGCCGACCTGCACCGGGAGGGCCAGGTTGCCGTCGTTCACCGCGCCGGCCGGGACCGCCACGCCGTTGGTCTTCAGCGCGGCGCCGATCGCCGTCGGCTGGAGCTTCGCCGCCGCCATCCTGGCCGGGTCGGGGGTGACCACCACGACGTCGTCGCGGGTTCCGGTCACCTCGACCGTGCGGACCCCCTCGATGCCCTCCAGCTCCGGCACCACCGTCGCGCGCAGCTTCTCGGCGAGCGCCCGCTCGTCCGCGGTGCCGGCCGCAGCCAGCACCACCGCTGGCAGGTCGTCGGTGCTGCCCGCGATGACCTGCGGGTCGACGCTCTCCGGCAGTTGGGCGTCGATGCGGCTCAGCGCGGTCTGCATCTTGTTGACGACGTCGTCCAGGTCGGTGCCGAACTCGTACTGCACCTGGACGGTGGCCGACCCCTCACGGGAGGTGGAGGTGACCTTGTCCAGACCGGGGATGCCCTGGAGGGCGTTCTCGATCGGCTCGGTCACCTGCGACTCGACGATCTCGGGTCCGGCGCCGGGGTAGGAGGCCACGATGAACGCGGCCGGGAACTCGAGCGACGGCAGCAGTTGCTGCTTCAGCGACGGTACGGCGAACGCTCCGAACGCCGTGGTCACCACCGCGATGAGGGCGATCAGCCCTCGGTTGGCGAGGCTGAATCTGGCGAGCAGCGACATCGGCCTGGCTCACTCCTGGAAGAGACTGCGGGCGGGGATACCCGAAAGTGTGCCGGACTGGATCACCCTGACCCGCGCCGGCCCCACGCCGACCGTCACCGGCCCCGTTTCCGGAGCTGACCGCCGCCCAGGCGCGGCGGCGCGGCGGCCGCTCAGGCCAGGTCGAGGGCGCGGGCCGCCGCCAGCGGGTCGTTCGCGATGGTCAGCGGGGCGGGCGCCGTGGAGATCGCCCACTCCGGGTCCTTCAGGCCGTGGCCGGTCACCGTGCAGACCACCGTCGAACCGGGCGGCACCGCACCCGCCGCCGCGTGCTGGAGCAGGCCGGCGACGCTGGCCGCGCTGCCCAACTC
Source organism: Micromonospora yongxingensis (assembly GCF_052601155.1). Classification (NCBI taxonomy): domain Bacteria; kingdom Bacillati; phylum Actinomycetota; class Actinomycetes; order Micromonosporales; family Micromonosporaceae; genus Micromonospora; species Micromonospora yongxingensis. The sequence continues at coordinate 41,402 of NZ_JBQXEO010000038.1, forward strand.
GACGAAGACCCCCACCTCGCGGGCGAGCAGCCGGTACGCGGACAGGATCTCCCGGTCGGTCACCGCCGCGATCAGACCACCGGAGGCGTCCCGGGCGTCCAGCGCCTTGGTCCAGCTCGCCGGGTTGCCGATCCGGATCGCGGTGGCGATGGTGGACGGCTCCGGCACCACCTGGCCGGTGACGATCGGGGCCGCGCCGGCGGCCTGGAAGCCGTACATCTTCGGCGCCCGGGTGGTGGTGCCGGCGGCGTGCTCCTCCGCGTACCCCATCCAGTAGGCGGCGATGTTGCCGGCGTTGCCCACCGGCAGGCAGTGGATGTCGGGCGCGTCACCGAGCGCCTCGACGATCTCGAAGGCGGCGGTCTTCTGCCCGTGCAGCCGGTCGATGTTGACCGAGTTGACCAGCGCGACCGGGTAGTCCTGGGCGAGCTTGGCGGCCGTCGCGAGGCAGTCGTCGAAGTTGCCGCTCACCTGGAGCAGCTTCGCGCCGTGCACCAGCGCCTGGGCCAGCTTGCCCAGCGCGATCTTGCCCTGCGGCACCAGCACCGCGCAGGTCAGCCCGGCCCGAGCCGCGTACGCCGCCGCCGAGGCGCTGGTGTTGCCGGTGGAGGCGCAGATGATCGCCTTGTTGCCGGCCTCGACCGCCTTGGAGACCGCGAGGGTCATCCCGCGGTCCTTGAACGAGCCGGTCGGGTTGGCGCCCTCCACCTTGAGGTGCACGTCGCAACCGAGCCGCGCGGAGAGCACCGGCGCGGGCAGCAGCGGGGTGTTCCCCTCGTGCAGCGTCACGACGGGCGTGGCCGCGGTGACCGGCAGCCGATCCCGGTACGCCTCGATCAGACCCCGCCACATGTCGCTCTCCTCGCCTCTACCGCCGCGTCGACCTGAGGACCAGGCCACCCTGGACCAGCCTGCCCGAGCCACCGGTGGCGCACCCCGGGTTACCCACCTGGCGGGACGCGCGCGCCCCACCACCGGGTGTCAACGACTCACGCCCCGCCCTCGACCCGCAGCACGCTCGTCACCGACCGGACGATGTCCAGACCACGCAGCTCGCCCACCGTCGCGGCGAGTGCGGCGTCCGGCGCCACGTGGGTGACGATGACCAGCTCGGCGTCACCGGCCCGGCCGGTGGCGCCGGTCGACCCACCCGCCGAGCCCTGCCGCACCGTCGCGATCGACACATCGTGCCGGGCGAACACGCCGGCCACCGCGGCCAGCACACCGGGACGGTCGGCCACGTCCAGGCTGACGTGGTAGCGGGTCAGCGCCTCACCCATCGGCCGCACCGCCAGGTCGGCGTACGCGCTCTCGCTGGCCGCCCGCACCCCGGCGAGCCGGTTGCGGGCCACCGCCACCACGTCGCCGAGCACGGCGCTCGCGGTCGGCGCCCCACCGGCACCCCGGCCGTAGAACATCAACTGCCCGGCCGCGTCCGCCTCGACGAAGACCGCGTTGAAGGCGTCGCTGACGCTGGCCAGCGGGTGACTGCGCGGGATCATCGCCGGGTGCACCCGGACGCTGACCGTCTCCCGGCCGGCGGGGTCGACGCCCCGGGCCGCGATGCAGAGCAGCTTGATCGTGCAGCCCATCGCCTGGGCGCTGGCCACGTCGGCGGCGGTGACCTCGGTGATGCCCTCCCGGTGCACGTCGGCGGCGCCGACCCGGGTGTGGAACGCCAGCGAGGCGAGGATCGCGGCCTTGGCCGCCGCGTCGAAGCCCTCCACGTCGGCCGTCGGGTCGGCCTCCGCGTAGCCCAGTTCGGTGGCCTCCTCGAGCGCCTCGGCGAAGCCGGCGCCGGTGGCGTCCATCGCGGAGAGGATGAAGTTGGTGGTGCCGTTGACGATGCCGGTGACCCGGTTGATCCGGTCCCCGTGCAGTGACTCGCGCAGCGGACGCAGCAGCGGGATGGCCCCGGCCACGGACGCCTCGTAGTAGAGGTCACCGCCGCCCTCGGCCGCCGCTTCGTGCAGCGCCACGCCGTCCTCGGCGAGCAGCGCCTTGTTGGCCGTGACCACGCTCTTGCCGGCGCGCAGCGCCTCGACCAGCCAGCCTCGGGCCGGCTCGATGCCGCCGACCACCTCGATCACCACGTCCACGTCGTCGCGCTTGATCAGGCCGAGCGCGTCGGTGGTGAACAGGGCGGGGTCGACCGGCAGGTCACCGCGGTCGCGGCCGAGCCGCCGGACGGCGATGCCGGCGATCTCCAGCGGGGCGCCGATCCGGGCGGCCAGGTCGCTCGCCTGCTCGTGCAGCAGCCGGACCACCTCCTGGCCGACCGTGCCGCAGCCGAGCAGTGCCAAGCGCACAGGTGACGTCATCCAACATCCAATGCCAGCAGGTCCTCTTCGGTCTCCCGCCGGACGATCAGGCGTGCCTGGCCGTCACGCACCGCGACCACCGGCGGCCGGGGTACGTGGTTGTAGTTGCTGGCCATGCTGCGGCAGTAGGCGCCGGTGCCGGGCACCGCGACAAGATCTCCGGGCTGCACGTCGGCGGGCAGGAATTCATCCTTCACCACGATGTCCCCGGACTCACAGTGCTTTCCCACCACGCGGGCGAGCAACGGCTGCTCCGTCGAGGCACGGGAGGCCAGCGTCGCCGAGTAGGACGCGTCGTAGAGCGCCGTGCGGATGTTGTCGCTCATCCCGCCGTCGACGCTCACGTACGTCCGGATGCCGTCGAGGTCCTTGACCGTGCCGACCTCGTAGAGGGTGAACACGGCCGGCCCGACGATGGCCCGCCCCGGCTCGATCGACAGGTGCGGGACGGCCAGGTTCTCCGCCGCGCACTCCGAGTCGACGATCTTGCGCAGCCGCTTGGCCAGGTCCTGCGGAGTGGCCGGGTCGTCCTGGGTGGTGTAGGCGATGCCGAAGCCGCCGCCGAGGTCCAGCTCGGGCAACTCCACCCCGCGCGCGTCGCGGATCTGCGCCTGCAGGGCGAGCACCCGGCGTGCCGAGACCTCGAACCCGCTGGTGTCGAAGATCTGCGAGCCGATGTGCGAGTGCAGCCCTCGCAGCTCCAGCACGTCCTCGTCGAGGATCTTGAACGCGGCCGTCGCGGCGGCGCCACCGGCCAGCGAGAAACCGAACTTCTGGTCCTCGTGCGCGGTGGCGATGAACTCGTGGGTGTGCGCCTCCACGCCGACGGTGACGCGGACCAGCACCCGGGGGCGTACCCCCCGCTCGCGGGCCAGCGCGGTCAGCCGGTCGATCTCGGTGAACGAGTCGACGATGATCCGCCCCACGCCGGCGTCCAGCGCCCGGCCCAGCTCGGCCACCGACTTGTTGTTGCCGTGGAAGCCCATCCGCTCCGGCGGCATCCCGGCCGCCAGCGCGGTGGCCAGCTCGCCACCGGTGCAGACGTCGAGGCACAGCCCCTCCTCGGCGATCATCCGGACCACCGCCCGGCAGAGGAACGCCTTGCCGGCGTAGTAGACGTCCTCGGTCGGGAAGGCGGCCCGGAAGTCCCGGCAGCGTGACCGCAGGTCGTCCTCGTCCAGCACGTACACCGGGGTCCCGAACTCGGCCGCGAGGTCGCGCACGCTCAGGCCCGCGACGGCGACCGCGCCGTCGGCGCCGCGCGTCACGTTGCGCGGCCACAGCGCCGGCACGAGGGCGTTGACGTCGTCCGGGGTACGCAGCCAGGGCGGCCGGCTGCCGATGTCGCCGTGCAGCGCACCAGCCTCGTGTGCACGCATCAGGGACTACATCCTCTCGGGAGCGGACACACCCAGCAGGTGCAGCCCGTTGGCGATCACCGTGCGGGTGGCGTTGTTGAGCCAGAGCCGGGCGCGGTGCAGGTCGGTGACCTCCTCGTCGCCCAGCGGCAGCACCCGGCAGTTGTCGTAGAACCGGTGGAAGGAAGCGGCGACGCTCTCCTCCAGGTAGCGGGCCACCCGGTGCGGCTCCCGCAGCTCGGCGGCCGTGGCCACCACCGCCGGGAACTCGGCGAGCGCCTTGAGCAGCTCGTTCTCCTTCTCGTGCCCGAGCAGCTCGGGGCGGAAGTCGTCGGCGTCGCCCTGGAGCAGCCCCACCTCGGCGGCGTTGCGGGCCACGCCCGCCGTCCGGGCGGCCACGTACTGCACGTAGTAGACCGGGTTGTCGCGGGTGGCCCGCGTCCACAGCTCGATGTCGATGTCGATCGGTGAGTCGCTGGAGTAGCGGGCCAACGCGTACCGGGAGGCGTCCACCCCGATCGCCTCGACCAGGTCCTCCAGAGTGATGACCGTGCCGGCCCGCTTGCTCATCCGCACCGGGGCACCGTCGCGCAGCAGGTTGACCAGCTGCCCGATGAGGATCTCCAGGTTGCGCTCCGGGTCGTCACCGAAGCAGGCGGCCATCGCCTTCATCCGGCCGATGTAGCCGTGGTGGTCGGCGCCCAGCATGATCACGACCCGCTCGAAGCCGCGCTCCCGCTTGTCCAGGTAGTAGGCGCAGTCCGCGGCGAAGTACGTCCACTCGCCGTTGGACTTGCGCAGCACCCGGTCCTTGTCGTCACCGAAGTCGGTGGTCCGCAGCCAGGTGGCGCCCTCGGACTCGTACACCTGGCCCTGCTCACGCAGCCGGGCCAGGGCGAGGTCCAGCTCACCCCGGTCGTGCAGGTCCTTCTCGTTGAAGTAGGTGTCGAACTCCACCCCGAAGTCGCGCAGCGAGGAGCGGATCTCGTCGAACATCAGCGCGACGCCCTCGACCCGGAACACCTCCTGGGCGGCGTCGTCGTCCATGGTCAGCACGTCCGGCCGGCGGGCCTGCACCTCCGCGGCGATCTCACCGATGTACGCCCCGCCGTAGCCGTCCTCCGGCGCGGACTGACCCTTCGCGGCGGCGAGCAGCGAGCGGGCGAACCGGTCGATCTGGGACCCGGCGTCGTTGAAGTAGTACTCCGTGCCCACGTCGGCGCCCGTGGCCCGCAGCAGCCGGCTGAGCGCGTCACCGACGGCCGCCCAGCGAACCCCGCCGATGTGCACCGGCCCGGTCGGGTTGGCCGAGACGAACTCCAGGTTGATCTTCTCGCCGGCGAGCCGGTCGCTGCGGCCGTACTCCGCGCCGGCCTCGACGATCACCCGCGCGAGCTGACCGGCGGCGGCCGCGTCGAGGCGGATGTTGAGGAAGCCCGGCCCGGCGATCTCCACCGACTTGACCCCGGGCGCGCGACCCAGCTCGTCGGCCAGGGCGGCGGCCAGATCACGCGGCGGAACGCCGACCTTCTTGCTCAACTGCAGGGCGAGCGTGGAGGCGTAGTCGCCGTGCTCGGGGTTGCGGGGTCGCTCCACCGTCGTACGCTCCGGCAGCGCGGCCTGGTCCAGGCCCCGCTCGGCGAAGACGGCGTGGGCGGCGGCAAGGACGACCGAGGCGAGTTCTGCAGGAGTCACCCAGCCATGTTATCGGGGGTAGACTCGGGCACTCGGCGGCTACCCTGCGCGTCATCCGGCCCGCCACTCCCCTGACCGACCGACCTGACGAGGCACGATGAGCATCAGCACCCCGGGCGGCCCTGAGCGCCGCCCGACCGTGGTCAGCACCGGCAAGAAGCCGGCCGCGGGCCGGCCGGCGTCCGGCGCCAAGGCCGGTTCCGGCAAGCCGGCGAGCACTCCGCGGGCAGGTGGCAAGGGTCCCCGCAAGCCGATCGCGCCCGTCAAGGTGAGCCAGGGCCGGGCCTGGGGCCCGATCGCGCTCTTCGTCGCCGTGGGCGTGCTCGCCGCCGGCATCATCGGCTACGGCGCCTGGGCCTCGTTCCAGGGCTCCAAGCCGTGGGACAAGCGGGCCAACGCCATCGACGGCATCGTCAACATCCGCAAGTCGGACCCGGACAGCCTGAAGTACGAGGCGCACAAGTCCGGCCCGCTGACCTACAAGTACTCACCGCCGGTGGGCGGGGTGCACAACGCCGCCTGGCAGAACTGCATGGGCGACGTCTACGACGCCCCGATCGCCAGCGAGCACGCGGTGCACAGCCTGGAGCACGGCGCCGTCTGGATCACCTACCGGCCGGGTCTGCCGCAGGACCAGATCGACAAGCTCGCCGGCAAGGTGCGCGGCGTCGAGAAGATGATGCTGAGCCCGTACGAGGGCCTGGACAAGCCGATCTCGCTCCAGGCGTGGGGCTACCAGCTCAAGGTCGACAACGCGGACGACAAGCGGATCGACGAGTTCATCAAGGACCTGCGGGTGAACGCCTCCGTCGAGGGCCCGACCGCCCTGTGCAACACGGGCATCACGGCCACCGGCACCACGCCGCGTGAGCTCCAACAGCAGCCCACCCAGTAAGGACGGCGATGACTGCTCCCGCCACGACGGACACCGAGCACGACGAGGCACCGGGCGCCCCGGACGAGGGCGTCCGGGCGCCGGTGCGGCGCTACGGCCTGCTGGCGCTGGCCGCCATGCTGGTGGTGGGCCTGCTGCTCGGGTACGCCGGCGGCCTGCTCACCCCGGGGCTCACCCGGCCCGGTGACACCTCGGTCGAGGCGGGCTTCGCGCGGGACATGACGACCCACCACAGCCAGGCGGTCGAGATGAGCCTGACCGCCTACCGGTCGGCGACGCTGCCCGAGGTGCGCCAGATCGCCGTCGACATCGCCACCGGGCAGCAGGGTGAGATCGGGGCCATGCAGACCTGGCTGCGGCAGTGGGAGCTGAGCCCGACCGGGTCTCAGCCGCCGATGTCGTGGATGTCCGACGGGGCTTCGGTCAAGAACGGGCTGATGCCGGGCATGGCCACCCCACAGGAGATGGCCGCGCTGCGGGACGCCCAGGGCATCGAGGTCGACCGTCAGTTTTTGAAGCTGATGATCAACCATCACCTCGGCGGCATCCACATGATCGACGCGGCACTCGGCGAGACGGACAACGCCGAGGTGCTCCGGGTGGCGCAGACCATGAAGGCCACCCAGCAGAGCGAGCTGAACAACCTCCGGCAGCTCCAAGCGCAGGCCAAGGGCTGACCCACCGCACGGCCATGCTGGGCCCGCGTAGCCGCCGTACACCGGCGGGGGGGGGGAAAACAGCGAAGGAGGAAAACGACGCGGCG